>MNIJ01000165.1 GCA_001919715.1 Acidobacteria bacterium 13_1_20CM_58_21
GGATTGTCCTCGCGCGCGCTTGCAAAGGTGCGGATTTGCGACCCGACACCAGGGGTGATGTAGACGGGTAGTCAGCGAGTCGGGCATCTGCATCACTAATGTCAGGACCCAGAAACGTTAGTGCAAACGGCGATGTGGGAAACCACAGTCAGGTCCTGGGCGGATTGTCGGCAACAGGAAGTGATCGGGGTTAGTTCCGGTTAGCTCGTCATCCGACAAGAAAGACTCACAATCGCGAAACCCTCAATCGGCTTCTGTTCAGGATTCCTTTCGAGGATTGCCTCCGGATCCCTGACTAGCTTCATAGTCGATTCCGGGCGTCTCTTTTAATGCAACTGTGGCAATGAGCCACTGGCGGGTTTTGCAAGTAGATTGGCGCGTTTCGCTAGTGCGCTCCGCCGATCGTAACATCTAAAGTCTTGAATGACGAAAAGCAAGCTTTCGGGAAGACCTATGGAACTGATTTTGAAGACAAAGTTGTACTAATCACGGTGCAGGTTCTGGGCTGTGCGCAGGCGCAAGCTTTGTCATCGAGCAGGCGCTCGCAGTCCATGGCGATGAAATCACTAAGGAAGCAGAGTAAGGAGATCGATCATGCACCGAACATCATGCTCTTTGCGAGTTCAGAGTACTCTGCGATTCCCGCCTTAATACGGAACTCGATTCGACGTTGCTGTTTCCTCGCTCTCGGTGGAATTTACATAAGCGTTGAATACATGCCAAGGCATCTCTACGAATCCGCAGGAGTAGCGGCTGAATTGAAATAGCGAATCCTTTCAATTCACTCTTTACGTTTGACACTTTCTGGGACTGCACGTAAAGGATTCTTGAGAGACGTTTGTCGGTTAGCCAACGAGGATCGCGTTGGACCAAGGGTGAGTTTGTGTCGACTACACGATGTTTGTTGAAGAGCAGAATTGTTCGGAATTGCGCAGTCCTAGGGTCGTTGCTTCTCATGTGGGGAGTTCCACCAGGCCATGGAGACGAGGCTGGGGGAACTACTCCATCACCTGCAAAGGCGCGCAGCAAGGAGTACTCAGAGCTTCGTCAACAAGTGAAGAATGCACTCGAGTCTATTCATGCGCTCGAAGCAAAGCTTGACCGGGCAGAATCGGGCTGGACCGAAGCGGACCCGGGCAACTTGCGGCACCAACTGAATGAGGAGCTTGAGCACATCGCCGCAATCGAGCGCCAACTGAAGCAGTTGGAGGCAAACGCGACGTCGGCCAGCGCGACACCCGAAACCGCAATATCGGAGAGCCAGCCGACGGAGAAGGCCGGTGTCGCCTTGGCAACGTCCGCGTCAGCACCCGCCGCCCTAGCCACCTCTGCCGCAGCCGCTCCATCGGCGCAACCTGCCGCACAAACCGAGCAGCCTGCGGTGGGCTACGAGAACGGATTTTTCGTCCGGTCTTCAGAAAGAGACTTCTCACTGTATTTGAACGGACTCTTCCAAATCCGCTACACGGGTTTCAAGCCGCACGCGGGGAATGCCCGGTTCGTTGCGGGCACAGAGTGGGTGAACAATTTCGACGCTTACCTGGGACGAATCGCGGCGTCGGGCACTTTGTTTGATCCGAGCATCAAGTACTTCTTTCAGTTTCAAGGAATCACCGCGACCGACAGCAATGGCGTGTCGATGCTCGACGCGTTCGTGTCGAAGACGTTTTCGAACGCATTGGTGCTCCAAGCGGGCAGGTTCTGGACTCCTTATACTTACCAATACTACGACAGCCCGGGAAATTATCTGTTTGCGGACCTTTCGACCGCAGAATATTCCTTCTCATTGCCACGCGCAATCGGCCTGGAAGCCTCCGGGCAAGTGGGCCGCTTTTCCTATGCGGGGATGGTAGGAAACAGCGTGCGGGCACTGGATGCCGGAGGGCAGGATAATTTCAACAGTAAGGTCGCCTACATCGGGCATGTGCAATACGACATTCTTTCGCCGTATGGCTACGTGGAAACCGATCCGAGCCGCGACGGAGTGAAAACACCGGAACTGTCGCTGTGGGCTTCGGCCGCGTTCAACCCGATCGCTAGTCCTTCAGGGTTTGAGAATGTCGCTGCTGGAGACAGAACAACCAACGCAACTTCTACCGCGGGATTCCGGTATGGGTTTCTATCGTTGCAAACGACTGGGTATTTCCGGCGAACGACGCCGTTTGGCAAGACGGTTTCCAACGATTCGTGGGGTTACGCGCAGCAGGCCGGATATTACCTGGTTCCGGGACGCTTTGAAATTGCCGAGCGAATCAGCGGAGTGAATTGGGGCGGGCTGCAATTTCCGTTGACGGGCTCTTCGGCGAATAGCTGGTTTGCGGGACCGAGCTTTCCCTACCATCGAGTCGACGAAGATTCCGTTGGGCTGAATTACTACTTGCATGGCCATCACGCGAAGCTACAGCTCTCCTATTCCTATCTGCACGGCAATACGTTTTCCAATGCGAAGTTTGGCGCGAGTCGGCTGTGGGCGCAAACGCAGTTGATGTTTTAAGTTCCTCCCAGGCCATGTTGCAAGGACTTTTTATTCACAACTCAGGAGGGAATTAAAAAATGAATCATCGCTTTTTGCTCAAACTCAGCGGTTTCGCACTCATGGCCTGTTATGCGGCTAGTATTCTGGCGGGGGCCGGCGCGCGTCCAAACGTGCCCCCGAGCCCCGCGCCGGATACGCCTGCGGTAAAAGTAGGAGTGCTCCATTCGCTGACAGGAACGATGGCTATCAGCGAGGTAACGGTAAAGAATGCCACGATGCTGGCGATTGACCAGCTCAACGCGTCCGGTGGCGCACTGGGCAAACAGGTCGAGCCGGTGATCGAAGACGGCGCTTCTGACCCCGCGATTTTCTCGCAAAAAGCGCAGAAACTGATTCAACAAGACAAAGTGGCAACTGTTTTCGGAGGATGGACTTCCGCGAGCCGCAAAGCGATGCTGCCGGTGTTCGAACGCTTCCACTCTCTGCTGTGGTATCCCGTACAGTTCGAGGGTAACGAATGCTCCTCCGACATCATGTACTCCGGTGCACAACCAAATCAGCAAATTGTGCCGGCGCTAGATTGGGCTTTCCAGAAAGGGTACAAGAAAATTTTCCTGCTGGGCTCGGACTATGTTTTTCCACGCACGGCAAATCTGATTTTGAAAAAGCACATCGTGCAGAGCCGTGGAACCGTGGCAGGCGAAGAATACGTTCCGCTGGGCGGCACTGATTTCAGTTCCGTGATTTCGAAAATCAAGCTGGCCGGACCAGACATCATCTTCAATACTCTGAACGGAGACAGTAACGTATCGTTCTTCAAGCAGGCGTCGGCTGCGGGCATGCCCCCTTCGAAACTGCCGGTGATGTCCTTCAGCATCGCGGAGCAGGAGGCCAAGGCCATGGGGGCATCACTGGTGGCCGGCAGCTACGCCGCGTGGAACTATTTTCAGACTCTGGACACTCCTGCTAACAAGAAGTTCGTCGCCGCCTACCGCGCCAAATTCGGCAAGGATGCGGCACTCGACGACCCGATGGCTCACGGCTACATCGATGTAATGGCGTGGGCTGCCGCAGTAAGGAAGGCGGGCAGCTTCGAGCCGGACGCAGTGCGAAAGGCCGCAGCGCAGTTGGATTGGGAGGACTCCTGCATGGGCAAGATCAAGTTCGCCGGGAATCAAAGCCTGTATCAAACCGCCTACGTCGGGCAGTTGGAGCCGAACGGAGATTTCAAGATTCTCTGGCAATCCAAAGAGCCTTTGATGCCCGATCCCTATGACCAGCTGGCTTTTCCAGGCAAGAGTTGCCTCATAAAGTGAAATCGCAATTATCCGACTAGCAGGGGCAAAGCGAAAAGGTATGGGTGAAGGCGGCGTCATCGCCGGGCAGATATTCAACGGCATCAGCGTTGCTTCCATTCTGCTTCTGGCTGCGCTGGGGTTGGCATTGAGCTTTGGAGTCATGAACGTGATTAATATGGCTCACGGCGAGATGCTGATGCTCGGAGGCTATCTTTCCTATCTGGCTTGCCGGGTTCTTCCGGGTCCCGGCGGATTCCTGGTGGCCTTGGCGGTGGCGTTCGGTGGAACGTTCTTGTTCGGAGCGTTGCTTGAAGTGATTGTTATCCGGCGGTTGTACGGCAGGCCGTTGGACACACTCTTGGCAACGTGGGGAATCAGCTTGATCCTGCAGCAGGGCGCGCGAAGTTTATTTGGGCCTATCGGCGTGGAGGTCGTTGCTCCCCACTGGCTCAACGGTTCTGTGAGCATGCACGGTACGTTGGCCGGCCTCGACCTTCCGTACGTGCGGTTGTTCATCATCGTACTGGCCATCGCGGTCCTGGGGCTGGTTGCTCTCTTCATCGCGAAGACGGCCTGGGGACTGCGCCTTCGCGCCGTGCACCAAGATCGGGAGATGGCCGAAGCTTTGGGCGTCAATACGCGTACTGTTGACCTCGTCGTGTTTGCATTGGGGGCTGGCGTTGCGGGACTGGCAGGGTCCGTTCTTGCGCTGATCTCGCCAGTCACACCGACGGTTGGACAAAGCTACATCGTCTATGCGTTCCTTGTGGTTATCGTCGGCGGGCTAGGCAGCTTGGTGGGGACCGCTCTGGCGGCATTACTGGTGGGGCTATTCTCCTGTTCCCTGCAGATCTTCACGAGTGTGAGCCTGGCGGACGTTCTGCTCCTTGTCCTGGTTATTTTGTTCATTCAGTTCCGTCCGAAAGGCATTGTCGTGAGGCGCAGCCGTGCAATCGAGGCTTGATTTGCTGCGCTCCAAAGCCTTGCGCTATGGAATCACGCTATTGGTATTTGCCGCTGCGCCCTACTTCCTCTCGTCGTATGACGTTTCACTGCTTGGACGTTTTCTTGCCATGTCGATTCTGGCGCTCGGGCTCTCCTTGGTATGGGGATGGGGCGGAATACTTAGTCTGGGACAAGGCGTATTTTTCGGGTTGGGTGGTTACGCCATCGCGATGCATCTGAAGCTGGCTGCTCTGGCGCCGGGCGATTTGCCGGACTTCATGGTTTGGACGGGGATGGATCATCTGCCGGGTTGGTGGAGCGTGTTCCACAATACGAAGTTTGCGCTTGTAGCAGCGCTAGCGGCGCCATCGCTTGCCGCCGCGGGTCTTGCGTGGCTCGTGTTTCACCGGCGGGTGGGGGGCGTTTATTTCGCGCTGATCACACAAGCCTTGGCGCTGGCGTTTGGCACTCTTCTGATCAGCCAGCAATCCTACACCGGTGGATTCAACGGTCTCACCGATTTTGGCGCGCTGTTTGGATTTCCATTGGCTGATCCGCGCACCGAACGCCTCCTGTACTGGCTGACTCTGGCGCTCCTAGCACTGGTCTTCGCCGCCCTGCAATGGGTGCTTTCGACAGACTTTGGGAAAATCCTGATGGCCATCCGCGATGGAGAAAACCGGATGCGTTTTCTGGGATACAACCCCGCGCCTTATAAAGTTGTGGCGTTCGCCATCGGTGGGGCTTGCGCCGGAGTAGCGGGCGCCTTGTTCACCCTGCACGTTGGCGTGATCTCGCCGGCGATGGTTGGCGTTGTGCCCTCGATCGAGATGGTCATCTGGGTGGCAGTAGGCGGACGAAGCAGCTTACTTGGGGCCATCATCGGCACTTTGTTGGTCAATTTCGGCAAAGACCGGATCAGCAGCGCCCTGCCGGAATTATGGCTCTTTGTCATGGGTCTGTTGTTTGTGGTTGTGGTGATGATCCTTCCGCGAGGCCTGAGCGGCATCGGAGAACACTGGCAACGGCTTCATGGCTGGAGATTTCTCGCGAAATTTAGAAAACCTTCCGATCCGAAGCAAGGCGGCAGAACCTGTGTTGGATGTACATGGCCGTATGGGAGGCGAAGTTAGAAATGTCTGAAGAGCTGTTGCGCGTCGAGAACCTCACGGTTTCCTTCGACGGCTTTAAGGCCGTGGATAACGTGAACTTTTCGATGAGGGCGGGTGAGGTCAGGGTGCTGATCGGACCCAATGGCGCGGGCAAATCCACTTTGCTGGACGCCATCATTGGGCGGGTACGACCATCGGCGGGGAAGGTTCTGTTCAAGGGTGAAGATATTACACGCCTTGAGGAATTCAAAATCGTGCGCAAGGGCATCTGCCGGAAATTCCAAGCGCCGGGAATCCTGGAGGGTCTTACCGTAAGAGAAAACCTTGTGCTCGCGGCGCGCCCAAACCGGGATTGGTGGGCTTCTTTCACGCGGAGAGAGAGATCAAGAATTGATAAAGACGTCGAGGAAATTCTGGAGATTATCGGCTTAGTTGGTAAGCGCGATGCCCGGGCGGGCCAACTATCACATGGCCAAAAACAGTGGCTGGAAATCGGGATCGTGGTCGCATCGAATGCCGAATTGCTGCTGCTCGATGAGCCCGCTGCGGGAATGTCCCACGCGGAAGCCGCGCAAACAGCCGAACTCGTGCGGCGGCTATCCGCATGGCACGGATTCCTGGTCATCGACCATGACATGGCCTTCGTGGAACAACTGGGAGGGTCGGTAACAGTCTTGCATCAGGGGCGCTTGCTGAAGGAAGGCAGTTTCGAGGAGGTTCGGACGGATCCCGAGGTAGCCGCCATCTATCTTGGGCGAGCACAGGAGCTGCGCTGTGCTTACTCTTGAAGGCGTATCCTGCGCCTACGGGATGAGCCGCGTACTCTACGAAATCGACCTGCGCTTGGGTGACCGCGAGACCGTCACGCTGTTGGGAAGGAATGGTGTTGGAAAGACCACGCTGCTTCGCACCATCGTGGGACTCCATCCGCTATCGCAGGGTAAGATTTTCTTTGATGGTGCGGATATCACCATGCTTCCGCCATTCGAACGGGCCCGGCGTGGCATCGGCTACGTGCCGCAAGGCCGTGGAATCTTTCCTCATTTGAGCGTGGAGGAGAATCTGGTGGTTGGGCTTGCCGCTCTATCGGGGCGGCAAGTCGCAGAGCAAGCGATACCTGCCCGGGTGTTTGATCTCTTTCCCGTGCTCGGCCGATTGCGGCAACGCAAAGGCGGCGTACTGAGCGGGGGCGAGCAACAACAACTTGCCATCGGACGAGCCCTGGTTACGCAGCCGAAGCTGCTAATTTTGGACGAGCCCACTGAGGGAATCCAGCCGTCCATCGTCCAGCAGATCGATGAAGCCATTAAATTGATTCGTGATGAGCTGAAGATTTCGATCCTGCTGGTTGAGCAATTCCTGGATTTTGTGTGGTCCATCGCTGACCGGTTCTATGTCATGCGGCGGGGACACATCGCCGACGAAGGTAGTCCAAAGGAGCGTCCTTCTGATAGTGTAGTGCATCTGCTCGGCGTGTGAGATTGATGGATGCACCTGACTCCCCGGGAGATCGACAAGCTACTCATCGTCACCGCGGCGGACTTGGCGCGGAAGCGCAGAGCCCGCGGTCTTCGCCTGAATCATCCAGAAGCAGTGGCGTTGATCACAGCGGAGCTGCTGGAAGCCATCCGCGACGGAAGATTGGTTTCAGACATCATGGAATTTGGCGGTACGATCCTCACGCGCGAAGACGTGATGGAAGGCGTAGCGGAGATGGTCGAGGAAGTGCAGGTCGAGGGAACGTTCCCTGACGGCACGAAATTGGTCACCATTCACAACCCGATCCGATAACAACCACTGGAAGCTCTTGATCTGAGGCAGAGGACAGTACCGGTCGATGATTCCCGGAGAATATCTACTAGCAGAAACGCCGGTGACCGCAAACGCGGGACGCCTCCTCGTGCAAATCGAGGTGGCCAATAGGGGAGATCGTCCGGTTCAGGTAGGCTCCCATTTTCATTTTTTTGAAGTGAATCGCGCGCTCCGATTCGACCGGGGACAAGCCTTTGGCATGCGTTTGAATGTTCCGGCAGGCACGGCAGTGCGCTTCGAGCCCGGTGACACCAAGGTGGTCGAACTCGTGGAACTCGGCGGCGCCGCGACCGTACACGGCCTCAATTCCCTCACGAATGGCCCCGCGAACCCGTCCACCAAGGAGTCCGCAGTGCGGCGCGCGGCGGCAGATGGCTTTCACGAACGCGCCTAAGGAAAACTACTCCGATGAGCCTTAATATTCCCCGCCGGCAATACGCTCAACTCTACGGCCCTACGGCGGGTGATCGTATACGGCTGGCTGATACCGATTTGCTTGTGGAAATCGAGCGCGATTTTGCCACTCTCGGCGATGAAGCCAAATTCGGCGGCGGAAAAGTACTTCGCGACGGAATGGGCCAGTCCGCAACAGCTACTTCCGCAGAGGGCTCCCTGGACCTCGTCATCACAAACGCCATCATCATCGACCATTGGGGAATCGTTAAAGCGGACATCGGCATTCGCGGCGGGCGCATCGCTGGGATTGGTAAATCGGGAAATCCGGACATCATGACTGGAGTAACGGCAGGACTCGTGGTAGGAGCAGGAACGGAAGTGATCGCCGGCGAAGGGAAGATTGTCACCGCCGGTGGAATCGATTCCCACATTCATTTTATCTGTCCGCAACTCGTGTGGACCGCGCTCTCTGGTGGTCTTACTACACTGCTTGGGGGAGGCACGGGACCTGCAACCGGGACAAATGCGACCACATGCACGCCCGGCGCATGGAATCTTCAGCGCATGCTGGAAGCTGCGGAAGCATTTCCCATCAACCTCGGCTTCCTCGGCAAAGGCAATTCGTCGAGCGCCGCACCCCTTCGCGAGCAGATCGAAGCGGGCGCCATTGGCCTGAAGCTTCACGAAGACTGGGGGAGCACTCCCGCGGCTATCGACTGTGCATTGTCGGTGGCCGAGGAATACGACGTTCAAGTAGCCATTCACACCGACACGTTGAACGAAGCAGGTTTCGTCCAGGACTCCATTCAGGCATTCAAAGGACGCACCATTCACACCTATCACACGGAAGGAGCGGGCGGGGGACATGCGCCCGACATCATCAAAGTCTGTGGAGAAGCGAACTGCCTTCCCTCTTCCACAAACCCCACAATGCCTTTCACCGTCAATACCCTTGACGAACACCTGGACATGCTCATGGTTTGCCATCACCTCAGTCCCTCCATTCCCGAGGACGTGGCGTTTGCGGAATCCCGCATCCGTGCAGAGACGATCGCGGCTGAAGATGTGCTGCACGACCTCGGAGCAATCAGCATGATGTCTTCGGATTCGCAGGCAATGGGACGCATCGGAGAAGTGATCACCCGTACCTGGCAAACTGCGGACAAAATGAAGCGGCAACGCGGAGCCCTGTCTGGGGAGAAATCGGGAAGCGATAATTTGCGCGTTCGCCGCTACGTTGCGAAGTACACCATCAATCCGGCGATTGCCCACGGCATCTCTCACGAGGTAGGATCGGTGGAAGTGGGGAAGTTTGCCGATCTCGTGCTCTGGAAGCCCGCGTTCTTTGGTGTGAAGCCGGAGATGATTCTCAAGGGCGGCTTCATTGCGTGGTCAACCATGGGCGATCCCAATGCGTCCATTCCCACGCCGCAGCCGGTCATCTATCGTCCCATGTATGGAAGCTACGGAGGCGCGGTACAGAGTACGTCTTTGACCTTTGTCTCGAAGTCCGCCGTGGAAGCGGGTGTTCCCGCGCGTCTGAATCTGAAAAAGAATATCGTGCCTGTGAAGCGTTGCCGCGGGCTTACCAAGCGTGACATGGTTCACAACGACGCGCTTCCGCAAATCGATGTTGACCCCGACACGTACGAAGTTCGCGCCGACGGCAAGCTCCTCACGTGCGAAGCTGCGGCCGTGCTTCCCTTGGCGCAACGCTATTTCTTGTTTTGAGGAAACGGAACGCGAATGGTCATTGTGGATCACGTGATTCGGGATATCCGCGAAGAGGACCTCCGTGGGAAGGAGTTGGACACCCTCCTTCTCACGTCCGAACAGCGCCGCTGGGTCCGCGGGCGCTTTACTACGTCGCACGGACGCGAGATCGCCATCGCCCTGCCGACGGGAACGGTACTTCATGCCGGCGCGGTCGTGTGGATCGAGCCGGACTGGTTTCTGAGAGTGCATGCTGCTCCGGAATCCGTGCTGGCGATTACTCCCGCGAATTATGCGGAGGCAGTGAAAATCTCGTTTGAAGTAGGCAACCTGCATTTCCCACTGGCGCTGGATGACCAGGAGCTGCTTGTGCCGGACGACTCAGCGATGGTGCAGCTCCTGGACCGCCTCCGCGTGCGGTGGCAACATCGTCAGGCTGTCTTTGCACCGATTGGACATGGGCACCGTCATGAGCACTGACAGTCTTCTCAGTTTGCTCCAGTTCACGGACGCTCTGTTTCCTGCGGGTGCTTATGCGCACTCCTTCGGCCTGGAATTTTGTGTCCAAGCCGGAACCGTTCGGGATGCCGCGGACGTCGAAGCTTTCCTCTGGGCGCACCTCGAGGGGATGTGCGCACCGACCGATGCGCTTGTCTCACTCTGTGCCTCAAGGGCAGGCCGGCTTCAGGATTTTGATGGATGTGTTGCCCTTGATGAGAGGCTCGACGCCATCAAGGTAGCCTGCGAATCGCGAAATGCAAGCCGTCAAATGGGTCGTCAGGTCTTGCGGGTTTTAGTCCATACGAGTACCGATTCTTTCGCCGTGCGATTCGGAGGCGCGATCACGAGCGATCTCACACTCGGCCATCATGCGGTGTGCTTTGGCATCGCCGGCGCAATCCTGAACTGGCCGGAAGAAGCTTTGGCGTCCTCCTATTTGTACGCGGCCAGCTCTGCTTTGGTGGGCGCTGCGCTGCGTCTTCTGCCTCTGGGCCAGCTTGGCGGCCAGAAGATCCTCGCGGCAGCCAGGCCTCGCATCGCCAAACTTGCGGCCGATCTTCAAGGAAAAGATGAGCGGGATCTCTGGAGCTTTGCGCCCGCGCAGGAAATCGCGGCGATGAAGCACGCCAACCTTGAGGCCAGACTGTTCCGGTCATGATCAGCAAGCCGTTGAAAATCGGCATAGGCGGACCCGTGGGCTCGGGTAAAACGGCACTGGTCGAAGCTCTGTGCCGAAGATTGCAAACGGACTACGACCTGGCCGTCATCACCAACGATATCTACACTCGTGAGGACGCGGAGTTTCTCACTCGGCGTGGGGTTCTTACGCCGGAACGTATCGTGGGGGTCGAAACCGGCGGGTGCCCCCATACGGCGATACGCGAGGACGCGTCCGTGAACCTCGAAGCAGCCGGCCTGCTGATCAAGCAGTTTCCCAGAATGGACATTCTTTTCATCGAAAGTGGAGGAGACAACCTGGCGGCAACGTTCAGCCCTGAACTTGTGGATGCCACCATTTACGTGATCGATGTGGCCGAAGGCGACAAAATTCCACGCAAAGGCGGACCTGGCATCATGAATTCCGGCTTGCTGATCATCAACAAAATCGATCTGGCGCCTTATGTAGGCGCAGATCTCGCTATTATGGACCGGGATGCGAAGCGCATTCGAGGAGAGAGACCGTACGTTTTTACGAATCTCAAGAACGGATCGGGAATCGATAGCGTCATCCACTGGATCCGACACGGGCTATTGTTCGAGTCGTGAGCGCTCCGGCCGCGATGGCCTCTTGGATCTCAGGTTCGCACGAAGCGGCGGCCGCACAATTCTGCGGCAATATAGGTATACACTGCCTCTTCAAGCGCTCACTCCGTTCCAGCTCGAGGACGGCACCGCGTATCTCATGCTTCTCAATCCGACCGGGGGCGTTTTGGGCGGCGACTCCTTGATGACCCGCGTGCAGCAGGGGAACGGAACACACGTTTTGCTAACCACGCCTTCGGCCACCAGAGTCTACCGTACCCCCCGGCAACCTGCCTTCCAACATACCGCCATCCAGCTTGGCGAGGACGCCATCCTCGAATACGTTCCCGATCACACTATCCCTCACGCGGGCGCAAGTCTGTGTCAGACGCTTCGAATAAACCTAAGTGGGGGGAGCAAGGCAATCGTGCTGGAATCATTTGCAGCCGGCAGATTGGCTTGCGGAGAACGATGGAGCTTTCGTGATATGGACCTGAAAACCGAAGTGTTCCTGCAAGAGAAGCCGCTTATGCTGAATCGCACGAGGATCACCCCCTACCTTCGCGATCCCTCTCAGATGGGCGTCATGGAGGATTTCAACTACATGGCCAGCCTCAGCGTGTTTGCCGGTGGGTTTGCGGACTGGGAAAAAGTTGCCAAGGCGCTGCAACAGACCATTGACGAGACCACGGGGATCTTTGGAGGCGTGAGCGCACTGGCTCGCGGAGGCTGTGTGGCCCGCTATCTGACTCGCAGCACCCCGGAATTGAGTGCGATCAATAGCCGGTTGTGGTTTGTGGCTCGCCGGCACGTGCTGGGGTTAGCGCCATTCCCGATGAGAAAATACTAGCGAGAGCCCGCATCTGGTGCACTAAAGCTTATCCCAATTTATCCCAATGCGCGGAAATCCGTGCCCAAACGGTCCAGAGCGAGCCGAACAACATCTTCAGTTCTCAACAACTTACAGTAGAGGTGAGCCAGAGCGCAATCACCCGTCTGCTAAATCGTTTTGGGGGCTAAAACCTCCAACGGGGGGTTCGAATCCCCCCCTCTCCTTTATTAATATAGGCTCTCAATAGAAGGGCCTTGCCAGGAGCTGTCATTCGTGGCGCAGCGCTACCAGTGGGTCCACTTGCGTTGCACGACGAGCAGGGATGTAGCAAGCGAGCAGCGCGATAAGCACCAGCAAGAGTGCAAGCCCCACGAACGTCAATGGATCGAACCAGCGAGCACCATAAAGTACATCGACACTGCCAGGAAAGATCAGAAGCGCTCTCATGAAACCGGACACGCTCAGTGCGCCCACCATTCCGAGCACGCCTCCGAAAATGACCGGGCGCATTCCCTGACGCAGCATCAGCAGCAATACGTTTTGCCTCGTGGCGCCGAGGGCCATGTGGATGCCAACCTCTTTTTCTCGTTGGCTGACCAAGAACGCCATCACACCATATACACCGATGGATGCCAGAATCAGGGCGAGACCTGCCAGGAACATTGCGGACAAGGTGAAGGTTCGTGCCATCAGGGTCTGCGCCTTCACCCCGCTATCCTCCAAGCTGAGCAGCGAAAATGCCGGCCGTAGCCGGCCATCAATCTGTTCGAGCGTCGAACGTATTGCGCCCATCGCTTCTCGCGGATCACCCGAAATACGAAGTAAAGCGGAATAGTCTTTAAGGTTTGCCGAGCTGGTCGGCAGATAGACAAAGGCTGGATCGAGGCGGGAGATGTTTGCGCTGCGCACATCGCCGGCAACCCCGACCACTTCGAATACGGACCACTCCCGCTTCGTCCAACCGGTGAGCACGTTGATCTTTTTTCCGAGAGGATCTTCCTCCGGCCAGGATTGGCGCGCCATCGCCGCGCTGACGATCGCCAATGCTCGGCCGGACTGCGCCTCATCGCGAGTGAAGTTTCGCCCGCGAACAATGGGTATCCCCAGGGTGTCAAAGTATGCAGGAGAGATGTGTCTTGCCAGCACGCTCGATGGCGTGCTGCCGGGTGCTGCCTTTGTCTCCAGCGCTTTGACCTCCGTCGTCCAAGTGCCTCCTAACGGGATGAAATCAACCAGTGCCAGTTTCTGGATGTCCGGCAGCGCCTCAAGCCGCTCGATCTCCTGCTGGCGCATCGCGTTGTTCTTTGCCGGATCATTGTTGTACAGCAATGGCATTGGATAAACGGTGCGAACTTCGAAGCCTGGATCGACGCCCTGCGATCGCACCAGACCACGAGCGAGCAGGCCGGCGACGATCAGGAAGAGCGTGGAAATAGCAATTTGTCCGGCGACCAGCAAGCCGCGCAGGCGCGAGCGACCCAACCGCTGGCCGAACCCTGTGCCCGCGTCCTTGAGCGAGGTCGTGAGATCAAGCCGCGAGCTTTGGAGCGCTGGCGACAATCCAAATAAGACTCCCGTGCAGACCGACAGCAGCAGCGTGTAAACGAACACTCGACCGTCCGGCGGTGTCTGGGTGACAAACGCGGAGTGCGATCCTGCAAACTGCCCCGCAGCCAGCCATAGCGCGCGAGTGCCCCAGAGCGAAAACAACACTCCGGCCGCTCCGCCGATCACGGCTAGCAACATGCTCTCCGTCAATAATTGCCGCACCAGCCGGGTGCGGCTCGCTCCGAGCGCGAGTCGAACTGCGACTTCACTCTGCCGCCCGCTTGCTCTGGCCAGCAGCATATTGGCGAGATTGGCACAGGCAATGGCCAGCACCATCCCGACGATGGCCATCAACAGCGCCACGATCGCTCGGAAACGCCAGTCTTCCGTGTTTCCGAAAAATGTTGCACGCTGCACCGTAATCGCCGTGGTCTTATTCTCCGAATTCGGATGGTCCTCGGCGAAGCGCTGTTCCAGCACCGTCATGTCGGCCTCTGCCTCGTTCATCGCCGCCGTTGGCGCTAGGTAGCCGAGCAACTGGATTTCGTAGTCGAGCGGATGGTTCAGCCAGTCCTGCACTGGAAGCACTTGCGCTTGCATGGTCAGGGGTGCGTAGAAATCGGCCATCACCGGCGGGTTACCCGTTCCCACGAACTCACGAGGCGCCACCCCGATAACTGTGAACGCCGTATCGTTGATTTTAAGAACCTTTCCCAGAATCAGTGGATCGGAACCGAAACGCGTTTGCCAGTAGGGATAGCTCAGAACCACGACTGGATCCGCGCTCGCAATCTCGCCCTCGTCCGCACGAAATCCGCGGCCCAGCGCCGGCAATGCCCCGAGCTCAGCGAAATAGTTTTCCGACACCATCTGCGCCGTCGCGTTCTCCGGTGGCCCGATTAGGGTTTTGGCCAATCGCGCGGCAGCAGGATCAAGCGGCGGGGATACCGTCACACGCAATGGGAAGCTCGTCGCAATCAAACTTGAGAAGACCTTGTTCTGCTCGGCGAAGTGCCGGAACTCCTCGTAGGAGAACGCGTATTGGTTGTCGCCATGCGAATTGTTTGCGAACCATCGCTCCAGGCGAACAATCCGTTCGGAATTGCGCACGGGCACCGGCTTGAGCGCAACAGTGTTGACCACGCTGAACAGCGTGGTGTTCAGCCCGATGCCAAAGCCCAACGTCAGCACCGCCACCACTGTGAAAATAGGGCTTTTGGCCAGCATGCGTAAGCCGTAGCGAACGTCCATGAAAAAGTCTTCGAGGGATGGCCACCGCCAGACCGTTCTGCTGTCTTCCTCAATCAGAGTAACATTGCCAAATTCGCGGCGAGCAATAGCGGCAGCTTCCTTCCTGGGCATTCCACCAGCAACCAACTCGTCGATCTTTTCTTCGAGGTGTTCCCGAATCTCTTCCGAGAGATCACCATAGAGACGACGTCGTGAAAATAGTTGTTTTAACCACATCACGATTCACCTGGCGCTAAGACTCGTGTAATCCCTTCGAGTATTCCTTCAAATCGTGACACCTCATGCTCCAGACGCTTCGTGGACGAAATGTTCCACTCGGCTTTCACCAACTCTTCTTTGAGAAGCCGTTGGAGAGCCGGATAGAGAGAGCCTTCTTCGATTTGAAGCAAATCGTTGGACGTGCGCTTAATATGCTTTGCGAGGGCATAGCCGTGCAATGCCTGTTGCTTCAACGTTCGGAGAATCATCATCTCCAACGCGCCGGGAAAGAGGTCTCGTTGCTCACGGTTTTTCATGGATGGGAAGCGCTCTCCAGGTTTCAAGTCAGCCAATGTTGCTCTAGGCCTAGAGCAACATCGTATAAAGACGCTCGATGGAAGTCAAGAGACAAAAAAAGTGGAAACACGTAGAGCGGGGCCCGAGCAACAGCTCCTATTTCGTCGGCTGAAGTTTGCCTTGCCAGCTCATCCCCCAAGTTCAAATCCACGGAGTTCTCGGCAGAAGGGCTCGATTTGCCGTGGGGACCTTGGGGCATGGTTTTGTTAAAAAGCGGGAGACTAACCCCTAGCAGATCTCCTTATTGCGAAGGTTCGGCTGACTTTTGCTCGATCAGGCAGACGGCACGAACGTGCAGCCCCACATGTACATGAACGATCCATAGCAAATCCGCTCATCAGATGGTGGCGACGCTGGTATCATGAAGATGTTGGAGCCAACGGAGTCTAAGGCGATGAATATCAACCTGACGCCTGAACAGGAAAAGATTGTCAAAGAAGAGCTGAAGTCCGGCCACTTCCACAGCGTCGAGGAAGTGATTGGCGAAGCGCTGCAAGTTCTCAGCGAAAAAGAGCGATCTAGGAGCATTGAAACTGCAAACGGTGCGCAGCGCGAAGCTGTGCGTGAAATGCTTGCTTTTGTCGAGAGCAATCGAGTCCGCCTGGAGGGTGTCACCGTCAAGGAACTGATTCACGAGGGCCACCGTCTGTGAGTGATTTCGTACTGGACGCGTCTCTCGCGCTCCAGTGGTTTCTCGAAGACGAAGCCGATCGAAAATACAGCCTAGCCTGCCTAGCCGTCCTTGCAAGCCTCTCCTAAAAACGTGCCTTGGTTCCGTTCCTGTGGTTCTATGAGGTTGGCAACGGCCTCCTCATGGCCTGCCGCCGCAAGCGAATCTCCCTCGATCAGGTTGACGGTTTCCTGAGGCGATTGAAGGCACTTCCGATTGAGGCCGCGGAGCAGGCGCCTTCCGAGATTCTCGAATTGCCTGCGCTAGCACAAGCTCACGGCCTCACGAATTACGACGCGGCATCTCTCGCGCTCGCTCTGCGGTTCAAGTTACCCTTGGCAACGTCGGACTCTGATCTGCGTAGAGCTGTCGCTTCAACAGGTGTGAGGATGTTTGGGTCGTGACCATCCCAACTATCCGCAACTGTTGAAAATTTGAGCCGTTTCACAACCCGAAAGGTCAGCGGACCTGGTAGCCAATCGTACTGATTTACAAGAACTTCCAGAGCTCTTGCGCGACAGATTCGGTTCCCGTGCTATACGCTGTTTCGTCGGAGCAACGGTCCGCGAAACCGTTGCAGCTACTCTGAGCACACGAAACGAGTCGCAGGTCAGCGAGAAAAAGCCAAAATGAAAAACCTGTCCAAGTTTCGCATACGGTTTTTTGGGGTCCATGTCGATATCGACGATTTTGCGTGCCGGCATGGAACGATGTTATTTCTTGCCCGAAAGAACGAGTCAGACGCCGTGCATATGAAATGTATCTCGAACTTGGCGGAGAGCCGGGAGGCGAGCTAAACGATTGGCTGCGGGCCGAACGCGAATCGAATAAAACACTTTCTTTGAGCATGTAGCGGTGCCGGGGTGGCGGGTGCGTCACGGGTACTGACAACGGCCGCTGTCCACATCAAAATCGCGGTCACCGTGCGTTACGAGTAGCTCGAACTCACCCCTCCAAGCCTGGCAGTTGCCTGCCCAGGTCTTTTCCTCATGAATTTTGGGGTCTTCTCCTCTTGACAACCAGTGGAAGAAGAGTATCTTCCTCCTGGTAGCCAAGGGGAAGAAGGTTGATGC
Source organism: Acidobacteria bacterium 13_1_20CM_58_21 (assembly GCA_001919715.1). Taxonomy (GTDB): domain Bacteria; phylum Acidobacteriota; class Terriglobia; order Acidiferrales; family UBA7541; genus Acidiferrum. Next base: position 17,425 of record MNIJ01000165.1, read on the forward strand.
CAGACAAGCCGAGTGATCTCATCCAGGGCACGCTCGATATGCTCATCCTAAAAACGTTGGCGCTG
>MNIJ01000001.1 GCA_001919715.1 Acidobacteria bacterium 13_1_20CM_58_21
AGTTGGAGACGCTTGGCCGTTTGCTCGAGCGTCGGGGTATCGCGGAATTCCCGGATGGTCTCCCACTGTCTTTCGGTGATGTTCAGAGCCAGTGTGTCGTGGAGCCCATAGATCAGGTTTATGGTCTTGTTGAAGTGTTCGTAGCGGGACACAAAAGCTGTCAGCATCGCGAATTTGAAGAGCTTGCCGGTCTTGATGCTTTCGATGGCTTGGCGGGCGCATTGGAAAGCCTCGCCGCCAAGGTGGTTTACGGGCGGCCGAATGCGGCCGTCAACACCGCCAAGGCCTACTCCGATCCGCAGGGATAGCGGCCTGAGCGCAACGCGGAGATCCTGAATGACGGCGGGAATCGCCGGCAGGTCGCGGGTAATGGACTGAAATTCATCGCCAGCGGTAACAGAGTACGGCATTTGGATGAACTTTCGGTGCAAATGCCGTCTCGAAATGACAGCAAGCTTGTTTCCGAGCAGGCTGCGAAGATCCGCTCGCGCGCGTGATTCCATGACGTCCGCGATCAGCACGGCGTAGATTGTGGAAGCCATAAGACACCCTCGCCAAGGATACCGACTTGTACGAGAATGTGCAAATACTTATTCCTGTATGTATACGTACAATAAAGTAGAGATGTACGGTTCTGTGCAAACGAGAAAAATACCGCCAAACCTCAGTAAGTGTCTTTCACTTTCGGCGGATTGGAGAGGCTGGCGGGCGGGACGATGCCGTTCAGCCGCAGATGAAGCGTCATCTGGCCATAGTGATCGGCGTTGTGCCAGATGACCACGGTAGCCAAGCCAAGGCGCGTGTTCGGGCCGGCATACGGGCCTTCGATGGGATCGAACATGTTTTGCGAGCCGATGACACCCAGCGATTTGCGTATCGCGGCGAACGAATCGCGCAGGTAGATCAGCAATTCTTTCTTGGTTTTCGCCGGGCTGGGACCGCCCTTGTCGCAGCCGCCAGGGGGCCTCTGGCCGTCCAATTCTGCGGCAAACGCGAAATTCGCACAGGCCACATGCTTCACCTGTTCGGCGAAGGTGCGCACTTCGGCTGGGCCGAAGTCGGGCTTTTCATCCTTGAACTTTCCTTCAGCGGGACGATAGCCGTACTTCTCTTCTGGCATGGCTTCGGCGGCGGAACGTGCCTGGTATTCCTGCGACTGCAGGCCACGCAGAAGTGCCGAGGCAATGGTTTCCTTCCTGCTCATTTCCGCGACGGTGGGTTCCTCGAGAGGCGTTTCGGATTTCACTTCAGCCCGTGGAGCCGCAGGCGGTCCCAGAGGGAAGGGAATTTCGGGGACACTATTGACATTTTGGAAAGCAGTGATCAGCCACTCTCCGGCGCGCTTCATCAGGAATTGCGTTTGAACTCCTTTCTGAGGCAGGTGCACGGGGTTGCCGTCCGGGCTTTTCGCTCCCACCATGGTCCAGGAAACGTGAGCCACGGCAAAGTTCGGGGCCGGGAATTTAATTTGAACGTCAGTGATAGTGAGCGTACTCTCTCTGAACAGGAATGCGTGAGCGCGGGCGAGCTTGCTCTCAAGCTCCGAGCGGCTCTTCCACCACCAGCCCACCACATTCACCACGTCCGCATCCTGAGAAAACAGACTGGCATAGGCTTTCGCGTCGTGATGATTCCAAGCCTCTTGTTGCCGTATCTCCACATTGCGAATGGCCGTCTCGTCTGCACTTTGGTCGCCGCTGAATGCTCCGGGACAACAGAGAAGACTGGCAACTAGAGCGACGATTCGAGTTCCCAAGAAGCGTGCCGTGAAGTTCATCGATAGCATCTCCGGCTGCGAAGTCTATCACTGAGGCCCGCGAATATGCCGGAAACACACACAATCGCGGTGCGCTCTGGAGCCGATCCGCCGGACTGAGCGATCCCTCGATTGCTCCCGCGCTCTTAGTGCGTGGTTCCGATTACGGACGCGCGGCGGCAGCGCTGGCCGCAGCGGTGGCTGGCCTGCAGCCGCAGGTCGCGGCTCTGCGCATCGCTTCGATCCACGGAACTCCTCAACAGGTGTCGTCTCGAAGCCGAAGGGAAGAAAACCGTTCGACGCGTGAATCGCTCAGAGGGTCAAGGTAGTGAATTGGCGGCAGAAAGCGAGTTTTGCTCTCCGGCGGAAACAAGGGAGGTGTTACTGTAAAAGCGGGGAGGGATGATTCCGTGGGGAAGTCACTTTGGGAGGAGCAGGTTTCTCCGGAGAAGCTCTTCAGGCTCATCGTTCTCTTCTGCATTGTGGGCTGGGGGCTCTCGGCCATCTACATCGTGAGCCATGTCGGCTCGATGGAAGATGCCTACGTCCACACCCGCGACCTGGGATCGTATTTTTTCTCCGCCATCTGGATTTTTGTTTTCTTTTATGCGCAGTATCGCCTCGTACCGCGCTTCATCCATCGCGATCTCCATTACCGGGTAGGATTATGGCAGGCCTTCGGCAGCCTGGCGCTGTTGATCGTGGGCGCGCTGCATGTCGTATGGCCGCAGACGAAAGCGGATGTTCCGAGCAGTTTGCTCTTCTGGATCACGCTGCTCGGCGAAGGCGTGATCATCGGCAACGTAATCTGGTCGTACTTGAGCGGCGAACCGGACGCGCCGTTCCTGCCAGTTGTGCCGGACGCCAAGACGACTCCAGAGCATGTTCCGGACGACAGCGCCAAAGACCTGGGCTGGCCCAAATCTCCCGCGAAACTGTTTGGAATCGGAGCGGCAGTCTTTGCCGTTGGCGGGCTCATTTCGCTCATCCTGGATATGCCGTCGCTCAAGATTCCGGTGCCGTGGTCTGGTCAGATGCATTTCCTTCCATTCGGCTGCTTGTGGCTGGCCGCAGCCTCGCCTTTCGCCATTTTTGCGATGTTGTATAAATTTCTGATGGATGGGCAGGACCTGGTCTTCGAGGAAGCGCTGAATCGCATCCATTTCGTTGTGACAATCATTGCGATCCTCGACCTGGTGCGGGTTTTCATGGCCTGGCAACAGGCCATGGCCTCGAAGCTTGCCGCGCTGTATTTCGGCCCTGAAATCCAGTGGCTGGCTGTGCTCTTCGGTTTGAGCGCGGTCGTGTTCGCAATCAACGCTTATCGGAGCTATCGACGCACGGCCGTTCGGACATAATGCCGCCGAATCGGCCGTCCGGTTGTTCACTTCGAAATCGTCAGCGCTTTCGTAAGGCGACATCGCGATGAATCATTTGGCGCACACAGCGCGCTACAAGAAATCGCCGCCGAGCAGGGAATTGAACAGGCAGCAGCCCAGTTGCTCGACGCGGGCCGCGTTTGCACGGCGTTCGATCGCTCGCGGCGGCAGCCTTGGCGCGGCATCAGCCACCGCCACTTGCGAACTTGGCGCGTTTCTAAGGTATAATCCGCGCACTGAATCGCTTTAATGGCGACATCCGACACACCGGCAGGCGGAGCCACGTCAGGCCCCAAAGGAACCACCCTTCCTGATAAGAAGCTGGATTCTTGGGGAGAAATCGCGTCGTATCTCGGCCGTGAAGTGCGCACTGTGCAACGTTGGGAGAGAACCGAAGGCCTCCCTGTTCGTCGCCACGAACACAAGAAAAAATCCACCGTCTACGCCTTCGCGGGAGAACTCGATTGAGTGGATCCGGAAGCGCCAGCCAAAGGACGACCCAGCAGCCGACGACGCCTTCGCCTACGAACAAGAATTGAGCGGCACGGATTCACCTATTGACATCGTCGAACCGCCCGTCGCGTCGCCGGCTCCTGTTCCTACTGCAGCTTCGGTCAAGACTCCCGCGGCCGGGAAGCGCGTCATCATGGCCATATTTCACTCTCGCGATTCTCAGTGCCCTCTCCCTTGGCGTATACCGGTGGCTTCAGCTGACGATTTCCCCGGTCGGAAACGTTCGCATCGCTGTCCTCCCCTTCACTTACGTTAGCGGCGATTCTAAGCCGGATTACATCACGGACGGGCTCACCGACATCATCCGCACGGCACTCAGCCAGCTCGATCCCCAGCACCTCGGCGTGATCGCCGCGACGTCGTCAAAAATTGTCGCCGGCAAGCCCATCACCGAAATCGGTCGCGTCCTCATTGTGAGTTATGTGCTGGAAGGCAGCGTGCAACGCGCCGGCAACCAGGTGCGCTTCGCCAAGCTTATGACCAAGGTCGGATTCCGCTAGCCCTCTTCTCGGAAGACCCCGCACATCGTGAGGAGTCCTCGCGGCAGGGAAGTACTTCTTGTGCGAGCGTTCACGCTCCTCCTACTCGACTACAAGTTGTGCAGCGACTCCAGCGTGGTCCGATGGCCAGAGCGTGCCTGGTGTTTGCGTGGAGCGAGCGGCGCCGAACAGCGCGATGTTTTGCGCTTCGATGTTGCCTCGCGTCAGAATCAAATTGATTCGCTGATAGAGTTCGGAGATCGCCTTTACCCTTAGACAGTGATTGCGCCACACTCGGCCAATTCGCCCGAGCCGGCGGGGCATCCCAATTTCGGAAATTGCTATTTCTTGCATGTTTGTATTCCTTTCCTCAACGATCTCCCGCGCATGGCATGCTGCCCGCTGGCAACTCGCGGATTCATGCTTCCCGCGTTGTCTTCTGGGCAAGGCGGACACCTCGCGAGCTGCCCGCAGCATGCGCCCGGACCTGGCACGATTCAAGCGCAAGGGGCGCCAGACAGCCTTTCTAGGGGAATGTCGTCACAGATGTCGCAGATTCGTCGGGAGGACGCGAAAGGCCCGCCTGACTTCCGCAGGAATGCCTTGGTTGCAGATTTCCTCCGACAGTACGTCCTATAAGTTATATTATGTTAACTACGAAATCTGGCTGGATTTGCCTGCCTGGGCACGCGCTAGCCCTCTTTCCTACTTCTTGTCGGCGCTTTTCCCAAGTTTTTGTTGCGCGAGTTCGTAGTTGATGTACTGCTCGAGCAGATGAGGATCGGCGCCCACGATGCGCCGCCCATTCACGAAGACCGTCGGTGTGCTGTTCACCTCTAGTTGTTGGCCGTTGGCCCGGCTGGCGTTGACGGCCACGCCGGCTTCGGGACTGCCCATACAGCCCTTGAACGCCTCGGCGTCTAGTCCGGATTGTCCTGCGTAATCCATCATTTTCGTCCAAGCGTTCGCCGCCGAAATGATTTCCTGATGGTCGTATATGAAGTCATACATCTTCCAAAAAGCGTTGGGATCCTGTTGGTAGGCGCAGCGGCCGGCGATGGCTGCGGTCCGGGCCCACGGATGAAGCTGCTCAAGAGGAAAATCTTTGAAGACCAGTCGCACCTTGCTTGCATAGTTCGGAAGCATGCCGCGCAGTACGTCGTGAAGGTTGCGGCAGACCGGGCACTCGAAGTCCGAGTATTCCACGAGCGTAACCGCAGCCTTGGAGTCGCCAAGCGAGGGCGCGTCGTTCATCTGGATCTTTGCCCGATTTTCTGCGAGCGGGTCTTTCGTCATATCAGACAGTTCACCCCGGAAAAGAAACCGGCCGTCCTTACTAACGTAAAGCTTGACTGCCTCCTTATTGTCGCCGATGGTCAGGTCGATATTCGTTTCGAGCAGCCCTTCGATAGGTGATCCTTTTGGAGGCCCGACCACCAGCAGGACATCCGGCCCGAAGGCATACAAATGTCTAAGGTATGCCTCGATATTTTTCTGCGTTGGCGACGGCGAAGCGGCTGCCGATGCTGGTGTCGCTGGATTGGGTTGCTGCGCTCGCGCTCCGGGCGCAATCGTACTGAAGTAAAAGATTAGAGAAAGGCGTAGTGCTTTTTTCACGAAGACCTCATGGACTTAGGGGATGAACTTCTGGGCGATCGGGAATGGCCTGCCAAAGCCGAATGCGCGCGAGGTGATTTTCAATCCTGGCGCAGCCTGTTTGCGTTTGTACTCGTTGCGATCCACTAGGAGCGCGATGTCGCGGACCAGTTCTAAATCGAACCCATAATGATCGGCAATTTCCTGGGGGCTCCGCAGATCTTCGATATAGGCCTTGAGAATCCGGTCAAGAACGTCGTAAGGCGGCAGGCTGTCCTCATCCTTCTGGTCGGGACGCAGCTCCGCCGAAGGCGCCTTCTCGATGGTCGAGCGAGGAATCAGTTCCCTCTCGCGGTTAATCCAGCGCGCTAGTTCGTAGACCATCAATTTTGGCACATCAGAGATGACTCCGAGACCTCCAGCCATGTCTCCATAAAGGGTGCAGTATCCGACGGCGAGTTCCGACTTATTACCGGTGCTGAGAACCATAGAACCAAACTTGTTGGAGAGCGCCATCAGGTAGTTCCCGCGAGTGCGCGCCTGAATATTTTCTTCCGTCACATCAACGGTCCGGCCGCCGAACGCGGGGGCCAGTGCCCGCTTGTATTCTTCGAAAACATTCGTAATCGGCAGGGTGATGAACTGGATGCCAAGATTCTTCGCCAGAATCGCCGCGTCACTCTTGCTGCCTGCCGAAGAAAAGGGTCCCGGCATGGAAACCCCGAGGACGTTTTCCGTCCCCAGTGCGTCCACGGCGATCGAGGCCACCACGGCAGAGTCAATGCCGCCGCTCAGGCCGACAAGAACCTTTTTGAATCCACACTTGCGCACATAATCTTGCGTTCCGATCACCAGTGCATCGTAGGCATATGCGAGTTCGGTCGTCGGCTGTTCGTGCATCTCGCCCTGACTGGTGACCGTGTCAAAGAACACGAGATCCTCTCGGAACGCCAGCGCTTGCGCGGCCACCCTTCCGTCCGCGGTAATCGCCATACTCGCACCGTCAAATATCAGATTGTCGTCGCCGCCAACTTGATTGACGTAAACAACGGGACATCGCCTCTTCATGGCGATGGCGCGCAGCATCTCAATACGTAAATTTCTCTTATCGATCGTGTAGGGTGAAGCGGAGAGATTCAGCAGAACGCTGATTCCCTGCTTGCTAAGTTCTACGACCGGGTCACGCTCGTACAAACGCGTCGGCCAGAAGTTCGGGTCGTTCCACACATCCTCGCAAATGGTGATGCCAAGTTTTTCGTCCTTGAAGCTATAAACCACTTGTTTATCGGCAGGCTGAAAGTACCGCGATTCGTCGAATACATCGTAGGTTGGCAGCAACATCTTGCTCTGCTCAAACACGACTCGCCCCCCGCACAGCAGCGCCGCCTTGTTGGCGACGGATTTGCCCGCGCCTTGCTTGACACGCCCGGCGTAGCCGACCAGCACCGGCAGAGGAGTTTTGGCCGCAAGCGCTCTCAGCTCATCCATGTTCCGGTCTAGAAAAGCAGGGCGCTCCAGAAGATCCTGAGGAGGATAACCGCAGAGGCAAAGCTCGGTAAAAACAGCAAGGTCGGCACCTCGCTGCTTGGCTTGTCCCGCCAACATCAAAATACGAGCGGCATTCCCTGCGAAGTCGCCAACAGTGGGATTGAACTGCGCGAGCGCTATTTTCATGCCCGGACTTTAGGATACGGATGGAAGCCGAATATTGCAAACACTGGTGCGCCGCAATGTGACTTGTTCTCCGACATTTTGGCTTCACCCCTGCCCATCCCGCTTCCTTGCAACCATGCTGGCGATTCCCTGCCCGGCACGCAGTTCCCGGTAAAACTGTACGCAAAGCTCCGGAAACGCTTCCCGGAGTTCGCCGGTTTCGAGGAGATAGGCAGGATCCCGCGGGCCACCGGCAAACTCAAGCTGCGCGCGTGTGTAAGTCTCAAACAGCAGCACACCATCCGGACGAAGAGCGCGGGCCATTTGTGAAAAGAGCGACCTCTGCAGATATTGAATGCATAGGATCAGATCGAAACGGCGCTCCGGGAGATGAGTCCGCTCCAGATCCGCCTGCGTCAACTCAAGTCCGTCAGGTAAACGTCGCGCGGCCTCATGGAGACTCTCGCTGCGGCGGACCGGGACGTGCATATCGCGTGCACGAGCTTCCAAAATATCTAAAGCAACGCTGGACAAATCTACCGCCGTGACGTGTTGGCCACGCGCAGCAAGAAGCAGCGAGTGTCTCCCTGTGCCGCAGGCGATGTCCAGAGCCGGGCCCGCCGGCAGAATTGGGAAGAGTTCGCGGACAATGCTCGCGGGCTCGGAAGGAGGTCCCTCGGCAGCTAGGCTGTGCTTTCTGTCCCAGTCGGATTGTCTGGTGGGCATAAAAAAGGCCCCCGAACAAACCGCTCAGGAGCCCGAAGAAAGGTTCTGAAAGCGCGCGGGGCGCTTCCCTGCACGGAACTAGACGCTAAAGGAGCTGCCGCAGCCACAAGTGCTCTTCACGTTGGGGTTGTTGAACTTGAAGCCCGCGCCTTCGAGCGTCTCGATATAGTCAATCTCAATCCCGTCCAGATACATGGAACTCATCTGGTCAACGGCGACCTTCAGACCATCGAACTCAAAAACCTGGTCTGCATCGGTGGTCTGGTTTTCAAACGCCATGTGGTATTGAAAACCAGAGCAGCCGCCACCAACGACAGCCACTCGTAGAGCGACCGGCACCGGACTCTGCATACTCATGATTTCCTTGACTTTGGTACTTGCAACGGGCGTCAAATTGATCATAAATTCTCTTGGCCTCCGCTCGCGGGCGTACCCGCAAAGCTATCAACATGTACATTATACCAGAACTCTCATCTGGCTACGCAACCCCATGTTCCTCTCACCATACGCCTGGTTTTGCCGCATTTCGACAAGCCTGGACGCTTCGCTTACAATAAGATGCAATGATCCGACACAAAGTTACCCTCATCCCGGGCGAAGGAATCGGGCCCGAAGTAGCCGCCGCGACTCGACGCGTCCTGGAAGCCACGGGCGTGCAGATCGACTGGGAAGAGATCGCCGGGCGGTTCGACAGCTCCTCCGACCAGGAAAAAACCGTCAACCAGGCGGCCGTGGAATCGGTGCGCAGGAATCGCGTTGCGCTGAAGGGCCCTATGGCCACGGCCATCGCTGGCGGCGCACCCAGCGTGAACGTGGCACTGCGCAAGACACTCGACCTGTACGCCAATTTGCGGCCGGTCAAAAACGTGCCGGGCGTTAAATCGCATTTCGAAAACGTGAACCTGATTCTCGTGCGGGAGAACACCGAGGA
>MNIJ01000097.1 GCA_001919715.1 Acidobacteria bacterium 13_1_20CM_58_21
TGGAAAAGGTAACGGCGGCGGTGTTGATCACGCGGAGGGAGGCAACTGTGGAGGCCTCATTGGCGCGAAGGCGGGACCTGAGAAAATTAGGGACGGCAATCGCCGCGATGATCAGCAACACACTGACGACGATGAGCAGCTCGATTAGAGAGAAGCCATTTTGCTTTCGCATGAGTTCCCCTGAGGCTACGCCAAATCCCCCATCGGCAGACAGGCACTGCAGGCCGGTCTGGAACCTGAACTCCTACCAAATCTGAACGGTGGGACTTAGTTCAGGACTCGCGACATACTAAAATTCGGAGGAGTAGCGCGTCAATCCTGTATTTTGCTGTTCGAAGGCCAGGCTGCGCTAACCTGTCCACTGTCCGAGAGTACAAAGTACCGATAAAGGTGGCTGGCGCAGAGAAGCTGTTATCACGCTTTGTTTAGTCAGGTGGCACTGCCGGAGCTTTCATCCTTGCCGTATTTCTTCGAGAGAGGAAACCTCGGTGCCTCAGTTTCTAACAAACGGTGCAGTTTTCTTCTCGGCCCCCTAAGACGACATTTACGGGACGAGGGGATTTCCACTTCGCTGCCTTAGTGGCAACGCCTCTTTCTCGGAACGCAGCGCGCTCCGCCGGAGGATTCGCTGACTTCACTCGCGCCAGCCTGTGAAACGCAAGGACGGGCGATAGGACCGGGAAGTACCAGGCCATTGCAGGGATTGGGCAGGTGCGTTTCACGATTCGCCAAAATTCACTGCAGGACCTGGCTGGCGCCGGTGCAACCGGAGCCGGTGGGATCATAGTGGATCACGCTCGTCTGGTCCGTACAGTACATCAGCTGACCCGACCCGCCGACTACTTGGGGCGTGGCGGTGACCATGAAAGTGACCGAAGGAACGGCGCCGTCACCTGTCCACACGAAGGTGTAGCCCGCCTTCCCGCCCTGGGCAAGGAGGTCATCGATCAAGCAGGCCTGCGTAGAAGAGACAGAACAAGGATTCGCGCCACCCAGAGTAGTCAACTGTGCCGGGAACCCTAAGTCGGGATAGGTGATGGAATAGGTGACCGCAGCGTTGTTGATCACACGGAGAGAGGCAACCGCCGAGGTTTCATTGGCGCGAAGGCGGGAGCTGAGAAAATTAGGAATGGCAATCGCCGCAATGATCAGGATTACGGCGATGACTACAAGCAGCTCAATCAGAGAGAATCCTTTGTCGTTCCGCATAAGTTCCCCACAAGCCAGCGCTTCCGTGAGAGGTGAGGCCGACGCAGGTGCTTCGGGCGGAAAACGCTAACTTCTCGCAGCCAATTCTATTCCTATTGCAGATGTAGAGAAAGTAATATTTTTGATGCCCCGAAGGCCGCGCCGGGCGTCAGGCAATTGCGGGGAGAGGCAGACACATCGATCTTGCCTGTCCTCGTGCCGGTGTGTTGCTGTGTCGATTTTCTTCTCTTGAGGGATGAGGGACGAGCGAAATCCAGAAAAGAGCAAGGGCGCAACGAATGCGGAGGGCCATTCATTGGGGAACTTTGCAACAAGGCGAAAAGCGTCCGGTTGCGCCCGCCGGAGCGTCATTCTTTGGTTTTGCGGCGCTCGCAGAATGTCACGATTTTCGTTGGGTCGACGGCATCGTTGTCGATTTGCATTTCAACGACTTTGCCGCTTTTGTCGATCACGTAGTTGACGCGGCGAGCTGCTTTGTACTTGGGATTGTAGAGGCCATACTGGCGGGTAACATCCCCTCCCCAGTCACTCAGAAGGGGGAAAGTGACGGCGATTTTTTCTGCCCACGCGGCGTTGCTGAAGGTGCTGTCCATGCTTACACCCAAGACTTGGGTGTCTGCAGCTTCCAGCTTTTCCAGGTTCTGCTGGAAGTTCTGCATTTGTTTGGTTCAACCACCGGTGAAGGCGAAAATGTAAAACGCCAGGGCCACGTTTTTCTTGCCACGGAAGTCATGCAGGGACACCTGGTTTCGATGAGTGTCCATCAGGGTAAAATCCGGTGCCATGTCCCCGACCTTGACGGCGGGATCGGGCAAAGCCTCCTTCTTCTCGGTTTGACCCCACAGCCGGTTGGCGGCCGGTGGCGCACTCAGTGCGAACATCCCGCATAACAGGATGGTGATTCCTTTGCGCATGCGTTTTGTCCTCCTTCGGTTTTCTGTCGCTTGGGCCGGCGCTTGGCATAAGCCGCAGCCGTGATGATAGCAGCCATGAAGGTGCGTGCGCACGTGGTTTGATGGCGGTTGCCCGGGTTCCGAAAACTCGGATGCCGGGGAATAGTTGGAGGAGGCCAAAAGGCATGATAGAAGTGGGCGGTGCAGCAAAGAGAGGGAGAACCGTGAAACAGGAAAAGGTCAAGTGGGGAGTGCTGGGGGCGGCGTCGATCGCGACAAAGAAAGTGATTCCCGGGATGCAAAAGGGAGAGTGGAGTGAGATCGCGGCGATTGCATCGAGGGATTTGAACAAGGCCAGGGATGCTGCGAAGAAACTGGGAATACCGAAGGCATACGGGTCATATGAAGAGATGTTAGCCGACACCGAGATTGAAGCGGTCTACAACCCCCTTCCGAATCACTTACACGTTCCATGGTCCAGGAAAGCGGCGCAGGCGGGGAAACACGTTCTGTGCGAGAAGCCGCTGAGCCTGACGGTAGCGGAGGCCAGAACGCTGCTGGAAGTGCGGGAGCGGTGCGGCGTGAAGATCGGCGAAGCCTTCATGGTAAAGACGCACCCGCAATGGTTGAGGACGCAAGAGCTGATTCACAAAGGAGTGATCGGAGAGTTGCGAGCGATCGTGGGAGCGTTCAGTTATTTCAACCGGGATCCTGCCAACGTGCGGAACAAAGCGGAGTGGGGCGGAGGCGGACTGATGGATATCGGGTGTTATCCGATTACGATGTCGCGATTTATTTTTGGAGAGGAGCCAACAGGCGTGGTGGGACTACTCGACAGAGACCCAGATTTCAAGACGGACCGATTGTCGTCGGCGATTCTGAAGTTTCCGTCGGGGCAATCGGTGTTCACCTGCAGCACGCAGGCGGCGCCGTACCAACGAATGCAATTCTTGGGGACAAAAGGACGAATCGAGATTGAAATTCCGTTTAATGCACCGAACGATAGGCCTACGCGGATTTTTATTGATGACGGACGCGACATTTTTGGCGGGGGAATTCGAACGGAGACGATTCCGGTTTGCGATCAGTATACGGTGCAGGGAGACGCGTTTTCGCGAGCCATTCGGGAGGGGAGCGAGGCACCGGTGCCGCTGGAGGATGCAATTGCGAATATGGCGGTGATTGAAGCGATATTTCTGGCGGCAGAGTCTGGGAGGTGGGAAAAACCGTAAGAGACTTCTAGACCGCTGACCGGAGAGAAGCGAAGAAGAAGCACGAAAGGCATAGCGGCTAGAGCAAAGACACGCAGAAAGAGAAAGACCGATATGGCCATACGAACTGTTTTGCAGTTGGGGGACCCAGGATTGCGCGAGGTGGCGAAGCGCGTGGAGAATCCGGCAGTGCCGGAGATTGTGGCGCTGGTGGAGGACCTGGCGGATACCTTGGCATATTGGCGGCAGACGACGGGGTACGGCCGGGGCATTGCTGCGCCGCAGATTGGTGTGAATGTGCGAGTTATTTTTCTACGTCTACCGGGTGAGGATCCCTGGCCAGTCGTAAATCCGGTGATTACCGAACGAAGCAAAGAAAAAATAGTGGTATGGGATGCCTGCCTAAGTTTCTTGTCGATTTTCATGCAAGTAGAGCGCCACCGCGAGATCACCGTGCAGTATCAGGATTTGAGCGGTGAGCAGCTCGAAATTCACGCGGGAGAGGAACGGAACCTCTCCGAGTTGTTGCAGCATGAAGTCGACCACTTGAATGGGGTTCTGGCCGTGGATCGCATTACGGACATCCGCACGATGTGTACGCGCGAAGAGTTTGAGAAGCGCCACAGGGCGGGCACTCCGTACGCAGTTGAGGTGTTGAGGTAAAGGAAGAACGAGTAGAGCTACTGTCCTGTAAAGCGATCATAGGTGGGTAAGAATGGGCCTGCTTTCTTACACGACATTAGCAAGCCCTGTTGGGCCCTTGCTGCTGGCTGCTGATCAGCTGGGCTTGGGACGAGTGTGTTTTGAAAACAGCAAACGAACCAAGCCCCCGCCACCGCACTGGAAGCAGGACAGAGGACCGCTACTCGAGGTGATCCGGAGCGTTGAAGGATTCATTCCGTGCCATCGTGTCATTGGCAGCGACGGAAGCCTGACGGGCTTCGGTGGCGGACTGCCAATCAAGAAAAAACTGCTCGCTCTCGAAGGCAAGCAGATGAGCTTGCTATAGCTTATTGCCGGATACCACGACAGGTCATGCAGCGTTCGAACGAGACCGGCCGCGGGAACCCAGGCGATAGACGAAAAGCCCGAGGGCATTGGCGCCGATGAGAACTTCAGCCGTCTTGATGGCGTAGGCGGACTGGCTCTTCACCCAAAATGATTGGAAAGATCGAGAGAAGAACGAAAAGTAGGGTTACCAGGAATCCGGAAGCGGCGGCAAAGCGCAACCACCATCCGGGACGGATGCCGCACTCTTTGCGGGCCAGCAATGGGATGGCGATGAGGGCCAAGTAGGCGAGGCCATAAAACGTGAAACGCAAGATTTGGAGCAGTTCGAAGGCTTGCTGATCGCCGATGCTGACGAGGACCACGACGCTGGTCGCGATGGTGATTCCGCCGAGAAAAAGAATGGAATTGACCTTTCCCGGCCAAAGTCAAAAGAAGGGCCCCGCCCATCAGAGCGGGGCTCCCTCGGTCCAACGGCAAGATGGTTAGACTTAGAATTACTTGCCGGCGAGTCCGAAGTCGCTGCCAACACCGGTGCAGAAGTCCCATCCCAAGCGGGCAAAGTTACCGATGTTCTGGCCACAGTTGCCGAAGATGATGTCGCGAAAATCACCCCGCTCCGAGAACATGTGCCCGTAGATAAAGGAGTTTTCGGCCTGGCTGGAAGCGGCGAATCTACCTGCCGAATTAATGATGCCCGCTAGCGAGGGTGCGGAAACGCTGGTGCCGCCTAGGACGAACCATTTATGGCGTTTGCCTTCGAACAGGTTAGTGTCCAGAACCCAGACGCCTGTATTGGGGTTCGCGTCAAACGAGAAGTCCGGAGTGCCGCGGAAATTGCCGACAATCTCCGCGACGCGGTCCTGGAAATGTGGACGGGCTTCAATTTGACTTGGTCCGCCGCCGGCATCCTGCCAGGTGTTCTCCAGCAGAAACGTGCCCGAGTTCGGATCGCGCGAGATGGTCGTTCCGCCTGCCGAGACAACGTTCGGCGAAGCGCTGGGCCACACAGCGCCCGGGCTGTCTCCGGAAGACGCAATGTAGACAACTCCCGGAGTGGTGAAGGCAGCGTCGAATAGAGTTTCCTGGGTGAATTCCCCGCCACCCCAACTCATGGAGACTTCGCCGCCTCCGTTCGTGGCGACAAGATTCGACGCTAGCGCCACCGCTTGGAACAGATCGCTGAAACTATTGGTGTTCGCTTCAACGAGAAAAATTCTGGCATTCGGGGCCATGGCGTGAGACCACTCGATGTCCAGTGATGATTCGAGTTCCCATCCTCCACTGGGATCCAAACCCGGCTGCGTGCCGGAGGCATACACAACTTGGAAAACCGCAGGTGGTAACCCGAATTGAGCGGAAAACGCCGCTAGATCGGGCGCCGCATTTGGAGTGTCAAATGCATCGACCACCGCGATCGCCCCTGAACCACCGGTCGGGTTGGCTGTTGTTTCGTTCGGATTGCAGCCGGCCTTCGGATGCGGAGCCAGGTGATAGATGCAGGCGATGGACGCCGGGGTCTCAAAGAAGAGCCCGGCAAACGGCGGAAGTTCGTTGGGTTGCGGCGCACCTGTGAAAACACCGCCTGCCGGCATCATGATGCGAAGGTGCGTACGGGCCATGACACCGCCGTCTGCGACGTGTTCCACGCTGGATTCCGGGATCACGACGTGCCCTTTCCTGGACTGATTCTGCGCCGCGCTGATCTGCGCGAAGCAGAGCATTGAAATGGTTGCAACAAGGGAGATTGACCCCGCCGTACGGCTCATCCGACCTCCTATTGGGTCGTTGTAAGATAGGAATCGCTCGCACTACACCCATCTCGGCGTTCCCGCGGAGACAACCACGGGGATGCAAGAGCTGGGGCGGACTGGATCGCGTCCGGAAGTCTAAACCCAGGGTCGTCACGGAGGCAACATCTCTTGGTTAATTTCTTGGTTAATTTCGCTTAACAGGTAAGCCCGAAGCCTTGGCCGGTTCAGATTGTGGACATCTCTTGGACTCCCAACTCGCGGGTGAAGGATGCCGCCGGCAAATCCACCGAGCCCCTAAGGCCTACGAACGCAGGGGGGTGCGTTCACAGGTCCCGCAGAAATCGAGTGTGATTTTGGGTTGTATCGATCGTGCTCATCGTGAAAGGGCGGCGGAGGTGAAAGCAATAAGTGCTTTGGGATTGGCGACCTGATTCCAGGCATTAGAGATCGCGGAAGTCAGAAAAGAGGCAAACAGCCGCCCGTACGGGCGCATGAAACGCCAGAAGAAGCAGGGAAGCTAAAGCGTAAACGACGAGCCGCAATCTCATACTGGTAGAAACACGGCTGAGCGCGGAATGTTGCGCCATTCTTCTTGGGATTTAGAAGCCGGCTGGGCTTACCGAAGGGCAAGGTCGCCGGCGCCTACATGGGCGTGGAGCTTGTATTTGCCGCTGCCCTCCTTGTGGAAGGAGCGGAACAGACCGCCATGGGATTCCCTAAACGGCGCGGCCTCGAGGCCCCCGGTACTTACCGAGGCCTCCACATGGGAATAGTCGGCGGGATCGCCGACACCTACGATCAACTCGCCAGCGTGAAGTTGAACGTCTTTATCTCCCCGGATGTCGCTGACTTCGAGCTGTCCCGCAGGCATCCGAACAAAAAGGCCGGTATCCCGCGGGACTTCAATGGTGATTTGAATGTTGTTCTTGGGGCCACCTGAAACGTTCACCTCGGCAGAGTTGTCGATGCGCTCAAAGCGAACTTTGACTTCCCTGGCCTTTTCGGGGTCCTTGGCGCCCACTCTGACGGAGACCTTGTTGTCATCGCGGCCGATGATGCGGAAGTCTCCGGAGCGCAAATGGAGGCTGAGCTGGCTGCCGGAAGGGAAGTCGACCAAGAAAGGATGGTCAAGGAGATTGGTGACTTCGATCCTTTTGGATTGGCCCTGGGCTAGAGGGGCGCACAAAACGGCGAGGCCCAGTAAATGGATGGCTTTATGCACGGGCACACTCCTGGTGATGCTTAATATAGAAACGAAGACGAGGTGCGAAATGTTTCCTGAATTCTCGGGAATACTGTGGACTCAGCCGAAAAAGAGGGGCCTCTCCTTTGGCAACACAAAAATTCCCGGCGCGACTCCGCCGCTAGAGTTCCGATCCCCCGGCGATGGACGGGACGAGGAGGAGGCGGTCGCCTTCTTTGAGCGAGCAGGATTCGCCGCCGAGGAAGCGGATGTCTTCTTCATTGAGGTAGACATTGAGGAATTGGCGGATCTGCCCCTGATCGTCGCGGACGTGGCGCCCGAGGTCGGGGAAGCGGGATGTTAGCTCGTCGAGGGCTTCGGCGATCGTGGCCGCGCTACAGTCTAGTTTCGGTGCGCCGTCGGTGAAGCGACGGAAGGCGGTGGGGATTTCTATGGTCACTGGCATCCTGGAATCTCCTTGGCATCGAATCTGGTCTCAGTTCTCAGTAAACGAAAAAACTGAAGAACAAACTGCGTGATGTTCTTTCGCCACCCTACGCTTTGGCACTAGCCGCGGTTGTGCCGAGCCGCGCATCGAGGTAAGCCTCGAAAGCCTCAAGGCGCGGGGCGATCGCTTCGGTGGCCGGAAATTCAGAGACGATGGCGTCGGTAGTCTTCAAGCCGTTGCCGGTGATCGAGACCACGGTGGTTTCCTGTGGCTGGATGCGCCCCTGGGCGATCAGTTTTTGCGTCACGCCGGTGGTCACACCGCCCGCGGTTTCGGTGAAGATACCTTCGGTTTCGGCGAGGAGCTTGATGGCGGCTACGATCTCGGGATCGGAGACGTCTTCGGCCCAGCCGCCGGAGTCCCGGATTTGGTTCACCGCAAAAGGGCCGTCGGCAGGATTACCGATGGCCAGCGAGCGCGCGATGGTATTGGGTTTCTGCGGCTCGAAGCGAGCCAGGTTGCGCTTCACCGCATCGGAGATGGGCGAGCAGCCGGTTGCTTGCGCGCCGAAGAATTTCACAGGTTTCGGCTCGACCCAGCCGAGGGTGACCAGTTCGCGGAATGCTTTGGCAATCTTGGTGATGAGCGAGCCGCCCGCCATGGGGACGACGATATTGTCGGGGAGCGTCCAGCCGAGCTGCTCGGCGATTTCGTAGCCGTGCGTTTTCGAGCCTTCGGAATAATACGGGCGCAGATTGACGTTGACCAGACCCCACTGGAAGCGGTCTGCGACTTGCGCGCAGAGGCGGTTCACACGATCGTAGTTGCCGTTGATGCGCACGATGCGCGCGCCGTAGACCGCGGTATTGAGCACTTTTGCGGGCTCAAGATCGGCGGGAATAAACACGCAGGCGTCGAAGCCTTGTTGCGCGGCTTGCGCGGCGACGGCGTTGGCAAGATTGCCGGTGGAGGAGCAACCCACGGTGGTGAAATTAAAGCGGCGCGCGGCGGCGAGCGCCGTGGCGACGACGCGGTCCTTGAAGGAGAGCGAAGGGAAGCACACGGCGTCGTTCTTGAAATACAGATTCTTCAAGCCCCACTTGCAGGCCAGCTTATGTGAGGCGACCAGCGGCGTGCCGCCAACGGCGTTTGGAACACCGAAATCCTCCGGGAGAGGAAGCAACTCCGAATAGCGCCACATGTTGAAGGCGCGGCCGACGAGTTTCTCGCGGCTGACAATTTTCTTGAGGGAAGCGTAATCGTAGGCGACTTCGAGTGGCGAGAAGCAGTCTTCACAGAACGAGCGGGAGACGTTACCCCAGATTTTGCCGCATTCGCGACAGCGGAGTTCGTAAGACGCATTAGAGCACATACAGCGAATTCCTCGGTATTTTCGGTTTTCAGTGTTACGCGAAAGTCGCCAGCGGCGGCCAGCACGGAACAGCCAAATCACCAGCTCACGGCGATTGATCAGTTGAGATTTAGGGCAGCAGGGAGGCGCGAAACGAAAAACCCTCCGTGCCAAAGTGCTCGGAGGGTCTCAGAAAGTTTTCTGGGAAACTCGAAAAGCTCTTTAGCAGTTTTTTACGTGGAGCAAGTTGCCCTAAATCGCCACGTGTCGCCGCAACCGCAGCTGTGTTATTTATGCCTGAGTCAGTAGCAGATGTCAAGGGCGGCACTTGCGACCAAAACGGAATCTGAGGCTTGATCTTACCGGGTAGCATTCCTCCGTTCACTGGAGGACAGGCTGCGTCCCCCAATCGACCCGTTGTGTTTTCCAGGACTTGCTTTAGTTTGGCGCTGAGTTTTTGGCCAGCATTTCCGACATGGTCTGGCTCTGTGGTCCAGCGAAACGCATTGCCAAGTTTTGGGCCAGAAGCGGATCGATTCTTGCGCCCGCGATGGCGTTCAGAGCGTGCTGGCGGTGTTCCTCCGCTGGGCCAGAGAGAGTGATCAACGCAGCGGCAAATTCCATCTGTGGGTCGGAGCCACGCCGGCCGATCGCCTTTTTCACCAGGGCGTACCCGTCGACTCCCGCCGCTGGATTCTGCTCGTCTTTTGAAACCTTCATCCAGCTTTGTCCGATCCACTGTTTGTAGGCCTCTGCGAGATAGCCAACATCGAACCAGGCGAGGGCATCCGGACGACCGGAGGATTCAGCGGAAGTCGCGCGAGCGTGCAGCCTGGCGAGCAGTTCTTTCGCCGCCAGTGGGTCCTTGCGTGCGTAGAGCGTGGCGCGGCGAAGCGTCTCCATTCGAACGAGGACAGGCGTGTCTGGGGCAAGAATTTCCAGCGTGTCTCGGACGAGGTTTTTGGTGTCGTAAGTTTCACCGCCACTGAGGTTCCAATCGTGACTGATCCACGGCAAAGACTTTGCCGGTCCAATTTCGACGCTATGGCAGATGAGCGGCGGGCCTGCTTCGGCAAGGGTTGCCAAGCACAGCAAGGTTGCCAGGAGTACGACGACGAATCTCGATGAACGAATCATTGGGGTTCTCATGATCATGTGAATCTCCTTCCGAGTCTATTAACTACGGAAGACAAGACGCTCAAAAGGAGGGCCCTGTTAACAAATCATGCGGGAAGGCGGACAGCAAGAGGTGGTGAAGTGCTTCGCCGAAGTCTCGCCGACCAGGGCAAAGCGCTCCCCAAGGGGCACAACTTACTTGACGTTGGGCGGGCCCTGCGACCAGTTATGCTCGTAGGTGCGCCACAAGTAGATGTCGCCAAAGCCGAGGGAGTTCCACCAGGCGTCGAGCATGGAACGGTCGAGACCGAGGATGCCTTGGCGAGTGACGCCCGCAGGGGGCGGAGCAAGCGCGGCGAGACGATCATAGACGCCGGGGCGATCGGGGTCACTGACGCGGGAGAGCAAATGCCAGAGGGTGAGAGCGTCGCTCTTGCGGGCGTCGGTGAGGATGACGCCGAGTAGGGCGGTGCGTTCCGCAGCCGTAGTGGACGAAAAATCAAATTTTGCCAAGGCGTCACGAAACGAAGCGGTGGCTTCCTCAAGGTAAGGAGTGCCGGGGCCGATCCTAGGACGCGTTTGACAGATAGCTCCGGCGGGAATAAAGGATTCGTGGCCGTTAAGTTTGAAGCCCACCCAGCCCATGGTAGTACGCAACAGGGCAGCACCGGAATCGTCCACCTGCAGGGTGTAGACGCAGCCGAGATCCACGGCGACGGCGGAAGGAGTATCGACGACAAACTCACC
>MNIJ01000076.1 GCA_001919715.1 Acidobacteria bacterium 13_1_20CM_58_21
AAAACTGGCCAAAGGGGCAAGTCCCTTTGGCGTACCTGTCCTCGAATTGTTACTGACCGCTACGATGCATGTCCCCGGGGCACTTCTTTCAATAGGATATCGACTATACGCCTTGCGGTATGGTCGTCCCAGAGAGGAGGAATGCGGCCGACTCTACCCTAGCCCGCTAGGGTATCACGGGCGGCGACTATCTTGCCCGGATCAGTACCACCCACCAGCAGATTTGCGCCTTGGAAAATGGTGATGGGCGCTCCATGTTCCTCTGGGCAGCGTGAGGCAGGGGACACCAAGGGCTGTGGTTTCTTCCTGGAGGCCACCAGAATCGATGAGCACCAGCTTTGCTTTGCCTAGGAGACAGAGAAAATCCTGGGACCCGACCGGCGGAATGAGCCGCAGCTGGAGTGGTTTTGGATACCACTTTCCGTCAAACGCTGTCGGATGCGTGGGTGCACCGGAAAGATGACGGGCATTTCAGCGGCAACGGTCTCGATTGCTCCCAGAAACTGACTCTCGATATCCGGATGGCGCTGCATCTCATGCATGAGCGGGGCGATTCTTGGGAGCTTCGGGAGGGCCCCGGCGATATTCAGAATTTCAGGCGTTGGCTCATGCGTTGTTTCCGGTGCCAGGGAATTGGACATTTCAGTGCCGCCGATTCGCCATTCGCGCGAAAAAAGCACTACCTGAGATAGGTATCCACCGCAAAACCTGGGTAAAATAGAGGTGCCGGGAAACGCTAGATTTCTTCGGTACTTGCACCATTTCGTCCCGGCGAAGGAGCAGTACTTTCCAGCGGATGCGCAACCTGAACGAATCGGCCAAAGCCTTGCGTGAGCTGCTTGCACAGAGGATCCTCGTGCTGGACGGCGCGATGGGGACAATGTTGCAGCAGGGGAACCTGACGGCGACGGATTTCGGTGGGGCCGCGCTGGAAGGCTGCAATGAAAATCTGGTTCGAACGAGGCCCGACGTGGTGCTGGACATTCACCGGAAATATCTTGAGGCGGGGGCGGACCTCATCGAGACAGATACTTTCGGCGGAGCGCCGCTCGTGCTGGGAGAGTATGGCCTGGCCGCCGACGCGCACGAACTGAACAAAAGAGCGGCAGAATTGGCGCGGCAGGCGGCGGATGAGCTCAGCACGCCGCAAAAGCCACGGTATGTCGCAGGCTCCATGGGTCCGACAACGAAAGCGATTACGGTTACCGGCGGCGTCACGTTTGAGCAATTGCATGAGGCTTATTACGTCCAAGCCAAAGGATTAGTCGAAGGCGGAGTCGACGTGTTGCTGGTGGAAACCTGCCAGGACACTCGGAACATCAAAGCGGCGACCCTGGCTATTCGGCAGCTCTCCGAGACGATTGGCGCCGAGGTGCCGTTTATCATTTCGGTGACCATCGAGCCGATGGGCACAATGCTGGCGGGCCAGACGGTGGAGGCGATGTGGGCTTCGCTGCGCCATGCGCATCCGCTGGCATTCGGAATGAATTGCGCGACTGGGCCGGAGTTCATGACAGACCACATTCGAACGCTGAGCCAACTGACCCGAGAGTTTGTCTCCTGCTACCCAAATGCGGGCTTGCCGGATGAAGAAGGCAAGTATTTGGAGACACCGACGTCACTAGCAGCTCAACTTGAGAAATTCGTGGATCATGGCTGGCTGAATATCGTGGGCGGATGCTGCGGAACAACGGAAAAGCATATCCGCGCGCTCGCCCAGATGGTGGAGGGGAAAAAACCCCGGCAGCGCCCCGCCGAAGCGCACCGTGCAGTGTACTCCGGAATCGAAACTATCGAAGCCGAGGAAAGCACGCGGCCGTTGCTGGTAGGCGAAAGGACAAACGTCATCGGCTCGCGACTGTTCAAGAACCTGGTCGCGGAAGAAAAGTGGGAAGAGGCGAGCGAGATTGCGCGGCGGCAGGTACGCGGCGGCGCGCATATCGTGGATGTATGCCTGCAAAGCACGGAGCGCGACGAGAAAAAAGACATACCGCCGTTTTACGAAAAGTTGATTCGCAAGGTGAAGACACCGGTGATGATCGATACCACTGATCCTACGGCGATCGAACTTGCGCTGACCTATTGCCAGGGCAAGGCGATCATCAACTCCATCAACCTGGAAGACCGCGAAGAGAAGTTTGAACGCGTTGTACCGATTGCACGCAGATTCGGCGCGGCCGTGGTGGCCGGGTGCATTGATGAAGATCCGCTGCAAGCACAGGCGTTCACGCGCGAGCGAAAACTGGCGATTGCGCAGCGTTCTTACAAGTTGCTAACGGAAAAATATGGCCTCGAGCCGGAAGACATCATATTCGATCCATTGGTATTTCCCTGCGCGACAGGCGATAAGAACTATATCGGCGGAGCGGTGGAGACCATCGAGGGTATCCGGCTGATCAAACAGGCCTTGCCGAATGTGCGCACGATTCTGGGAATCTCCAACGTTTCGTTTGGATTGCCGGCAGGCGCGAGAGAGGTAGTGAACTCGGTCTTCCTCTATTACTGCACGAAGGCGGGGTTGGATCTGGCCATAGTGAATGCGGAGAAACTCGAGCGGTTCGCTTCGATCCCTACTCAGGAGAGAGAGCTCGCCGAAAATCTGCTGTTTTCACACCCGCCGAAAGCCGGGCTTGCAGATTATTCGAAAGGCGCCCTGCTCGGAACTGTTCCGGCGGACTGGCGCGAACAGAACAAGGTACAGCGCGCGGCGGTCAATCAATTTCATATCGCGGCAATTACAGAACATTTTCGCACTGCAAAAAAGAAAGAGAAGGCGCGTGCGGCGGACCTCCCACTGGACGAGCGTCTGGCAAATTACATCATTGAGGGCACGCGCGATGGGCTGGTCGACGACCTTGAAAAGAAGCGGGCCGAAGGGGCCCCACCGTTAGACATTGTAAATGGGCCGCTGATGACGGGGATGGCGGAAGTCGGCCGGCTGTTTAACGCCAATGAATTGATTGTCGCCGAAGTATTACAGTCGGCCGAAGCGATGAAGGCGGCCGTCAGCCACCTCGAGCAGTTCATGGAAAAAGCCGACACTGCCAAACGCGGCAAGGTGGTGCTGGCAACTGTTAAGGGCGATGTCCACGACATCGGGAAAAACCTCGTCGAAATCATTTTGAGGAACAACGGCTATGACGTGGTGAACCTTGGGATCAAGGTGCCGCCCGAAGAGCTAATCAAGGCGTATCAAGAGCACAAGCCAGACGCGATTGGATTGTCAGGGCTATTGGTGAAAAGCGCGCTGCAGATGATCATAACGGCGAGCGATCTGAAGGATGCCGGGATCCAAGTGCCGCTGCTGGTGGGCGGAGCGGCACTCTCCGCGAAATTCACACAAACGAAGATTGCACCCAGCTACGGTAAGGCAGTGTGCTACGCGAAAGATGCCATGACTGGCCTGCGTTTGATGAATGAGTTGATGAATCCGACGACGCGGGAAAACGTTGTGCGTGCGCACACGGCATCGGGGAACGGGTACGCCGTGAGCACGACGATAAGTGCGGCGGAAATTCCAAAAGTGACTCGCTCACCGCGCGTTCGAACCGACCTACCGATTCCCCGCGTGGCGACGGTCGAACGTAAAGTGCGGCTGGTCCCCGACCTGCGCGACATCTGGAGTTACATCAATCCCTTCATGCTCTATGGACGACATATGGGTTTCCGCGGCGATTTTGAAAAGCGCCTCGCGGAACGAGATTCGAAAGCTGTCGAACTCTTCGAAAACATGGAGGAGGTAAAAAAAGAGGCGGCGGAATTCATGAAGATCCGGGCGGTTTGGCAATTCTTCGAAACCGAGGCGGACGGAGAGTTACTTCACCTGTTCGTGGGTGGAACGCAGGAGCCGGTGCATACGTTCCGGTTTGCCAGGCAGCGGCAGGGCGATTATCTGTGCTTGAGCGATTATGTCTTGCCGCAGCAGAATGGCCGGCGCGATCACCTGGCGATGTTCGTTGTGACGGCGGGAGAAGGGGTGCGCGAGCGCTCGGAAAAAGCGAAGAATGAAGGGTACTATTTCAAATCGCATGGCTTGCAAGCGCTCGCGATTGAGACGGCCGAAGCGTGCGCGGAGTGGCTGCACCGGAGGATTCGCGAAGACTGGGGATTCCCTGATGCGCCGGAGAGGACCATGGCCCAGCGCTTTACTTCACGCTATCGCGGGAAACGCTACAGCTTTGGTTATCCGGCGTGTCCCAATCTTGAGGATCAAGCTGGGATCTGGAAACTGCTGAGACCTGAAGAAATTGGAGTTCAGCTGACGGAAGGTTTTATGATGGATCCGGAAGCGAGCGTCAGCGCAGTCGTCTTTCACCACCCGGATTGCACGTATTTCTCTATAGGGGAGGCCACAGAATCCTAGAGTGTATTGCTTATTGACCTGGCTAAGTTTGGGCTAAGTCTAAGTTATTGATTTCGTTGGGCGGAAATTGAGTTGTGCAACAGCTTCTAGCTCAGGATAACAGGTGCCGAGCCTGTGGCAGGTGAAGACGACCAACGAAGGGGACACCCCGTACAGGCACATTACCTGTACTTAAATTGGCCTTCCAGACGGTATTTTCAAGCCCCACGCAAGGTATTCTACGCTACGGGTAGACTCTGGAGCTGCCGGGAGCATGAGACTTGAATCGCCTGATCAGCGATTGGGCCAGCGTAGTTTTGCTCGGAAACCAGGTCTTCGCATGCGGCCAGCGCTTTTGTCGACGGGAATGCTCGCCTCGATGGCTTGGTCTTGGGGTTGTTCCGGTGCTGTCAGCGGAAATTCACCCACCCCGCCGCTCCCGCAAACCTACGACATCTCCGGGACGATCAGTCCGGCTGTGGGCGGAAATGGTGCGACGCTCACGCTAAGTGGAGCGGCTAGCGCTGCGACAACGGCGGATAGCTCCGGCTCTTACACCTTCACTGGATTGGCAAACGGGACTTACGCGATTATTCCCAGCCACACCGGTTACACGTTTAGTCCGACCAGCCAATCTGTAACCGTCAGCGGCGCCAACGTCACCGCAATAAATTTCACGGACACTCCGCAAAGCGCCACGTATTCCATCTCCGGGACGATCAGTCCGGCTGCGGGCGGTAGTGGAGCCACCGTAATCTTGAGCGGGGCCGCCGGGGCGACGACGCTTACGAACGCGTCAGGCAGCTACAGCTTCTCTGCTTTGACAAACGGGCTATATACCGTAACTCCCAGCAATACCGGATATATGTTTTCTCCTCCCAGCATGAATGTGACGATAAATGCCGGAAATGTTCCTGGTGTGAATTTCACCGCGACGGTGCAGTCTGCGCATTCCGTAGCGCTGTCTTGGATCGCCAGCACTTCGACAGTGGCTGGATACAACGTGTATCGCAGCACCGTGAGTGGCACTCAATACGCCAAGGTGAATCCCTCGTTGGTGGTGGGCAGCCTGGCTTATACCGATACGACCGTGCTCGGTGGTATGGTCTATTACTACGTGACGACGGCCGTGGACGCCAGCGGTAACGAGAGCGTTCATTCCAACGAAGTGTCTGCTAACATCCCATAGCCGCGCGCAGAACAACCTAGCGAGTGATTTCCTCCTGCTTCTTTGCTGAATCAGCTGTCCCTCGAAAAAAGGCCGAGAAGGGCCACCTGCGGGTCGCATAGCCCCAGACAAAACATTGCGCCAGCAATACGCCAAAGGCGTCAATCGCCGCATCCCGCGGTGTCGCTTCCCGTAGCAGAACGAATGACTGATGCCATTCGTCGAGCGCAGCACACAAGACCGCGATCACCACGGTCGTACAAGCCCAGTTGAATTTCCAACCAGACCTTCCTGCACGGATCCCGCGAAACACCGTAATACTGAAGATCCCAAACTCCGTCACGTGGGCCGTCTTGCGGATGCCGAAGTGTATGAGACGCAGCATTCCGCGTGTGGCACGCGGGAAGAGCCAGTGTAAGACTGGGAGGATGACGCCGACGGTCCGCTCAGCGGCAAAGGATTGTGTTGACAAGACCGAAATCAGGAGGGCGGCAAGAATAGCAGGAAACCAATAGCTCAATTGCGCTGTTCCGTGGGGTTGCCCAGCCATAGCTCACCTGAGATTGCCCATCTCCCGCAATTCTCTTAGGTAGGCACGCAAGGCGTCACGCCAGGGCCTCATTCTCAGGCCGAGGGTGTTCAGGCTCGCAGGCGAGAGGACCGAGTAAGGTGGGCGTCTTGCAGGACGGCACGCCTCTGCAGTAGTGGTCGGCGATACGCGAACGGAATCGCGGCCTGCCTGGCGCAGAGTTTCCTGCGCGAATTCAAACCAGGAGCAGGAGCCTTCATTCGTTACATGCAAGGTTCCTCGCGCGTCCAGGCGGACAAGATCCCGAATCATCCTCGCCAGGTCGCGTGTGAAGGTGGGAGATCCCAGCTGATCGGCGACAACTGTGAGTTCTGACCGTGTCTCGGAGGCACGAAGAATTTTCTCTGGAAAACAAGCACGAGCGGCGCCAAAAAGCCAGGAAGTGCGTGCAATGCACCACTCTGAATGGTGTTCGCGGATCGCTTTTTCACCTGCCGCCTTGGATTGCCCATATATGTTGAGCGGTGCGATCGGGTCCCCGGGTTCGTATGGCCGAGCGGAAGTTCCGTCGAAAAGATAGTCCGTACTCACGAAAAATAAGCGGGAGCCAACCTCTTTCACGGCACGAGCCACATTCTCCGTACCACTGGCATTCACCGCGAAAGCGTTTTCCGGATTGCCCTCGCTCCCATCGACGTCGGTATACGCCGCCGTCAGCACGGTCCAGTCAGGCCGCGTGCCAGCAAGTAAACTATGCACTTGTTCGGGGACCCGGATGTCGGCATCTCGCGAACTGGCAGGGATGAGCTCGTCAGTCTCCCATTCCTTCAGCAGGTCGGTACCGAGCATGCCCCGCGCACCGATGATCAAGACACGCATTGGGCTTATTTGTGCTGCGTTTCCCAGTCGTAGGCAATGTTGGGGTCGTTGTAAGGCAGTCGGAGTTCATCGGCTGGGTTGTAGTGGCGGTCGGTCATATAAAGAAGTTGAATCGGTTCAACTCCTAAGGCTTTGTATCCATGGCCGACGCCGGGCGGAATTAGAATTTCCCAGGGGCGGAATCGTCCGGCATAGATCGTGTTGATTAAGCCAAACGTCTTCGAATGACGCCGCAAGTCGTAGAGAAAAACTTGAACCATCCCGGTAACCGGAGCCCACAGATCGGTTTGCTCCGAATGGTAGTGGATCGCCTTAATCGTATTGGGATAAGTGAGAGTCAGGGAAATCTGAATCTTTCGGGTGCTGTCCGGCACCATATCGCTGGCGAGCCCTCGGCCAAGCCGCGCAATTTCGGTGAAAAAACCACGGTCATCGGGATAGATCTGGAGCGGCTCGACTCTGACACCGTCAATGAGGTCAGTCGAGTCCAACTTGGCAATAATTCTGCCCATTGATTTCTCGGTTCGTTTGAGAATTGCCAACTCCATTCCGTTCCGTGTACCGAGGGAGACAATTTCTTCATCGCTTCTCTGCGTGGCGGACACTTGGGCCATCATTTTCATGCCTCTCCTCGATTAAATCAGAGATCCTCCTCGCACGCACTGAGAAATGCGTCTATGAGCCCGCGGTTTGGCTCAGTTCCCGGCGCGCCTCGTTGGCAAGTGGCGATTTCGGGTCGAGGCTAATCGTTTTCTCGAATTCTGTGCGAGCTCTGCCCAAGTCGTTGAGTCTTTGATAAGTCAAACCGAGGTGATAGTGATAAGTCAAGTTCCCTGGGGCTTTCTTTACGGCATCTTCGAAGAAGGGCACCGCAACCGAGTAGGCTCCGTTATGGTAATACGCCCAGCCAAGCGTATCTGCGGAATTCGGCAGGTTTGGCAGGCCGCGCCGAGCCGTCTGAGCGAGCGTGAGAGCTACATTCACGCTTTGCTGGTGCTCGATCATGATGTAGGCCAAGTTGTTCGCTGCGAGCGCGTCTTCGGGTTGGATCGCCAACGCCTTCTGGTAGAGGGTCTGGGCTTGCTGCCAATCGCCCTGGCTCTCATGGAGCCTGCCCAAAGCGACATAGAGCCGGACTTCATTGGGCGCAACTCCTATGGCGCGTTGATAGTTTGCAATCGACCGATCAAACTTTCCAAGCGATGATTCTATTTCTGCGAGCAGGACAAGCGCACTGACGTTTTGTCCGTCCATTTCCACGGTCCGTTCCAGGGAGTGTTTGGCTTCTTCCGGCTGCTTGTTTTGAAGCAGTGCTTTTCCCTGCAATAGGTAGAGAGCCGCATTTTGGGAATTGGAGTCGAGTTGCTCTTGAATCAGCCGCAACGCCTGGGCAGGCTTCTTATTGAGGAGATCCAGGTTCACCAGTCCCTCGAGAGCCGCTAGAGAATGGGGATCTCGAGCAAGGCCTTGGCGGTACATTTTTTCCGCCTCGTCCAGGCGCTGTTGTGCCACGCGCAGCTGGCCTAGCTTGACGTATCCAAGCGCACTGTTTGGCGCGATCAGGAGCAGTTGATTCAAATCCGCTTCCGCGGCCGAGGTATCGCCTTGATTCATTCTAGCTGTTGCATGATACAGATAGCCCTCTGCGGCGCGCGGCGCGATTGTCTTGAGTTGATCAGCGATGGGCTCGAGCTCTCTCCAGTCTCCGTGTTGCAAAGCATTGACGCCCAGTGCCTTCCACGCCTCAGAAAAGTTGGGGCGCAATCGTACCGCTTCGCGCCACTCGCTTTTAGCCTGCTGCGTACTGCCCTTCTGCTGGAATGCGGAGCCGAGTTGGTAATGCCCCATGGCATCTTCGGGGGCGTACTTGAGAGCTTGTTCTAACGATGGAATGCTCTCATCCACTTTCTTCTGCCGGAGCTGTATCTGCCCTTTCAGGATCAGCGCCTCCGCATCCTGCGGTGTTTTCTTTAGAATCGCGTCATTGAGCGGGTTGGCTTCGTCGATCCTGCCATTCGAGATCAGGAGCTGAATGTAAGTCTTTCTTACCGTCAGATCATTCTGATGTGCCGCAGAGAGGGCGCCGAATTCCGCGAGGGCTTTGGCATTTTCTCCATGCCTCAGATAATAATCACCGAGCATACGGTATGCCGCTGGATCGTCACTCAATTGTTGTTTGGCGTCCGTCAGAACCTTTTCCGCAAGCGAGTCTTGCCCTTGAGCGAGATAGAGACCCGCGAGCCCC
>MNIJ01000057.1 GCA_001919715.1 Acidobacteria bacterium 13_1_20CM_58_21
GAAGACCTTTCGACGCCGCTGCAACCGACAGACATGGACGAGCGCATCGCTGTGCCATTGGGCGCCGCCCCGCCGGAGGTGAGCTCGTATCCGCTGCATGTTCCGGAAGACCTCGTCGACCCTAATATTTTCATTACCGGCGAAGTCAATCTGACTGTTCCCGAGCATAAGGAGGAAAGAGCAAAGGCCAGGTGGCAAGTCACCATGCGGCTTTTGGTGGCTTATTCCCTGCTGATAACCTTGATTTTGTTGCAATCGAAGCTGTTCCCGCCGCGGGAGCCGACCCAGGCCGAAATGGAACTCGCGCAAAGGCAAATGGTAGTGCTGCTTCCTCCGGGAGCGTTGGAATCGTTAAAGCCATCGACGCGTCCGGTTCAACCGGTGCCCAAAGTGCACGTTGATCCACGGGTGTTGCGTGAAGTTGCGCCGCCGATCGCTCCAACCCCGGCACCTCAACCGGAACGTCCGGTGAGAGAGTTGCCGAACGCACCCGTGCCCAAGCCAAACGATGCTCAGCCTGATCCACAGCCCAGCGCGCCAGCGCCCAAAACGGATGCGCCCAAGCCCGCGCTGAAACTCGAAGCGCCGGACACACCACAGCCGCAGCATGGGCTGATCTTGCCGAAAAATTCGACCAGCAGATCGATCCAAGATACGCTGCGTGAAGCGGCCAAGAGTCCGTCGGCAGGGGGCCGTTCCGGCGCGGTGGTGGGCCCGATGCCGCGCTCGGGCGGGGCACTCGGCGGAGGCGGATCACAAGGTGGCAGCGGTACCTACGGGAATGGCTATGAGATTCTTACACCTACCGAAGGCGTCGATTTCAGTGATTACATGGCCCGCGTCATCGCTGCCGTGCGGCGGAACTGGTATGCGGTCATGCCGGAATCGGCGATGCTCGGCGACCGGGGCCGCGTGGCCCTGCAATTCCGCATCATGAAGGACGGCAGCGTGCCGGCCGGAGAGCCGGTGCGGCTCATCGGTTCCGGGAAAGAGCCACTCGACCGCGCGGCGGTGTCAGCCATTCGCTCGTCGAATCCGTTCGAACCGCTGCCGCAGGCCTTCAGCGGACCGTATATCGAGCTGCGATTTTATTTTCTGTATAATTTGCCAATCGAAGCTGCTTATCAGTGAAACTCACGCGCCAACAAGTTCTAGGCAGACTTCTTGTCGTGCTTTTCATACTGATTTTTCTCTTTGTTCGCGCGCGGCATCTCCTCGTTCGATGAGCGAAAACAAAGCGCTTCTGCCCCTCGTTGTCGTCGTTGGTCCCACGGCATCGGGAAAGTCGGCGCTCGCTGTGCGACTCGCGGAGCGGCTCGGCGGGGAAGTTGTGGCCTGCGATTCAACGCAGCTCTATCGCGGGTTTGATATTGGCACCGCAAAGCCCACCTCCTCCGAACGCCGCGGCATTGCGCATCATCTGATGGATATTCTCAGCCCGCAGGAAGAAGCGACCGCGGGCGGATATCGCCAATTAGCGTTGTCTGTGCTGGACGGCTTGCGGCAGCGGAAGCGCCTGCCGATATTCACCGCCGGCACGGGATTGTATTTGCGCGTGCTGCTCGAGGGTCTCGCGGATGTTCCGCAGCGCTCGGAAGAATTGCGCGAGCGGCTGCGCGCGAGCGTTGAAGACCACCCGTCCGGCCATCTGCATCGAATGCTGAAGCGGCTCGACCCGGAGACGGCCGGGAAAATCGCGCCCGCGGACGAACAGAAGCTCATCCGTGCCGTCGAAGTTTGCGTGCTGACGCGAAGGCCGGTCTCCGAGGTCCTTCGGGCGGGCCGGACACCGCTCGAAGCCTGGCGTGTGCTACGAATCGGATTGATGCCGCCGCGCGAGAAGCTCAACGAGCGTATTCACGCCAGAACAGACGCCATGCTCGAACAAGGATGGATGCGCGAAGTGCAAGCACTAACCGAGAGCGGCATGAGCCAGAATTCGAAGCCGCTTGATTTCATCGGCTACCGCGAGTTGCGCGCGGTACTGCGCGGCGAGATTACACTAGAAGAAGCGCGGAAAGCGATTCAGCAGGCCACCCGGCGGTACGCCAAACGCCAGCTCACGTGGTTTCGCAAAGAGCAGGGCGTACGTTGGTTTCCAGGATTTGGCGATGATGCCGGTGTACAAGCGGGCGCAATCGAATGGCTAAAGGTCCAGGGGCTTGAGGAGTTGACTGGTTCGGCGTAAGCCGAATGCCGGGAATATAAGGCCTGTTGATTTGGCGGCCCCTGGTCTCTGGCTCTGCAATCGAAGCAGGACATGCTTTCGAGCCCGTTCGTCGTAGCCCCGAACTAAGATCGTCAGATGCAGGAACCCGCCGAAGGTGTCCCGCAAAACCAGCGAGACGCTGTAGGAATCCTCTCTCTTTTAGGTACACGTAGACCAGGATGTCAATCTCTGTCTGGTTCAATTCCAGAACAAACTCTTACTTGTCCTTGCCCTGGATGGAAAGCAACTCAACTTCGAAAATGAGAGTCGCGCCGGGCCCGATGTTCTCGCCCGCGCCGCGATCGCCATAACCCAACTCCGCCGGAACAAAAAGTTGCCACTTCGAACCGACGGGCATGAGCTGGAGAGCCTCCGTCCAACCCTTGATGACCCCATTTACCGGAAATGATGCCGGCTGGCCGCGCTTGTAAGAGCTGTCAAATTCCGCGCCGGAAATAAGCGTGCCTCGATAGTTGCAAACCACGGTGTCACTGGCGGTCGGCTTCGGCCCCGAACCCTCGGTGAGAATTTTGTATTGAAGACCGCTGGGCAGCGCGACGACGCCCTCCTTGGTTTTATTCGCCGTCAGGAACTCGACACTTTCTTTCTTGTTCGATTCCCCGGTCACTTTCATTTTTTCTTGCTGTTTATTACGCACCTCGGTCTGCAGTTGCGTGAGCGCAGCTCGCGCCTCGTCTTCCGACAGGAGCGTCTTGCCGGCAGCGAGACCGTCCTTCAGGCCGCGCAGAACAATGGCCGGGTCGACCTCGACGGTCTGCTTGTGCAGGTTGGTCCCGAGGTTCATTCCCAGCGCATAACTGAGTTTTTCTTTCTGCGTATTGAGCATCAGAACACTCTGGATTCTTGGCCTCGTTGCCTGACCCGTCTTAGCCGCGGGGGCTTTTTTACCATCGGCGGCGGGAGCCGGATGAGCCTTCGTTGCCGTGGGTTGTTGACTACTCGTCGCCGGTGTCTGTTGCGCCAGGGCATTCCCAACCATCATCATCCCAGCCGTCAATAAACTTACCGCTGCTATCAAAGTTTTTTGCATAAACGTATCTTCGCACAAGTCTTCCGGCCCTGCAACGCATCGCATCTCAGCGCAGGTGCGAAAACGCCAATGTCTCGCCGGCCTCCATTTTTCAAGCAGTTTCCCCGAAGATGGCGCGCAGATTTCGACAATCAAGGCACATTTCGGAAGCGCAGGACAGCAGGATTGGAGACGGGTCGCGGGGCGCAGGAGAGAGGCGTATAATCCCTCTTAGGGGTAAGCCCAGCCAGAAATGCGCAAGCCCGCACGATGACTCCCGGCCCATCTCAGTGACCAAGACGCAACATCAAATCTCGACAGTGGAGCGCGCCCTGCTAGTGGGCGTGGGTTGGAAGCGCGCGCCGCGCTTTCCCGGCATGCCAGCGGGCGAGCAAGGCCGCGAATCGCTTTCGGAGCTGGTAGAGCTAGCGCGTAGCGCGGGAGCGGAGATCGCCGGAACCGTGTTCCAGATGCGCGACGCTGCGGATCCCGCGACCCTGGTAGGTCGCGGCAAGCTGGATGAAATTCGTGCCGAAGCCACGGCCCACAAAGCGCCGCTGATCATCTTCGACAGCAACCTCTCCCCGGTGCAGCAACGAAACATCGAGGAAGCCACCGAACGTCGGGTGGTCGACCGCACCCAGCTGATTCTCGATATTTTCGCGCGTCATGCGCGGAGCCGCGAAGGCCAGCTGCAGGTCGAACTGGCGCAGTTGAATTACATGTTGCCCCGCTTGAGCGGAAAGGGAACGGCGATGTCGCGCCTCGGCGGCAAGAGTGGCGGCGGTGGCGCTGGCGGGGCGGGCGGCGGAGCGGGACGCATCGGTGTGCGCGGCCCCGGTGAAAAGAAACTCGAAACCGACCGCCGCCGGATACGCGACCGCGTCCGCAAGATCCAAACCAGTATTGATGAAGTCCGAAAACAGCGGGCCCTGCGGCGTGAGGCGCGCAACGCCGTCCCTCTCGGCACCATCGCCCTTGTCGGTTACACGAACGCTGGCAAGTCCACGTTGTTCGACGCTCGATCCGACGATCCGCGCGCTGCGGCTTCCTTCGAACCGCCGAGTCCTGGTTTCCGATACCGTCGGGTTTATCCGCGATCTGCCAAAAGGACTGCTGACGGCATTTCGAGCGACCCTCGAAGAAGTGCAGGAGGCCTCTTTGATTCTGCACGTGAGTGACATTTCCAATCCGCACCACGATGAACTCGACGAGGAAGTCGACAAGATTTTGCGGGAACTTGGCGTCGACGGCCGCCCCAAGCTGAGCGTGCTGAATAAGTTGGACCGTCTTAGTCCTCAGGAGCGAGAAGCCATCACGAGCGGCGCGGACAGAAGCGCCGGCGCCGGCGCGCCGTTGCTAGTGTCCGCTCTAACGGGCCAAGGGATCGAGGAGTTGCTGTGGCGTATAGACGCCGAGATGCCTACCGATCCCGTCGTGACACTTAGGGTACGATTGCCACTTGCCGAAGGGCGCACCTTGGCAATGATTCATGCGCTGGGACGCGTCCTGCACTCGGTAATCGACGATTCGCACATGTGCCTCGATGCAGAAGTGCCTGCATCGGTCGCCAAGCGCTTGAGGCTGAAAGAGTACGCCGTGGAGGAAACTTTTCCACGCTCCCTCTCGTAATGTAGAATAGACGGCGGCGGCTTTTCGGGCATCATTCACTATGATCGCCTTGCGGCCGCCACAAGCGAGGTTGCCGTGGCTGCTTTCTTCCTGTGGATCATCCTGTTCATCCTGTGTTGGCCACTCGCGCTGTTGGCTCTGGTGCTTTATCCGTTCGTCTGGTTGCTGACGCTGCCGTTCCGCCTTGTGGGAATCGCCGTCCACGGTGTTCTCAGTCTCTTCAGCGCCATGTTCATGCTCCCTGTCCGGCTCCTGCGGGGCCCACGAGCCCTCTGAACCGAGTGGCGCGCTTTTCGACGTGCTAACTGCGAAGTAAAACCGCGGAAAACCTCTGTTTTTACACACTTGCGGGTCATTTGGAGGCCCCCTTTTCGGCACCCCCGTGGCCCTATCTTCTGTGGAAAACATTGTGGAAACTGCCGCGCTCCTCCAGATCGGCGCGCGCGTTTTACAGGATGTGCTGGAGAATCACAAAACAAGATCGCCGTAACATGCTGACATTAAATGCCTTATTGAACAGTCTGCGATACTTGCGTTCGGCATCACGCCTGTCCTGACACACCGGTCGGCTTTTCACATTTGCACAGATTTGCAGCAAGCGCATTACGAAAGAGTATAGCTTTCTGTGCTTGTGCTTTTTGGACTATGTTGATCATGGGGTAACTACCAAAGACGAAAATGCCCACGGATTAAGGCTCCTTGGAGCGCTCCCCGAACCGTCTCTGACGTGTTGACGCATCCTTACACCAAGTCTATAGTGAAACCGCGGTGGCCGTAGCCACGGTCGGCACCTCCGCCGTGATGCGCCATGAATCTTCCAAACTCACTGACGTTGTTACGGATCTTCTTCGTTCCTGTCCTCATCGTGATCCTCCTTACCAAGAGTCCCAACTTAGTGGTTTGGGGCGTTTCCATGCACTTCGAGGTCTGGGGCGTGCTGATCCTGCTCCTGGCGGCGGCCACCGATTGGGCGGACGGATATCTGGCCCGGCGGCGCCTACAAGTTACCACGCTGGGAATTCTTCTCGACCCCATTGCGGACAAATTGTTGATTTCCGCAGCGTTCATTTCGCTTGTGGATATGCAACTCGTCCCGGCGTGGATGGTCGTGATCATCATCGGAAGAGAATTCACGGTTCTCGGTTTGCGGAATATCGCTTCGGCCGAGGGGTTCACGATTGAAGCATCTACCCTTGGGAAGACGAAGATGGTCTTGCAGGTGTGTGCCGTGGCAGTACAAATCGTTGGAGCGCAGCACCCGTCGCTAAATCCGCTGGCGCGAATCTTGCTTTGGCTCGTGGTCATCAGCGCGCTCGTCTCCGCCGCCCAGTACTTCCGGCGCTTCTGGAGCCACGTCGACGACAGCATCAAGCAGCGCCGGCGGCTCCGGATGCTCGAAGCCCGTAAGAAGTCCCAGGATGCCGTCCCTCTCTGAATCGGACCGGCGGACCGCTCTGCGATTAGCCCGGACCGTTGTCGTCGAAGCCGTTTCCCACCGCCAGCTTCCGGAGGTATTCCCTCGCGAAGGAATTTTCGCGGAGTACCGCGGCGTGTTCGTGACCCTTCACGTTCGCAATCGCCTGCAGGGTTGTATCGGCGTCATCGAAGCGAACGAGCCGCTTGGAGAGGCCATCGTTCGCTGTGCCGCCAGCGCTGCGCTCGAAGACCCGCGTTTCGCCCCCATGAGGACGGACCAACTTGGTGAACTTAGCATTGAAATCTCATTGCTTTCGCCCATGGAACCAATCGCCGCTGAATCAATCGAAATTGGGCATCATGGGCTATTCCTCCGTTTACACGCGCAGCGCGGGCTTCTTCTCCCCCGGGTGGCGACCGATCATCGGCTGACGCGCGAGGAGTTCCTCGAGGAGACCTGCCGGAAGGCCGGGTTGAGTCGCGAAGCCTGGCGCGATCCCGAGGCTCGCCTCTTTGGATTTACATGCGAAGTCTTTTCCGAGAGTTCACTTGGCGAGGGGACCTGAAGCATTCAGCTGGGGATGAAAAATCGAAATCGCACCATGAGGCAAAAACAAAAGGCCCGCGCGGAGAAACTGTACCGGGCATGATCCATTCAGTGGGACGCCGAGGTTCTACTCGATTTCGATGTAGTCGCCCGCGTAGACTTCGATCGAATTGAAGGTGATTATCATCGTCGATGAATTACTGTTCACGTTAATGACGATTCCTTCGCCGAGTATTTCGCGCGGCAAGTCATTCCATTCATAGCGCATGGGGGCGCTCCCGAAGCCATACATAAAGTACTGATAACCCTTGGTTTGTGGCACGGTCTCCGCCATCGAGCCCTGATACCGGAAGATTCGGAGGTAGTCGCCAACCTTGACCCCCTGGTTGGTTCCGAGGTTCACGTAGACCGCGCTGAGTTTACCGTAGATCTGTCCGTAGTCTTTTCCAGCCACCACCATGGCCACGGGCTTGCCGCTGACCGGCGCAAAGTGATCAAAGGTGGCGGGATCCTTGTACGGGGGGGCCGGACGATCCTGATAAGGCTGCAGGATATCCCCGCGCTGCATGTATCCGCACGAGAATATGACCTGGGCGACAGAAACCTTGGGCTGAACGTCCACCACCCGTACCTGTCCCGCGTCCAGATAAGGCGTGCCCATGGCTTTTAGGAGCTTCTCTTGCCACTTGAACCATGGTACGTCCGTCGGATCCTTGTCCGGCCGTACGACCGAGAAACGGTCGCCGACTCGAACGCCCTTGTCCTGGCCGCGGTTGATATGCACATAGTCGCCACGGGCAAAGGTAATCTTGTAGTTCGATTGCTCCCCGGAGACCAGCCGGATCTCGTCAGGCACTCTCTGGTCGGCGACGAAACCTGAACAGTTTACCGTGCTGAAGTCGATTTGAGGAATTGCCGGAGCAGTCGGGGTGACGTTTTGTGCCGAGCTTGCCGCTGCACCTAGGAAGACCGACAGAGACAAGACAACTATTCTAGCGCGCATTCCGTAACTCCTTCGAAAACACGCCCTGTGGGCCGGGCATGGACTTTATCCTAGCGAACGTATCAGGGCCAACCCCAGGCGTCAACAAATAGGCCAGGCTTGCTTTACACTTTTGATACGGGCGTACGCGGCGGATACGGCATACTACTAGCTGTATTTTCAATAGATTGGCAGCACGAGGCAGGGTATGGGCCTATTTGGCACAGGGTTACGGCGGATATGCGCGGTCGTGGCGGCCTCCACGGCAGCCGAAATGTCGAAGATGGTGCGCTCCGCCTTGAGGCAAACCAGGACCGTGGAGTTGCGCCTCGATTGGCTGAGCAGCGACGCGGAGCGTGCGCGATTCCTCGACTGGCTTGGGAAGGGCCTACCTCGCAAGGCCACATTTCTCGCGACCTGCCGCCGCCGCGAAGGCGGAGGCAAGTTTGCCGGGGCGGTCGACCGCGAACTCTACTGGCTGATTCAGGCCCGCGAAGTCGGTTGTCAATGGTGCGATATCGGAGTGGAAACCTTGCGCAAGCTTCCCGGCCAGTCCGTTCGCGAATATCCCGTGCCGCCGCGCGTCTTGCTTTCCATGCACGACTTTGAGCGCACTCCGGATTTGCCGCGCAGCATGAACCCTCCGGCGCACGGCCGAGTCGATGCCGTGAAGATCGCGGCCGAAGCGCGGAGCATCCACGACAGTCTCCGGCTCCTTCGTCTGGCGCGAAATTCGAAGAGATTTGTGGCCGTTCCGATGGGCGAAGCCGGCCTGCCGGCGCGAATCCTCGCCTTGCGCGAGGGAAGTGAGCTGGCTTACGCTCCGGTTGCCGAGGCGACCGCAACCGGCCAGGTTTCGCTCGCCGAGATGAAGCATCTCTACCGCGCACACGCGCTCACGCGCCGCACGCGGGTCTACGGGGTGATTGGCGATCCGGTCGGTCATTCTCTCTCTCCGTTGCTGCACAACACGGGATTCGCGACGCGCAGCGTTGATGCCGTCTATCTCCCGTTTGCGGTGCGCCAGCTAGGCGATTTTCTGGCGGTTGTTCCGGAATTCGGTGTCCGCGGTTTCAGCGTCACCCTGCCACACAAACAGACCATCCTCAAACACCTGAGGGAATGCGAGCCGCTGGCCGCAGAGATCGGCGCCGTGAATACCGTTGTGGTTCGGAGCGACGGGTCGCTTTATGGCTGCAACACGGATTACGTCGGCGTACTCCGCGCGTTGGAAAAAAAACTCCGAATCAAAGGGAGTCGCGCTCTGATTTTCGGGGCCGGTGGATCGGCGCGTGCCGCAGCGTTTGCACTGTCGCGCGCCGGAGCTATCGTCGGAATTTGTGCCCGGCGCGAGAAAGCCGCGAAAGAGCTGGCGCGGGCCGTGGGTGGAGAACTAGTGCCGCGCGGCGCTCTCCGCACGGAATTTTTTGACGCCATCCTCAATGCCACGCCGGTCGGCATGCACCCGCACGATGGAATTTCGCCACTCGCGCCCGGCGAGTTACACTGTCGGTTGGTCATGGACTTAATCTACCGCCCGCAGAGGACTCGTCTCTTGAAGCTCGCCGCGCAAAAAGGAATCGCCACGGTCTCCGGTGTCGAAATGTTTCTCGCGCAGGGCGTTGCTCAATGGGAGATCTGGGTGGAAAAACGCGCGCCGGAAGCCGCCATGCGGCGCGCCGTGCTCGCGGCACTGCGAGACGAACAGCGGCTGCACCCTCGCTCGCCTCGAGTGATGTAATAATAGGCTTCTTTTCAGTACGGACTGAAGACTGTCGACTGTGACCTCACTCCCATGATCCAGCCGGACTTCCGAGAATTTCGGCGCCTCGCGAAACAGGGTAACCTCATCCCGGTCTCCGATGTCTTTTCCGCGGATTTACTGACTCCCGTCAGCGCCTATCTGCGCATCGCCCAGGGTGCGCGGTACTCCTTCCTTCTCGAGAGCGTCGAGGGCGGCGAAAAAATCGCGCGCTACACGTTTGCGGGCGCACACCCC
This sequence comes from Acidobacteria bacterium 13_1_20CM_58_21, assembly GCA_001919715.1. Lineage (GTDB taxonomy): Bacteria > Acidobacteriota > Terriglobia > Acidiferrales > UBA7541 > Acidiferrum. Next base: position 9,816 of record MNIJ01000057.1, read on the forward strand.
GAGGAAGTTTTCCGCTACGCCAGCGGCGCATGCGTCCTGGAGAGCCGCGACCGGATGGTCTGGGCAGAGCGCGATCCCATCTCGTTCTTGCGAGAGCGCGTCGAGCGTTTTCGTCCTGTGCGGCTTCCGGGATTGCCGCCGCTTGTCGCGGGCGCCATCGGCTATTTCAGTTATGACATGGTGCGGCTGATCGAGCGCCTCCCCAAGCGCCTCCGCGATGAAATCGGACTATACGACGCGATGCTGATGTTTTATCACGGCCTCGTCGCTTTCGATCACGTGCAGCACCGCCTGTGGATCGTTCGCAATGTGTTCACCGAAGGCCGCGGCAGCCTTCGCGCGAAATACAACGCCACCGTGCGCGAAATCAAAGAGACGCGTCGCCTGCTCGCTGAGCCAGTGGCCGCGGAACGGCCGAAGAGGCGGTCGAAAACGAAGAAACGTGGACCGCTGAAAGTGACTTCCAATTTCCGCCGGCCCGAATACCTGGCTGCCGTGCGGAAAGCCAAGCAGTACATTCGCGCCGGGGATATTTTTCAGGTCGTGCTGAGCCAGCGGTTCTCGGCCATAACTCAAGCTCCGCCGTTCGAAGTCTATCGCGAGCTCCGCGCGCTGAATCCCTCACCTTATCTTTTCTACCTGCAATTAAATGACGTCTCGGTTGTCGGCAGCTCACCGGAAATGCTCGTCAAAGTTCAGGGACGCAATGTTTTCTACCGGCCCATCGCCGGCACGCGTTGGCGCGGTAAGGACGAAGCCGAAGACCAGCGCCTCGAACGCGAAATGCTGGCCAGCGAAAAGGAGCGCGCCGAGCACATCATGCTGGTCGATCTGGGACGCAACGATCTTGGGCGGGTCTGCGACTACGGCACAGTGAAGCCCGAAAAATTACTGACCGTGGAGCGCTATTCCCACGTCATGCATCTGGTTTCCAGCTTGTGCGGCCGCTTGCGCGAGGACGTGGATTGTTTCGACGCGCTGATGGCCTGTTTTCCGGCCGGCACGGTGTCCGGCGCGCCCAAAGTTCGCGCCATGGAAATCATCGAGGAGCTGGAGCGCACGCGCCGCGGGATTTACGCCGGAGGAATTCTGTATCTGGATTTCGCCGGCAATCTCGATTCCTGCATCGCACTCCGCACCATGGTGATGAAAAACGGCGTCGCCCACGTCCAGGCGGGTGGCGGCATTGTTGCGGACTCCACGCCGCAGGGCGAATATCAGGAGAGTGTGAACAAGTCAAAGGCGTTGCTCACGGCACTGGAAAAAGCGCACCGGCGCTTGTAGCACCGACTTTAGTCTGTGCCCTGTTGGCCTCGGCTGGATTGACCCGCCGAGGCACGTCTGGCTGACCTTCAATTCGGGTGAACCGTATTAGAATCGAGGGGCTGGCACTGCATCATGATTCTGCTTCTCGACAACTACGATTCCTTCACCTACAACCTCGCGCAGTATCTCGGCGAGCTGGGCTGTAACATCGAAGTGCATCGCAACGACCGGATTACCGTCGAAGAGATTGCCCGGCGGAATCCGGAACGCATCGTAATTTCGCCAGGGCCGTGCACGCCCCAGGAGGCAGGCATTTCCGTGGAGCTCGTCGAGCGCCTGGCCGGGAAATTTCCCATCCTTGGTGTGTGCCTCGGCCACCAAGCCATTGGCGCTGCGTTCGGCGGCAAAATCATCCGCGCTCCCAAACTGTTTCACGGCAAAACGAGCCAGATCCATCATGACGGCAAGAATATTTTCCGCAAGTTGCCGGATCCCTTCACCGCCACACGCTATCATTCCTTGATCGTCGAGAGAAAATCCCTGCCTCACGAGTTGACGATCACTGCGGAGACCGACGACGGCATCATCATGGGCTTCCGTCACCGCCGTCACAAGATCGAAGGCGTGCAGTTCCACCCCGAATCCGTCCTCACCGAATCCGGCAAGCAGCTCCTCAAGAATTTTCTTTCTTTGTAGGGGCACAGCATGCTGCGCCCCAGCCGGCTTGGCTGACCCCTTCAGATGTGGAGCCCTCACCAATTCAATTCCGCCAAAATCGCCGCGTAGATCTCCATCCCTCTCCAAAATTGCCCCAGCCGCAAATTCTCATCCGAGCTGTGCTGATGATTGTCGTAATTCACAATCGGCACGCCCACCCAAAGTAGTCCCAGGTCCTCGAAGATATACATCGGCACGCTTCCCCCAGTCGACGGCATAACCACGGTATTGTTGCCCGCCGCCGCTCGCACGACATCGACGATGGTTTTCGACATGGGCAGATCCATCGGCGTGCGCGATGCCCGATAGCCGCCTTCGTAAATGACTTTGGCGATGCGCGCATGCGCGCGGCGCTCCTCCAGCGTGGGCTCCTGGTCAATCACGAAGAATCCCTGCTTCTCGATAAATGCCTTGATTTGCTCAAACTTCTTCTTCGGATCCTCTCCTGTTACCAGCCGCGCCTCAAGCGAGGCCTCCGCCTTCTCCGGCACAACATTCTGGGCCTGCTCGCCCACATACGCGCTACGCAATCCGCGAATGTTCAGCGAAGGCTGCATGATCAGTTCCACCAGCTTTTTCCCCCCACCCTCCGGTTTCGCAATGCCCAGTTCGCGTTGGAGATCGGCGTCGTTGTCGGGCATTTCTGCGAGCGCTTTTTTCTCCGCCTCGCCGAGCGGCGCGACATCGTCGTAATATCCCTCGATTAGCACGCGCCCATCGGCGTCCTTCATCGATGCCAGAAGCTGTGACACCTCCGTCGCCGGATTCGGCGCCCAGTTTCCGTAGTGCCCGCTGTGGAGTGCCCGGACTGCCCCGTACACGGTGACGTCGATGCCGACGTCTCCCCGATTTCCGAAGAAAACCAACGGCCGTCCCGATTGATGCACAGGGCCATCGGCGGTGATGAGCAGGTCCGCCCCCAGCAAATTCTTGTGCAGCTCAAGGGTTCGTCGCAGACTGCTCGATCCCGCCTCTTCTTCTCCCTCAAAAATGACCTTGAGATTCACAGCCAGCGGAATCTTCTTCGCCCTGAGTGCATCAAGTGCTGCCAGCAACGCCACGATCGGCGACTTGTCATCCGAGGACGAACGCGCGTAGAGCCGCCAATCGTCGTTATAGACCGCCCGATGTTGCGCACTGTTTTCCGGGAAGGGAATCCGCTTCCCACCCGCTTCGATAGCAGCATTGCGAAGGACTGGCTCGAACGGTTTTCCATCCGTCCAGGCGGCCGGATCGACCGGCTGCCCGTCATAATGTGCATAAAAAGTCACCGTGCGTTTCGC
>MNIJ01000017.1 GCA_001919715.1 Acidobacteria bacterium 13_1_20CM_58_21
AGCCTTGGCGATGTCAATTTCCTTGTTGTAGGTGACTCCGGGAGCATAGCTCACCTTGGCGGCGCCGATTTTTTCCTGAATGGCTTTGAGAATCGTCGCGCGGTCCCGGGGGTACATGCTCGCGCGGTCACCCTGCCAAGTATAACTCCAGCCGTTATTCAGCGGAATCAGGGAATCGGCGTCCGGCCCGGTCACGAGAACGTGCGCCGTCTTTGCAAGCGGCAGCGTGTGGTTCTCGTTTTTCAGAAGAGTGATGGACTCGCGCGCCGCTTCGAGGCTCACCTGGCGTGATTCCGCTGAGCCGATCACCGTTTTCGAATCGATCCCGCGCAGCGGATCGTCGAAGAGCCCGAGCTGGTACTTCACCCTGAGAATCCTTCGCACCGCTTCATCGATGTGGCTCGCAGGCACTTTCCTTTCCTGCGCCAGCTCGAGCAATAGATTGCTAAAGCTGTAATCGCTCGGCACCATACTCATGTCGATTCCCGCAAGGATCGCGATGCGCGTGGCTTCCTTCTCATTTGCCGCGATGTGGTGCACGCCAACAAGTTTCTTGATATCCATCCAGTCAGAGACCACGAATCCCTGCAAGCCGAGTTCGCCTCGCAAAACATCTTTGAGCAAATAGCCGTTGGCGTGGCCGGGGATTCCGTTCACTTCGCTGGAGTTCACCATCACCGTGTGAGCGCCCGCTTTCAGAGCCGCGCCAAAGGTGGGAAGAAAGTATTCACGCAAGGTATTTTCCGGGATGAGCGCAGGGCTACGGTCACCGCCGGTGCTGGGATAGCTGTAACCCACATAGTGTTTCAGCGAGGCAGCAACGCTGCCGGGGCTCGAAAGATCGCTGCCTTCGTAACCGCGAACCGTGGCCACACCCATCACCGTCGCGAGATACGTATCCTCTCCGAGCGTCTCCCACAAGCGCGACCACAGCGGCTGCCGCCCGGCATCGAGCACGGGTGAAAAAGACCATGGAATGCCGGCCTTACGCGTCTCGGCAGCTGCGATCTGGCTGCCGCGGAGCATCAGTTCCGGATTCCACGTGGCGGCCATCGCGAGCGGCTGGGGAAAAAGAGTGCTCCCAAGGATGTAATTCGGCCCGTGGATCGTATCGATGCCGTAGAGCACGGGAATCTGCAAGCGGGATTTCTTGGCTTCTTCCTGGATGGCGCGGATAATCTCGTGCCACCTCTCTGCGGGCAAGGCTTCGTCATTCACGTTGAGAATGGAACCCACACCGTATTCGCCCACGGCTTTGCGTAATTTTTCAGCATTGATTCGAATGGACTGGCCCTGTCCATCGCTGATCATGCCGATTTCCAGCTGCGTCATCTGGCCAATTTTTTCCTTCAGCGTCATTTGGGCGAGAAGTTTCTCGACAGCTGCGGCGGAAGCGCTTGCCGGAGGCCCCGCGGGAGTGAAGTTTCGTCGCAAAAACGCTTCGCTATCAACCATCCAGGAAGCAGCGTCATCGGCGCCGGACGGTACTGCCACTACCGTGCAAACAGCCAGTACAATAACGATATGCCAGAGCCTTCTTTGGGGGGTGGACACGGGTATCTCCTTTCCGAGCATCCTACCTCTGGAGGCCGGCTTTGTCCAAATTTCGACTTTCCTAAGATTCCGATTGCGGACCTTAGGAAAGCTGATACCTTGCAACCTGCGGTGAAAACGACGGAGCCGAATGCGCGGGAGTCCTGAGTATGAAGCAAACTGCAGCGGTGATCGGTTTGGGATTCGTGGGCAAAGCGCATCTCGATTCTTTGCGAAGAATTGGCGTTTCCGTGCGCGGAATGCTCGGCAGTTCCCGCGAGCGCAGCGAAATGGTTAGCAAGTCATTGGGCCTCGAGCGCGCCTATGTTTCGCTCGACGAACTGGCCGAAGATCACGACGTCAGCGTGGTGCACATTTGCACACCGAATCACGCGCACTTCGAGCAGGCCAGCCGCATGCTTCGTGCCGGAAAACATGTCCTCTGCGAAAAACCTCTGGCAATGGATTCGCGCGAATCGGAAATGCTGGTAAAGCTTGCAAGAGAGCGCCGGTGCGTGGGAGGTGTCGCTTACAACCTCCGTTACTACCCGCTATGCCACGAAGCAAAGGCCGCTGTGACGAGCGGCGTGATCGGGCAACCGCGTCTTGTTCATGGAGGTTTTCTACAGGATTGGCTGCTCTTCCCGACTGACTGGAACTGGCGGCTGGATCCAAAACTTGGCGGCGAGCTTCGCGCCGTCTCCGACATCGGCACGCATTGGCTGGACCTCATGATGTGGATTACTGGGCGGAAAGTTACGGAAGTATGCGCGGACCTGGCAACCGTCTTGCCCATTCGTCATCGGCCGCGCGGGCGCGTCGAAACATTTCAGAAAGCCTCGAATGCCGAACACGATGATGTTCCGATCACCACGGATGACTATGCCTCCGTCCTCTTGCACTTCGAAGAGGACTTGCGCGGCGTGATGACCGTCTCGCAGGTCAGCGCCGGCCGCAAGGCCAGACTGTGGTTCGAAATCGACGGCAGCAAAGGCTCACTCGCTTGGAACTCCGAGTCCCCGAATACGCTTTGGATCGGACGTCGCGACCGCGCCAACGAGGTACTTCCCAAAGATCCCGCTTTGCTGAGTCCGGCCGCCCGGGGCTTCGCGGCGTATCCCGGCGGGCACGCCGAGGGATACCCGGATACCTTCGTGCAGCTCTTCCGTGATTTTTACGGATACCTGGATGCGGGAGACTTCGACGCGCGCCGGCCCTTCCCGACATTTGCAAACGGGAACCACGAGTTGCTGCTCTGCGAAGCCATCGGACAGAGTGCGCGGGATCGCGCCTGGGTACCGGTGCTTTGGGGCTGAGTGCGCCCGCTTCAGCGCGGCGAATACTGGTAGCGCAGGCTCGGCGGCATGCGTTCCGAGCGTGATCGCGTGTTGTACTCCAACTGGTAGCCCAGATGTTCCGCGTCGGCCGGATAATCTCGACCCTTGGGATAGGGATACGGCAGCAGCGAATGCCGCGGTAGCGGCTCGACAGTAAACGCGTGGGCTGCGTAGAAATCGAGATCCTTTTCGAAGCCGTCGGCGTAAAAGAAAAAATCGCGAACCCATCCGGGCGGCAGCGCCGGAAGCTGCTGGGGATCAAAATCGAGCTTCAGCCCCTCGCCGGAGCCAAAGACGACAAAGCGATCGTCGGAGGCGCATAGCAAACCGTACACATCACCGTAGCGCGTGTAATTTCCAGCGGCGCGCGCGTAGGGGCCGGTCATGCTCCGCTGCGAGTACGAATAGATCGTGTCGCTCGCCGGCTTCAGACGTGTCTCGCGAGGATAGCCGACGAAATCGAGCGCCGCCCTTGCGAGAGGCACTTGCGCCACGCGCAAATCCGGTGCGCCGGGTGTCTGGTCAATTCGAATTGCGTCCCAATACACTTTCAGATTGTTGACGATGCGAATCCGCCGCGTTCCTGCGGGAAGGTTGCCGGTCAGGTCTGCAACCATGGTCCGTTCGAGCCCCGCAGGAAAACCCAGGTCTTCGACAACACGCGTCCACTTGCCTTGCGCATCGAGGGCTTCCACATACGGCGGAATCACTTTGATTCCGGCTTGATCCGCCGCGTACATGGAAGTCGCGGTGAAGTAATCCGTGTAACCATCGATGATCAATCGCAATGGTTTTTGCCTATCCCATTCACCGAGGTCGAGTTCGATCCAGTGCAGCTTGGCGAATCCCGCAAAGGGCAGCGCTTCGAAACTCGTGACGTACTTGCGGTCGCGCTTGGAAATCAGCGGCAGCACATCATTCCCGCGGTCGTCCCACGCGCCGATTGGCGCGTGCGCGTCGCGGCTCGCGATCACGCGGAACTCCGGAAAAGGAGGCGCGCTCACGAATCGTTCATTTGGAAAAACTTCGTACAGCGCCGGATGATCGATGGCCAGCAGCCGCACCTGGTCGAGATACACCGTTTCTTCCATCGGCTCCATGAAGCGGAAGCTAAGCAGACCGTTCCGAGCCATCACGCTACGCGCAGGCACCTTTAAGTACTCGTCGGGATCGGGAACGTCCCTTTCCCCGGGCGCGACCCAGTGGCCCACCACGCCTGGTCCGATCATGTCCGCGATGAATTCATACTCGTGGCCATTCCACGAAAACAAAACGGGGCACGAGCTCCCGCGACGATCGAGTTCGGTGATGCTCTGCACTTTCTTCGTGGTCAGGTTTATTTCGTCCTGTGGCACGCCCGTAGGCCACAGCAGCCGCACCACTTCGGCGTTGTGCTCCGAGCCGAGGCCGGCAAGAATGGGAGCTGCGCTCTGCCCCAAGTACCCCGTCGCGCCGGCCACTTCCCACTTTTGATACAACATGCCTGCATAGAGTTCGACTTTCGTTCCGATCCCGCTTTTGTTGTCATTGAGCGCCTTGAGGTCGATGCTCATCCAGTCATGCTGATTGCCGCCTTCGTTGCGCAGAACAACCGGCCCTCCGCCTAGTTGTGTCACGACTAGATCCGCATCCCCGTTTCCATCGATGTCCGCGACGGCAATCGCACGCGGTTGATCCAGCTTGAACGCCTGGAGGCGCACTTCCTTGCTGACGTCGGCCCACCCTTTGCTCCCCAGATTTCGCAGCAACCGCAATTCCGCTCCGCAGCTCGATTCTCCCGCGGCGATAAGATCGAGCCAGCCGTCATTGTCGTAATCGAGTGCGGCAATTCCCCAGCCGTGCTGCCAACCTAAATCGGGGAGCGCAACACGTTCCAGTCGCTTCCCTTCCACATTCCGCCACAAGCTGATTCCCGGGGCGCCCGCGTGCGTGAAGGCCAGATCCATCCAGCCGTCTTTATTGAAGTCGAAAGCCGCTACGCCCACCGCGGGTGGCAACTTCTCCTTGTTGAAATCGATGGCGTCGAGCGGCCTGAATTCCCCTTCGCGGGGATTGAGATAGACCGCAGCTCCCGCCTGACCGCCCGCGATGACGAAGTCAATTGCGCGGTCATTGTTGAAATCGGTGGTTACTATGCCGGCGCCTGTAGCTGCAAAACCGAGTCCCGTTTCGGCAGACACATCCGTGAATGTGTTATTCCCATTGTTGCGCCAAAGAACATTGTGGGGCGGCGTGCCCGGCGCAGCTGAATCGGGCGCCGTTGTGATGTACAGATCCAGGTCGCCATCGTGGTCATAATCCACAAAAGTGAGGCCCACGCAGCCTTTTTCTCTGCGGATTCCCGCCGCTTGGGTCACGTCCTCGAACTTGCCGTCTCCCTTGTTGCGAAGTAACCGGACACCGTCACTCAAACAAACCGCCAGACCCGTATGGCCGTCATTGTCGAAATCCCCGGCCGCACATCCGAAGCCGCTCCCATTCAAGCGAATTCCCATCTCTTGGGTCACATCCGCGAAGCGTCCATCGCCCAGACTGCGCAGCAATCGGCTCGTGCCCTCCACCGCGCCGCTCACCAGAAAAAGATCCGGCTTGCCATCCCCATCGTAGTCGAACCAGCAGGCGCCGGTGCTCGGTCCGATTTCGACGCGGCTTCCACCTGCACTCCTCGACACAAACGCATTCGCTTCCGCAGTAAATCGCACTGGAATCGCCGCCGGCACATCGACAACTGAGCTCAGCGGCAGCTCCGCAAGTGAGTAGCGACCTTGATCGCCATAGCCTGCGCCGAACGGCGCTCCGAGATGCTCCGCCGTGATTTTCTGAAAACGTGCCAAGTGTTCGCGCGCCGAAGCAGCATCGCCTTTCCTCTGAAATGCGCGTGCCAAGCCGAATTCCGACGAGGCGTGAAACGGATAAAGAGCCAACCCTTTCTGAAAGGCGGCGATAGCTTGGTCATATTTCTGCAGCTGGGCGTTCAGGTAACCGACAAAATAATAGGCGTCAGGTTCGTTAGGGGCGATCTCCGTGACGTGCTGAAAAGCCCCGATGCCCTTCTCCGATTCCCCGAGGTCCTTGTAGGCAAGTCCGAGGTTGTACCAAGCGTAAGCATCCTTAGGAAGCTGCTGCGTAGCGGCTTGGAGTGCCGCCCGCGCGGACTCCAATTTCTGCTGGCCGAGCAGAGCAACACCCAGGTTTAACCGGGCCACCGCAAACTGGGGCTCGGCCTCGCAGGCTTGTTCAAAATATTTTTGCGCGTCAGCGGGGCGCTGCTGATTCATGTAGGCAACGCCGAGCGTATTGAAACGATAGGCGTCCGCGATTCCGCCGCCCGACGACGCGGACTTCTTTGTGGCAGACTTCTGCGCAGACGGCGCGCTGGAACGCACCAATATCGCGGCACAGCAAATCAAGACTGAGCAAACTGAAATTACGCCCGTTGCACGCCGCTGAGTTGAACGCATGAAAATGTTTCTTCCTGTCCGCCCGGGATGCTCGAATTCCATGTACTGCCCGACCGAGCGCAACTGGAATTCTCCCGGCTGCCATTCACGTCGTCAACCGTTTTTATGCTCCCCGAGTTGCGTTTTTCCCCCGGATGCTTGACCTGTGTCGCATGTACGTTTACTCTCGCGCATCAAGCCATGAGCTTCTTCCCTTACTGGACGTTAGCGGAAAGCACACGGCAAATTCGCTCCAAGAAGATCTCCCCCGTCGAGATCGTCGAACTCCATCTTAAACGCATCGAGACGCTGCAACCGAAACTGAATGCGTTTGTCCATCTGGATGCCGAGGGAGCCCGCCAGCAGGCCCGCGCCGCGGAAAATTCTGTTTTGCTCGGCGATCATCTCGGGCCTCTTCATGGCGTGCCACTCACCATCAAGAGTTGTATTGATGTCGCCGGTTGGCCCTGCCCCGCCGGTTCCCTTCTGCGCAAGGACTACCTTCCCAAGCAGGATGCTCCGCTTGTTTCGCGGTTGAAAGCGGCCGGCGCCATCCTCCTCGGGAATACCAACACTCCCGAATTTTTGATGGCTTACGAAGCTGACAACCTGCTCACTGGAAAAACGAGCAACCCGTGGGATTTGACATACTCCGCGGGCGGCTCGAGCGGAGGCGAAGCGGCGGCGATTGCTACAGGGTGCTCGGCCGGCGGTGTTGGCAGCGATGGTGGCGGCTCGATTCGCGTACCTGCGCATTTTTGCGGCATTTGCGGACTAAAACCCACCCCCGGCCGCATTCCTGCTACGGGGCATTTTCCACCGGGTGCCGGCGCTTTTTCCTGGATCGGCGTTGTCGGCCCCATGGCCCGTACTATCGGGGATGTGCGTTCGCTCGTCGAAGTGATGGCCGGGCCGGACGCAGGCGATGCGCTCTCCGCCCCGGTTCCCTGGCGCGCCTGCTTAGAGGATGAACTGCGCAGCATGCGCATCGGAATTCTGGAGAGCGACACGCTGGGGGTCACAACTGCGGAGACGCGCGCGACGGTCGAGCGAGCCGCAAAATCACTCGACGAGCAAGGCTTCACCGTCGAACCTTTCCGGCTGGATGGACTCGATCGCGCGCTCGATCTTTGGTGGTTCTTCTTTGGTCCGGTGATCGGCAATTTGTTCCGGCACAGTGTCGCCGGCGATGAAGATAAAATCAGCCCAATGTTTCGCGAGTATCTCGATTGCGCAACCTCTGGAGTCCCGATAACACTCAAGCAATTCACGACAGCCTGCGCGGATCGGGATCTTCTCCGCGCCGAAATTCTGCGCCAAATGCGGGAAACGCCGGTTCTGCTCTCCCCCGTTTCCACAAGTCCCGCGTTTCGTCACGGGCAGGGAAATTACCTCCCCGGCGTGGGGTACCGCGACACCATGCGGTTTTCCCAATGGCTGAACTTGACCGGCTTTCCCGGCGCCTCCGTCCCGGCCGGCGTTTCAACGGAAGGACTGCCCATCGGTGTCCAAGTCGTGGGTCGGCCGTTTGAAGACGAACTGGTCTTGGCCGTCGCAGAGGCCATCGAGCAGGCACGCGGCCCGTGGCCATCACCTCCCGTATAGCGCTAGGGACTTGCCTGGCCTAGCTTTCTCTGAATTTCCTCTTGACATCGCCCATCAATCGGATATTAACTCGATTTAACAGAAGCGATTTGATGGATGCCAGCCCGTTGTAGGCTTGGCCGTCCGGCAGAGTGTTCAGGGGTGTCGTGAATGTTCTCGAGCCGTTTCACAGCTGAACTCGTGCTCTTGAGCCGGAAGTTATCGGGTTCAACCCCATCGTTGCCTGCAAACTCAGTCTCCCATCAGATTTTAGAAATCTTTCAAGGGGGTTTATTGTGCCAATAAGAGAGACTGCTTTGGGTGTGATGTTGCTCCTCGGATTTGCAGTGGCGCTTCCGGCTCAGGAGATCACCGGGAACATTTCCGGCACAGTTACGGACACCAGTGGCTCGGCAGTGCCCGACGCCAAAGTGGATCTATTGAGCGTCTTGACGGGAGCGGAACGCTCCACCACCAGCACCTCCGCGGGCGTCTTTTTCTTCACCAGCCTTCCGGTCGGCGACTACAAGATCACCGTTGCGAAAGATGGATTTAAGAAGTCAGAAGTCACCGGCATTCACGTCAACGTCAACGACAGGCTGACGTTTAACATCAGCTTGCCCCTGGGGTCGGTGACCGAGAGTGTCACGGTGACGAGCGAAACGCCTGTGCTTCAGACGGAGACCGCCGAAGTCTCCAATCTTGTTGGAAACAACCAGATGAAATCCTTGCCTCTCAATCAGCGCGATTTCGGGCAGCTCGTGGACCTCGTCCCTGGCGTAGCGCCGGACAATGGGCGCGTTGGCATCGGTGACACGGATGTCTCCGTCAATGGCAATCAGTCGAACTCTAACCTGTATCTGGTGGATGGCACCTTCGACGAAGACAACGGGAACAACGGTGGCATCATGGTGCGGCCCACCGTGGACGCCATCGAAGAGTTCAAGATCCTGCGCAACAACTACAGCCCGGAGTTCGGCGAGGCCACCGGAGCCATCGTCAATGTCGTCACCAAGTCGGGCGGTCAGAACTTCCACGGCTCGCTGTTCGAATTCCTCCGCAATAACTCCCTGGACGCCAGCGACCCCTTCCTTGGAGCACCCGGAAAACTCCGGTACAACGACTACGGCTTTACCATAGGCGGGCCCGTTTGGATTCCCAAGGTCTACAACACCGACAAGAAGAAGGATTTCTTCTTCTTTTCCACCGAGTTCTCCCGCGAAATTCGCGGTAACACCATCACTGATACAGTCCCCACCCAAGGACAACGGAATGGTATCTTTCAGACTCCATGTGTCACCGTCGCCGCCGGTTGTGATCCTCAGGAGTTCCCGGTCGACGAACCGAATTTCGCTGGAACCCCTGACCCCAACGCCGTCGCCCTCCTCGCTCGCTATCCCCTGCCCGACGCTGACATTTCGAACGGCTTTAACTTCATCGCCAGCTCGCCCGGCGTGAGCAATTTCAACCATTACGCCATCCGCTGGGACCACATGATTGGGGCAAAAGCCACTTTCATGGCCAACTACATGCAAACAAACACCCCACTCATCGGCCTCAATAGTTCAGGTTTTTGGGGTGATGATAACTTCCCTTCCGTTAGCAGCGATTGGTATACGAAAGCAAAACTTGTCACCATGAAGCTGACTACCATCATCAGCTCGCGGACCGTCAACGACTTTCAGTTTGGCTATTCCAACAACGTCATTGACATCAAAACGAGCGGTGTCTCCGACAAGACTTTGGCTTCACGCTCGGGTTTCACCTATACCGAACTGTTTCCTGAAACCAGCGGCTCCTTTCCGGCTTTAAATCTCCAGGACGGTTTCGGGGCACTGGCGCACGATGCCCCATTTTTTGACCTCACTCACAATTTCTCTTACAAGGACGATCTTACCCATACCTTCGGAAAGCATAATTTGAAAGTGGGATTCTTTGGCCGCTTCAGCCGCAAGCTGGAGCCCGCCAATGGCGGCGGAGATTTTACCGCCGGAACGTTCGACGTCCAAACTCTGGGTGACCTGTTAGCCGGAAATGCATCGGTATACACGGAGGAGCAGACGCAGAATTTTGTGCCCTCTCGCGGTCGCGATATTGCGATCTATGTCCAGGACACTTACAAGTTAACTCCGAGCCTCACCCTCGACTACGGCTTGCGCTGGCAGTATCTCGGCCAGGTCTTCTCCGTGGAACCCAACGTTTCCAGCTTTTATCCCAATCGCTATGACCCAGCCCTCTGCCCTGCGGCCACAGCCTTCACCTTCGACCCAGTTACCGGTGGTATCGTGGTTGATCCGGCCACTTGTGACCTCCTCAACGGCATCGTCACGCCAAAATCACCGGGCGTGAGGCGCTCTCTCAAGGATGACCACTACAAGGACTTTGAACCTCGGGTGGGATTTGCGTGGGCCCCATTGGCAAACAAGAAACTTCTCGTGCGAGCCGGTGGCGGAATCTACCATGGCCGCGACGCCTTTTCTCAGAACAGCGCGACGGGACAACAGCCGCCCTTCGATCTCAGACCGGTGCTGCACAACCCATCATTCAGCACAATGACTACGCCTTTCGATCCGGCAACGCCCCAACCTCCCGTAGCTTTGCTTGTTTTGGAGAAGAGCTACCCCAGCCCGCAAAGTTATCAATATAGTTTAGGTGTGCAATATGAGCTCATGCACAACACCAGCTTGGAAGTGAACTATGTTGGCTCCCACCAAATTCACCTGGGACGCAATCGCAACATCAACCAGGTACCGGGCATCTACCAGTCAGCGGTGGCTAACTTCGTGAATAATTCCTGCCCTCCCGACCTTAATCCGACTCCTGCATCCACATGTGTCGATCCGAACACGGTTCGCCCGTTTGTCGGTTTCGACTTCATCAACGTCAACGAGCGTGCGGCAACCTCTCGTTACAACTCCTTGCAAGTATTCTTTAACCATCAGATGTCGCACGGTCTGGCATTCCAGGCCGCCTATACCTACTCGCGCAACATCGCCACTACTGCCAACAAAGACAGCGAAGGCCGTGCCGCGCCCATGCAGGATGCATTCCACCCCGAGCGGGAAAAAGCGGTGGCGGACCAGGACATTCCGCACTCTCTGGTGTTCAACTATGTCTGGCAGCTTCCTTTCTTTGATAAGACCACGGGGTTCGCGAAAGTTTTCCTCAAAGGTTGGCAGGTAAACGGGATCTCCGTCTTCCGCTCTGGACGCCCGATTAACGTCTGCCTGCAGAACGACAATGCGGGCCTCGGTGATTCCGGAATCTGCGAGCGCCCTGACATCATTGGAAACCCCATCCTGGATAAATCGAAACGAACTCTCAACCAGTGGTTCAACACTGCCGCCTTTGCTAATCCAGCTCTGGGCACGTTCGGCAATGGCGGGCGAAACCCGGTGCGCGGTTCGGGCATTAACAACTGGGATCTGTCTATCTTCAAGGTCACGGACATCCCGTGGTTCGGACGTCACTCTACCTGGAATGCAGCCGAATCCGCGAAAATCGAGTTCCGGGCGGAGATGTTCAACGTGTGGAACCACACCCAGTATGGTGATCCGGGCGGGACCTTCGGTGACCCTAATTTTGGCGTGATTACTGGTCTCGGCATCAATCCTCGAGAGATTCAATTCGGATTGAGGCTCGAGTTCTAACAACACGTGGCAACCTCACTCTCTTGGGCGGGAAAAGAACTGTGCTCCATCTCGGGTCAAGGCCCCGCAAAATATAAGGCATCTAATCTTCAGACGGTGCGTCTCCTTGCCAGCCTGGTTTTCTGCTCGGTTTTCGCGGTGTCTCTGTGTTCCCAGGAACGGCTAAAAATCTCGCACGACGCCGCGCAGAGACTCTTTGAGCGCCGGGAGGACGCCCAGGCATCTGCCGCCTTCCGGGCACTGCTCGCGGTTACGGAAAAGGAGCGCAGCGCTGTTTCCAGGAGGCCGCATGCGGAGCGCTACAAACGTGATGCCGAACTGCTTGGCTTCTACAACCGTATTTTGGCCAGCGGCCACAACTTCTTGGGGCTGATCGCAGCGCGTCATGAAGACTTTGCAGAAGCCGTACGCCAATTCGCTACGGTGCGTGAGCTGCAGCCTGACTTTCCCGATGCGGATTTCAACCACGGATTGGCGCTCTTCGGGGCCCAGCGCTATACCGAAGCCGTTGCTCCTCTCGAACATGCACTGTCGCGCGAGCCTTCCAACTCGAGAGTAGAGAAATACGTTGGACTCTCGCTTGTGGAAACCGGGCGGTACGAAAGCGCGGTAAAACTGCTCGAAGGCATCCGTTCAAGCCAGTCCGACGATCCGCGCGTTCTTCTAGCCCTGGGAAAAGCTCTGGCGCGCCTCAACCGGATCGACGAATCCCGCCTGGTATTCGAAGAACTGTTCAAGTCCCAGCCGGAGTCGTCGGAATCTCACGTCATGTGGGGACAGATCTTCGCCGCTCAGTCGCAACCGCGGGAGGCCGAAGGGGAATTCCGCCGCGCCTTGGAACTCGATCCCAAAGTGTCCTCGGCCCACTTTTTTCTGGGCATGCTGTGTCTCAGCACGGAGCGTCTGGAAATCGCCCGTCAGGAATTCGCCGCCGAGCTCGCGAGTCATCCCCAGGACTCTCGCGCGCGTTACCATCTCGCGTTTGTAATGATGGCACTGCAACAAACGGATCAAGCCATTTCTCTGTTGAGGGAAGTAGTCACGGAGCAACCCGGCTACGCTCAGGCCCATTTCAGTCTGGGCAAGGCGCTGCTTCAGAAAGGAAACCTCAAGGAATCGATCGCGCATCTGGAAAC
Source organism: Acidobacteria bacterium 13_1_20CM_58_21 (assembly GCA_001919715.1). Taxonomy (GTDB): domain Bacteria; phylum Acidobacteriota; class Terriglobia; order Acidiferrales; family UBA7541; genus Acidiferrum. The sequence goes on from MNIJ01000017.1 coordinate 12,681, forward strand.
CGCAACGCGCCTTGATCCGTCCAGAACCTACAGCCACTATCAACTCGCACGCGCTTACCAGCGCGCAGGACGCGCCGCGGAATCAGAAAAGGAATTCAAGATCACGCACGAACTAGAAGGCAGGCAGAATTCCCGTCCTTCTCACACTCCGGAGGACATGCCTTGAGGAATCGCTTGCTTCTCCTTGTGCTTCTGCTCCAGTCAGCAGTCGCAGATCTTCTCATCACGCAAAGCCTATCGGACCAGAAAGAACCCGTCGTTCACTTTACGGAAGTAACGGACTTCGCTGGCATTACCTTCCGGCATATCTCCGCTCCGGAAAAAAAGTATATCGTCGAATCGATTGGCGGCGGGGTTGCCCTCTTCGACTACGACAATGATGGCTGTATGGACATTTATTTCACGAATGCGCTCACCGTGGACACCGCCAACGACCCGCTTGCCTCTCGTAGCGCTCTCTATCGCAACAATTGCGACGGCACTTTCGCGGACGTAACCGAAAAGTCCGGCTTGACGTACCCCGGCTGGGCCAACGGCGTAGTCGCCGCCGATTTCGACGGTGACGGCTATCAAGATCTATACGTCACCTGCCTCGGACACAATCATTTCTACCACAACAACGGCGATGGCACCTTCACGGATATTACCGATCGCGCCGGGGTAGACGATCACCGCTGGTCCACCGGCGCGGCCGTTGCCGATTATGACAAGGATGGCGCATTGGACCTTTTCGTCTCTAATTACGTGGACATTAACCTCTCCAAGCTCCCCGAATTCGGCAAATCCAAATTCTGCCAGTACCGCGGAGTTCCGGTGCAGTGCGGTCCAAAAGGTCTGCCGGGAGCCGGCGATTCTCTGTTTCACAACAACGGCGACGGAGCTTTCACCGACGTCAGCAAAAAGGCGGGGGTCGCCGATCCGGAAGGTCGCTACGGATTGGGGGCGGTCTGGACCGATGTGGACGGCGACGGCTGGCTGGATCTCTTTGTCGCCAATGATGCCACTGGAAATTATCTCTATCACAACAACAAAGACGGCACTTTCGCCGAGATCGGATTGCAGGCTGGTGTGTCCCTCGACGATGACGGTGTGCCACTTGGTTCCATGGGTGTAACGGTGGGCGACTACTTACACACCGGCCAATTCGGGATCTTCATTACGAATTTCTCGGGCGAGCACGCCACGCTCTACCATCATGACAAGCCTCTACAATTTACAGACGTCTCCTATGCGTCCAAAGTGGCCCCGGTTAGCACTCCCTTCGTCGGTTGGGGAACGGGCTTCTTTGACTACGACAACGATGGCTGGCCAGACCTCCTCGCTGTCAACGGTCATGTTTACCCGCAGATGGAAAACGCCAGTGTGGGCACTACATATCGTCAGCGTATACTCCTATTTCACAATGAGCACGACGGTAAGTTTGCGGAAGTTGCTGCGGAAAGCGGCTCTGCATTGATGACCCCGCGTGTAAGCCGCGGGGTCGCCTTCGGGGATCTCGACAACGACGGCTACATCGACGTGGTCATTAACAACCTGGACGGAAAGCCGACCATCCTGAAGAATGACGGCGGCAGCCACAACAATTGGATTACCGTTAAGCTTGTGGGGACCGGCAAGAACCGCGACGCCGTCGGCGCGCGTGTCCAAGTCGTCTGCGATGATCTCACCCAATGGGACGAAGTTCACGCCGGCGGCAGCTATCTTTCCTCCAATGACCCTCGCCTCCATTATGGTCTCGGGGGGAGGGGCAAAGTGCGCCTGATTGAGATTCACTGGCCCGATGGCAAGATCGAAACTGTTGCAAGTGTTCCCGCCAATAACTTCCTGACCATCGAAGAAGGAAGAGGGATAACACGCACAATGCCTCCTTCCGTCAGAAAGTCGAATTAAATTGTCCACTCGCACGAATCCCTGTTCCCTTCCCTCTCAGAAAGAGTAGAATGTCGCCCATGAATCGACGCACATTTATCGGCACTTCCATCGCAGCCGCAGTGACCGCCTCACGCACTTCCTTGGCTGCGGACACCGCACATCACATTGACAGCGTCGGCGTGCAGCTCTACACCGTACGCGGCGCCATGAAGACCGACTTCGAAGGCACCATCGCGAAAGTCGCCGCCACCGGCTACAAGGAAGTCGAATTCGCCGGCTACTTCGACCATTCCCCGAAAGACGTTCGCGCGATCCTCGATAAGAATGGCTTGGCCTCGCCTTCGTGCCACGTGGGCTATGACGTCGTCGAGAAAGAGTGGGCCGAAACTCTGGACGCCGCGAAAATCGTCGGGCACGGTTACATCATTTGCCCGTGGATTGACGAGAAGCAGCGCAAGGAACCGGAGGGCTGGAAGCGCGCCGCGGATCTGTTCAATCGTGCCGGCGAATCCAGCAAGAAGGCAGGCATCCAGTTCGGCTACCACAATCACTCATTCGAATTCGATCCCGCCGATTCGCTCGGCGGCAAACTCCCCTACGATTTCCTCCTCGCCGAAACGGATCCCAAACTAGTCGCCATGGAAATGGATCTCTGTTGGATCAGTGTCGCCGGGAAGGATCCTCTGGCCTATTTCGAAAAGTATCCCGGCCGTTTCCCTCTAGTTCACGTAAAAGACTGGGTGAAGGACGCCTCCTCTTCGAGTGGATACCAGGGCGCGATGGGTCAGTCCGTCAAATATGGCGGCCGCATGGCGGATGTAGGGCAAGGTTCCATTGACTGGAAAAAACTTCTCGCGCACTCCGGCAAGGCTGGAATTAAACATTATTTCGTCGAAAACGACGACCCGAAATCCGCCTTCGATGACATCAAGATCAGCTACGACTATCTTCACAACTTGCAGTTTTGATTTTTCTTCGTAGCGCTCCGGCCGGTCGGAGCCCCTTGCTTGGTTTGATCTTTCCGAGGAGAAAGGCGCCATGAATCCGCGCACATGGGTAACAATGCTGATGGTCGCCGCCGTCTCGACTTTGCTCGCGTTTGCCGCCGCGCGGCCGCAAGCTCCGGGCTGGAAGCCGTTATTCAACGGCAGGGATCTCACCGGCTGGAAACACGTCGGCCCCGGCAACATGACAGTGGAAGACGGACTCATTCGCACGCACGGCGGCATGGGACTTCTGTACTGGACCGGCGGCAAGCTCTCCAATTGCCGCATCCGCTTGGCCTACAAGATGCGCGACTTCAATGATAATTCCGGGGTCTTCATTCGCATTCCCCTCGAACCGCGCGAGGAATGGATGCCCGTCCACTACGGCTACGAAGTCCAGATTGACAACCATCCCGAAACGTCCAAGGAAGATGATTATCACATCACTGGCACGCTCTATTCACTGACCAAGCCTCTCGCCAAGCCTGGCAAACCCGGTCCGGAGTGGAACACCATGGTCATCACGCTGGATGGTCCGCGCACCATGGTCGTCCTTAACGACGTCACGGTCACCGACTACACCGAAGGCCAGCCCGTTCCTGAGCGCAAATTCGATTTTGAGCCGCAGCATGGCCCTCGCCCCAACGAGGGCTACATCGGCCTGCAGAATCATAGCGACAACGACATCGTCTTTTTCAAGGAAGTAAGCGTTCAGCCGTTGAAATAGTCTTGGAATTCGGGAGCTCGGCTGCCGCTGTTGCGGTCGTTCCGGGCATCGGGACGTTGTTCGTTTCACAGCCCTGAACGGAGTAGAACGAACGGTCTTGTTCGAACTCTTTGCGTCTGACGGTCAACTGAAAACTGTTAACTCTCTGGAAGGAGCGCACCATGAAAAAAGATCTTTCCCGCCGTCAATTTCTCCATCGCACGGCCGGCGCCGCTGGCGCCCTTGCGGCTTCGTCGGCGATTCTTTTGGAGCCGGAGCACATCCCGCTGCCGATGCAATCCATGGCGCCGAGCGACCGTCTCCGTTTCGGCATCATCGGCATCGGCATGCAGGGTTCCGGCCTGCTCCGCGATGCCGTTCAATTGCCCGGCGTCGAATGCGTCGCCGCTTGCGACCTTTACGACGGTCGCCACACTCTCGCCCAGGAAATTGTCGGCAAGAAAATCCCCACCACGCGCCGCTACAAGGATCTCCTCGATAACAAAGAAATCGACTGCCTTATCGCCGCCGTCCCCGACCATTGGCACAAGCAAGTGGTCGTTGACGCCGTCAGCGCTGGAAAAGACATCTACTGCGAAAAGCCCATGTCCCATTCCGCCGCCGATGGTGTTGCCATGGTTGCCGCCGCGCAAAAAACCGGACGCGTCGTGCAGATCGGTTCACAGCGCGTCAGCTCCGTCATCTGCGCCAAAGCCAAAGAGCTTCTCGCCAACGGCATCGTCGGCACTCTCACTCTGGTGGAAGGCTCGCTCGGCCGGAACGATCCCACCGGCGCGTGGGAATATCCGCCGCCGCCCGATCTCTCCCTCAGCAATTTTGATTGGGACACCTGGCAAGGCGACGTCTCCAAGCGACCCTGGGATCCGGACACCTCTCCCAAATATTTCGCGCGCTGGCGCTGTTGGAAGGAATATGGCACTGGCCTCGCGGGCGATCTTCTCGTCCATCTCGTCAGCGGGATGAACTTCATGCT
>MNIJ01000229.1 GCA_001919715.1 Acidobacteria bacterium 13_1_20CM_58_21
TTTCATAAGGCGCAATTCGGAAGCGCAGCAGAAAATCATTCTGCCGCAGGTTGTCGACGAGGGGTCTCAATCGGACTCCGAGAACGCCGAGGTCGAGGGCGCGGGCACGTTCGTGGATCTGAACGGAATCACGCCCGCACATGGTGATACGGGGCTGGGCTTCTCCTTGGAGATAGGTGAAATCGCGCCGGGCGCAGGCGCGGCATTGTGGATTGCGAGCCGCACCGAGGGACTGCATGCGGCCGGTCCACACGTCGCAAGAGAGCAAGCGCCCATGAAGAGCCTCGGGGTGGCCGGAGAGGAGTTTCAAAGCTTCGGCGACTTCCAGCGAGGCGATCAGGTTGACGATCGGCCCGAGAACGCCGATCGTGTCGCAGGTCTCCTCAAGGCCCTGGTCGGGAGTGCCGGATTCGAGAAGACAGGCAAGGCAGGGCGTGGCCCCGGGACGGATGGTCATGGTCAGCCCGTAACTGGCCACGCCGGCCGCGTAGATCCAAGGCCGGCCGGATTTCACGGCCACATCGTTGATCAAGAAGCGAGTTTCGAAATTGTCGGTGCCGTCAAGGAGCACATCGACTTCAGCGAGAACTGCTTCCACGTTGCGCGGGCTGAGATCGGCGACGATACCTTCGACGGCCACGGACGAATTGATCGAGCGCAGCCTGCGCTCCGCGGCGACCGCCTTGGGAAGAACGTGGAGAGCATCGGACTCCTCGAAGAGGGTCTGCCGCTGCAAGTTGGAGGGCTCCACGAAATCGCGATCGATGATTCTCAGGTAGCCGACGCCGGCGCGAACCAGAAGATTCGCTGCCGCGGCGCCGATTGCGCCGCAGCCGACGACGGCCGCCCGGGAGGCGAGAAGCCGTTGCTGCCCTGCCGGGCCGATCCCGGCGAAAAGCATCTGGCGCGAGTATTTTTCCTGGAGCGCAGCGTTCACGAAAGGTACGGTCCCGGCAGGCACTGTAGCCGCGCCTGCCTAAGTTACATGATAGCGCCAAAGCGGACCGGGCAGGCAACGCCGCTGTGCTACCCTTCGTCTGAGCGAATGGAAATATGAAATCGGGCTGGGCCAATGGATGGCGAGGCATTTTCGCGCTTGTGCTCCTGACGGGAGCCGCGTCAACACGCGCCCAGGCGCCGCCGGGCAGGTCGGTGACAGGTGCCGTCGAGGAAGAACCGAAGATAGTGGCGATCCGCATGGTCAAAGAAGATGGCCAAGAGCTATCCAACACGCCCTCCGGAATCGCGGCAGAGACCGGCAAAACGTTGGACCAGGGAAAAATCGCGGACAGCCTGCGCGCGCTTTACCGCACGGGCGATTACGCCGATCTGCGCGCGGTCGTGACTCCGGTAGCGGACGGCGTGCGATTGGATTTCGTGGTGCGGGAGAATCTGTTTATCAACCAGGTGCGCATCGCCGGGCTCACCGCGCCACCGAGCGATGCCTCAGCGGCGGCGGCCATGCAGCTCACACTTGGCCAAACCTACCGGGTGGCCGCCGTCAGCGAGGCGTTGGAACGGTTGCGAGAGACGCTTCGCGAAGAGGGCTTGTATCAGGCCGAGGTCTCCGCGGAAACGGTGCCGCATCCGGAGACCCATCAGATGGACATTGTTGTGCACGTGAAGCCCGGGCGCCGCGCGCGCGTGGGAATCATCCAGCTGAAGAACGGCACGGAATATCGCGACGCCGAAGTCCTCTCGCGATTGAGAATGAAATCGGGAGGCCAGATCACTTCGGCCAAGCTGCAGCGCGGGACCGACCGCATCCGGAAATTTCTGGTCAAGAAGGGGCATCTCAGCGGGCGAGCCGCCGTGCGCCGGGACAACTATGATGCGGCGAAGAACACCATTCCTCTGGACCTGGATGTAACGGAAGGACCGCGCGTACAGGTGACCTTGAAGGGCGCGACGTTTTCCAAAAGCGAGCTGAAAAAACTGATCCCCATCTATCAGGAGGGCGCGGTTGACGCGGATCTTCTGGAAGAAGGAAAACGTAATGTTCGCGAGCGGCTCGAACGCCGGGGGTATTTCGACGCCGATGTGAATTACACGACGGAAACGCATGAAATGAAGTCCGATCACGGGGTGGCGCGAGGCACAGAAGAGGTCATTACCTACACCGTCGAACGGGGCGCTCGCCACAAACTGATGGGAATAGAAATCACCGGAAACCGGTACTTCGACACCGAATTGCTGCGCAGCCGCTTGCAAGTTTTCGGCGGTGCCTTCGGCTCGGCGGGGCGTTTTAGCCGCCGGCTGGTTGATTCCGACACGCAATCGATACGCACCCTTTACCAGGCCAACGGTTTTCTCGATGCCACCGTGGAGCAACAGACCGAAGACAACTACAAAGGCAAAGAGGGCGATCTGTTTATCCGCTTCGTGATTCAGGAAGGCAAGCAGACGCGCGTCGCTTCCCTCTCGATGGAGGGGAATCATGTCTTCAAGAAAGACGAACTGCTCGGCGTGGTCGGCTCGACTCCCGGGCAGCCCTATTCCGACTTCAGTGTGACCACCGACCGGGACAACATTCTGGCGCTTTATTTTAACGAAGGATTTCCCGAGGCCAGCTTCACGGCAACCGCTGAACGCGTCTCCCTAGATCCGGCGGCACAAAAGGCGGATCCCGGCATGAACACGGTTTCCTCCGAGAAAAAGCAAAAAAAAGAAGGGACGGAAAAAGAGTCCATACCGGCCATTGAGCAAGCCGGGGCGGTTCGCCTGGTGTATCACATCCAGGAAGGTCCGCAAACGCGCGTGCGGCGCATTCTAATCGGCGGCTATGAGCACACGCGACCGGGAGTGATCCGCCGAGAAGTGCACATCAAAGTCAAAGAACCGCTGCGCGAAGGCGACGTTGTTGAATCGCAAAGGCGGCTGTATAACCTGGGGGTCTTCAATCGTGTCACCATCGAGCCTCAGAATCCCAACGGAACGAATCCTGAGAAGGATATCGCCGTTCTGGTTGAGGAAGCCAAGCGTTACACGGTGGCCTACGGCGGCGGCTTCGAAGTGCAGAGGCTCGCCAGCACGACGAGCCCGACCGAAGCGCAGATCCAGGCCGCTCCTCGCGGAATTCTGGAGGTCAGCAAACTGAATCTTACCGGGCGCGGGGACTCGCTCTCCTTCAAACTGCGTGGCAGCACATTGCAGGGGCGCGCTTTGCTGGGGTATTCGGCGCCCAACACCTTTGCCAATCCACACTTCAGCTTTCAGGCGACCACATTTGCGGAGAAAACGCGCGACATCAATACATTTACGGAAGAACGCTACGAGGGTTCGGTGCAATTGACCGATCAAGTAACGCCACTGACGACGGTGCTTTATCACTACACCTTCCGCCGCGTTAGTGTTTCGAATCTCAAGATCTTGAGCGAGGAAATTCCGCTCTTCAACCAGCCCACACTGGTTTCCCAATTCGGACTAACCTGGTTCCGCGATTCGCGCGACAATCCCGCCGACGCCGCGAAAGGCAGTTTTAACAGCGCCGACTTCGGCAATGCAGCTACGAGTCTTGGTTCGAGCGCCAGTTTCCTGCGGTTCTTCTTTCAAAACTCCACCTACTACCCGATCAAGCGGCGCTTCAGTTTTGCGCGTTCCATGCGCTTGGGCTTCCTGGTACCTTATCGCGACACCGTTTCCCTGAGTTTCCCGGCCCCCGCGCCCGGGCAGTGCACCGCCGGTACGGCACCTTCAGGACCGAGCCCAACGATCATCCCCCTACCGGAGCGTTTCTTTGCCGGCGGCGGAACGTCCCTGCGCGGCTTCGCGCTCAATCAAGCTGGACCGCGCGACGCCTGCACGGGCTTCCCGGTTGGTGGCCAGGCTATGCTGGTGCTCAATCAGGAATTCCGCTTTCCCATGCGCTTGCCCTTCGTCGGCACGTCTCTGGGCGGCGCAATCTTCTATGACGGCGGCAACGTGTATAGCCGGCTAAGCCGGATCTCCTTGCGCACCATGCTGCCGGAGCCCACCTTCGCACTGCAAAATCCCGCCTCACCTGCCGGGCCGACGAACATGCCAGTGTGCGCCACGAATTGCACCAATGAGCTCAATTATTTTGCGCACACTTTGGGTTTGGGGGTGAGATATAAGACGCCGGTGGGTCCGATTCGCATCGATTTCGGCTATCAGCTCAATCGTCCTTCGTTTGTTATTCCGATTCCCTGTCCGGGCGATGCTCCAACTTGCCAGATTGGCTCGCTGGGGCAGCAAGGCACAAGACTCCCCGGTTTCCAAATCTTTTTCAATCTGGGGTCGACCTTCTAGTGGGGGGCCTGGCCATGCGCGTTTTTCTGGTCTCGCTGCTCGTTGGGAATGCGGCGGGACTCCTGGCATCACAGGAGATCGTGGACGGCATTGCCGCGCGGGTTGAAAATGACATCATCCTATTGAGTGACATTCGTGTGCTCAGCCGCTACCAGCGATTCCTTGACGGAAAATCGGAAACCGACGCCCACATTCTCGACCGGCTGATCGACCAGTGGATGGTACGAACCGAGGCCGATGTGTCGCGATTCCCGCACCCCTCCGACGCCGAGATTGACGGCACCCTGGAGCGTCTGCGGAAGTCGTTCACCTCAGCAGAGCAATACCAGGCCGGCAGAAAGCAGAGCGGGTTGAGCGATTCGCAAGTGCGGGAAATCGTAGCTTCCGAACTGTACTTGAGCAACTATCTGGACTCGCGCTTTCGCCCTGCCGTGCAAGTCGATCCCCAGGCGATTGAAGATTTTTATCGCGACACCATCGTGCCGCAGGCCAAGGCTGGCGGGCAGGAACCACCGTCGCTAGATGCCGCGCACGACCTTATTCAGGAAGCGTTGGTGCAGCGCGGAATCAACGAACAGTCAGAGAAGTGGCTTAAGGAGAGCCGGGCGCGCCTGCACATCGACATTCTCCTGGAGGGAGGATCTAAATGACGCGCGAGACCCGCCGCCGGAAGTGGCGTTGGCTGCGTCACGTCGCCTGGATTCTCGGCGCAAAGATCTTCCTGATCGTCACGGGTCTGATGATTTTTTTCGGCAGCGGCGCGGGCAACCCATTGTTGAGCCGGCTGCTCGTAGGCCGTTTGGAACAGCTGACTGGCGGTAAGGTTGAGTTGCGGAGTGTATCCATTCAATGGCTCGCCATGCAAGCAACCATAAAGGGTGTGGTGATCCATGGGAGAGAGTCCGCGGGGACGGAGCCTCTTTTTGCCGCCGAGGAAGTGCGGGCCGGGCTGCGCATCGATTCCTTCTGGGGCCGCAGAATTTCACTGAATGAGCTGGTCGTCCAGAGGCCACACCTGCACATCCGAGTTGAAAAGAACGGCACGACAAACGTGCCCGCGCCTGCGCGGCCTGCCTCTAAAAATAAGCCATTGCGCGACGCGCTTTTCCAATTGCACATCCGGCGCCTGCTGCTCGTCGACGGGTGGGTTCTCTACAACAACACCAAGGCGCCGATCACCGTACACGGAGGAGATCTGCGGCTTGGGCTGGATGCCGGAGGTACGCTCGACCATCCCTTGTACCTCGGCAACCTGGACTGGCAGACCACGCAGTTCACCTCCATGCACAATGCGCCCCTCGAGGTGAGTCTGGCAGCGAAATTCACGCTCTGGCGCGACGGGTTTATGCTCGAGCAAGGGGTATTTAGCGCCGGGCGTTCGCATCTCGATGCACAAGCGGAAATGAATGGCTTCTCGGATCCGCAGTGGAGTTTCCGGTACCGCGGCTGGGTCGATCTCCTGGATTTCCGGGAAACCCTGCGTGAACCTACGGTCCCGACGGGGCGGGTCGATGTGGCCGGAGAAGGCCATTTCGCCGGTGGACAGTACCACGGGAGCGGGAGCTATTGGGGACAGAACATCGCGCTCCCGTATGAGGACTTTCATGCGACCGGGCTCACTACCCGCGGCAGCTATCGAATCGACAACCGTGGCCTCGAGGTGCCCGATTTTTTTGCCGGCGCTTTTGGCGGCCGGGTAACCGGGCGCGTGACCATGCGTTTCGATGGGCTACAATTCAAGGCGGACACTCATGTGCAAGATGTTAGGCTCGCAGCGGTGCTGCCCTCCATCGAGCATCGCAACTTCCCGATCGACGAACTGCACTGGGATGGACGGATCACTGCAGACACGGTTGAAACCTGGAGCGGCCCTTTCCGGCACTTCGAGATCTCCGCGAAGAGCGTGTGGGAGGCTCCCGAACAGTTGGCGGAACACCATCAACCGGTGGCGGCGGCATGGAAGTTCCGCTATCGTTACGATCCCAACATCCTGACCATCGATGCGGGTGAATTCGAAACGCCGGCGTCGCGTGGTAGCATCGACGGAATTCTTGCTCCGCGCAACTCGGCGCTGAATATGCGATTCGAAACGGGAACGATTGAAACCTACAAGGATTTCATTGATGCCCTGCGAGGCGCGGTGCCTCGTTCTTCCGAGGCAGCCAAGCCCATCTCGGGCAGCGTACGATGGGATGGCAAAATCGCCGGGACCTCCGGCGGCCCTGCATTTCAAGGCCACCTACGCGGGGAGCGGGTGCGCTACGACGGCGTCTTCCTGGACTACCTCGACGGCGATCTGACCTATTCACCTTTGGAATTCACTTTGGTGCGTGGTCACGCCAGACGCGGCGAGATGGAAACAGATATTGAGGCCAATCTTTCCCTGACCAACTGGAGTTTTCTGCCGGAGAACAACTGGACAGCTGAAATCAATTTCGAAAGAGTTCCCGTCGAAGGTGTCGAGCAGTTGCTGGGGTTGTCGTATCCGGTGAAGGGATCGTTGACGGGCCAGTTTCACGGGCGGGGCACTCGGGAAAAACCCAGTGTCACGGGGCTCTTTGATCTCGCCGATGGCACAGTCTATGGATTCTCCTTCAATCGTCTCCGCGGGCAACTGAATGTCTCGCCGGATGAGGTACGCATGGCGGATGCGGAGTTGCGATTCTTGCCACCCGGAAAAGAAAATGGGCGCGGCGCGGGGATTATCACCGGATCGGCTGGTTACCGCCCCGAGGACCAGACCATTTCCGCTGACCTCGTGGGCGCGGCGCTGCCGCTGGAGAATTTTGAGAAATTGCAGCCGACGCGCCTGCCTGTGGGGGGGCTGGTGAGTTTCCGGCTGAAGGCCAACGGCCCGGTTAGAACGCCGCTCGGCGACGGGACCTTTCGAGTCGTAGACCTCCGCATTGGCCAGGTGATTGTCGGCAGTTTCGACGGTAAGCTAACGTCGGACGGCCGCGCGGCACATCTCGAATTGGGATCCGCCATGACCACCGGAGAGCTTACCGGAGGCTGCACACTCGGACTTGCCGATCCCTACCCACTGAGTGGGAAGGTTTCGATCAAAAACATAAACCTGGACCCTTTCCTGCTTACCGCTTTGCACCTGAAAGAATTCAACGGCCATGCAAACGCGGATGGCGATATTTCGCTAAATGGTGCGCTGCAGGAGCCGGAGAGCATCATCGTGGATGCGAATCTCTCGCGCCTGGCAATGAACTACGCAAATGTGCGGCTGGAAAACGCCGGCCCAGTCCATTTCCGATCGACCAAGAACAGCCTGGAGATCGACCCGGTCACGCTGCGTGGAGTGGACACCGATTTGCGGATTGCCGGTGCCGTTCAGTTTGCCGGGCGCCGCGCCGTCGGATTGCGCCTCAATGGCGCCCTGGACCTGCGGCTCATCAGTGGTTTTGTGTCCAATCTCGATGCACGGGGTCCGGCACAAATCAACGCTTCCTTTGAAGGGACGCTGGACCGACCGCGCATCACCGGGCGCGTGCACATCGAGAACGCCTCTGCCCGCGCTGCGGATTTTCCCGCAGGTCTCAGCGCGATCAAGGGTGACGTGGTATTCGATGCCACGCGCCTGTACTTCGAGAATATGAGCGCGGAATCCGGCGGAGGCATGCTGCATCTTTCAGGCGGCGTGAATTATGCCGAGAGCCCGCTTCGCTACGACGTCAGCGTTTACTCCGAGCGCGTACGGATTCGCTATCCGGAGGGCATGAGTTGGCTGGTGGGGGGTTCGCTCCGGCTGACGGGCACGCCGACAGCCGGGTTGCTGTCCGGGCGCGTGACCATCGAGCGCGTAACTCTCGCACAAGGACTGGAAGTCGCGGGCATGTTGGTCTCCGCCAAGGAAGGCATCAGCAGTCCGGCCACTAGTTCGCCGTACCTGCGCAACCTGCAATTCGACGTCGAAGCCCTCTCGGCGCCCGATGCGCGCATGGAATGGCCCGGCGCGGAACTCCAAGCCGATGCGAATCTGCGCGTGCGGGGAACCTGGGAGCATGCCATTCTCCTCGGACACATCCACATCCTTTCTGGTGATTTGTATTTCGCGGGCAACCGTTACCGCGTTGCCCGCGGAGATCTGAATTTCTCCAATCCCTTCCGTCTTGACCCGGTTTTGAATGTGGAAGCAACAACCACGATTCAGCAATATGAGATCACCTTGAATTTCAATGGTCCGGCCAGCAAGCTCACGCTGGCATATCGCTCCGATCCTCCCCTTCCGGCCAACGACATCATCACCTTGCTGGCTCTTGGGCAAACTAGCTCTGAAGCAACGGCGCGTAGCGGCGGTACATCACAGAGCGGGACCGCCGGGGCCTCGGCCATTCTCTCGGAAGCGATTTCCAGCCAATTAGGCGGGCGTCTGGAGCGTTTGTTTGGGATAACGCGCTTTCGCGTTGATCCCGGCCTCGCAGGAGTTGGCTCGACGGGCTCGGAACAGAACGCCGCGGCACGCATTACCGTCGAACAACAGATTGCTCGTAACCTCACCATCACTTACGTTTCGAATGTGAGTTCAACTCAGCAGCAGGTCATTCAAGTGGAATACAACGTGGACCGAAACGTCTCCATCGTGGGGTTGCGTGATCAGAACGGAACGTTTGGTATCGACATAAAAATAAAGAAACGCTTTCCGTGACTCAAAGAGCTTCTCGAATTGCGCTTGGCGCTATTGCGGATCTTGCTGTCGCGCGGTTTGTTGCTGGGGCGGTTGTCCCGCTCCTCGCGGTTGTCCACGGCGCTGCTGCCAGCGGCCCTGGCCTTGACCATTCCCGAGCCGTGCCCACTGGCCCATCTGGGGACTCTGCTGTTTCATTTCCGCCAGCGCTTCCTTGGCAGCTTTGGCGCTCGCTGCACGGGTCGCTGCCTGAGTTTCACGACCGATCTTGGGCATCTCGGCGGCGACTCTCTGTCCCAGGGGCGAGCCGTAAAACTGCAGCAACCCTTTGATTTCCTCATCCGTGAAGTGCTTGTCGTACACCGCTACGATTTGATCCGTTAGCTGGTTGACGTCGAATTTCTTCTGGCAGCTGGCGGCGAAGGCATTTACAAACGCCTGGCCTTTGTCGTTGTTGGGCAAGGTGGCGAGTACTTTTTCCCGGGACTGTTGGATGGCCGTGTTCTCGCCGTCTTCTACGAGCTCCCGCGCGCCGACGAGCTCCATCAGCGAACGAATGTCCGCTTCTTTCGCCGGGTCAACGGGGGAATTTGCTTGTGGAAGCGCTGTGTTGCCGAGGGCCGTGCCTGGCGGGACAGCTTGCGCGGGATTCCGCGATGCTCCCTGAATCACCAGGAAAAAAGTTCCAACGTAAATAATGACCAGTGCAAGGACCGCCTTCATGACTGCCTCCGTGGCCGCTTCGCTCGTGTTTGCGCCACGACACCGATTCTAGGAACAGCCGTCGCGCGGCGCGACGGTTTCCGAGGACAGTCGTGCCGCGTCGTTCACTGGCCTAACGTTCAGGCCCGGGAACAGGTGATGAATTTCTGTTACGATGCCTGCCCATGCGCAAAACGGAAATGCCCGGCAGCGCGTCTCTGGGAGCTCCTGATCCGGCGGCAATTGTTGAGCGCGAGGCGGGCCTCCATCAAAACCTCCCCTCGCGACAGGTGGCCATGATCGGGCTAGGCAGCACGATCGGAACGGGTTTGTTTCTTGGCAGCGCCATTGCTGTGAAGCTGGCGGGCCCCGCCGTGATTCTCAGCTTTCTGGGCGGATCCCTGATTGCGCTCACGGTGATGTGGGCGCTAGCAGAAATGACCGCCGAGCACCCCGCTGCGGGCTCCTTCGGCCTGCACGCGGAGATTTATCTTCATCCCTGGGCGGGGTTTGCTATCCGCTACACGTACTGGCTGTGTCTGGTGGTGATTGTTGGTAGCGAAGTAGTGGCCGCAGCCATCTACTGCAAAGTCTGGTTTCCTGGTATTCCCTTGTGGATGTGGGTGGCGGCCTTTTCCGCCGCGATAATTTACTTGAACACCGTCAGCATCCAGAACTTCGGGCGATTCGAGTACTGGTTGGCAATGATCAAGGTATTGACCATCGCGGTTTTCCTGGTGCTGGGAACGGCGCTTCTGCTGGGCATCGGATTCCCGCGCATCGGGGCCGTCAACTACAGCGGTTTCTTTTCCAGGGGCTGGACCGGTGTGCTGCTCGGAATCACCATGGCGGTCTTCAGTTTTCTGGGCATCGAGGTGGTGGCCGCCACCGCCGGCGAAGCGGCAGAACCACGAGTCGCCGTGCCGCAGGCGCTTCGCCGCACTCTGTTCTTCCTGGTGCTGTTCTATCTCGGGGGCCTGACGCTGGTGGTCGGAATCGTGCCATGGAATCAAATCGGTCTTGGCGAGAGTCCCTTTGTCCGCGTTTTCCAGATCGTGGGCATTCCCGCCGCGGGACATGTGATGAATTTTGTTGTGCTGACGGCGGCGCTTTCGAGCGCCATGTGCAATCTCTATTTCACATCCAGATTGCTCTTCTCTCTGGCTCGCGGCGGCTATGCGCCGGCGGCACTCGGCCGCTTGAGCAGACTTGGCATGCCGGTATCCGCGGTGCTGGCCTCCAGCGCCGGAATGGTCGTGGCGGTAATGTTATCCCATTTCCTCGAGGCCACGGCCTTCGTCTTCATGATCGGCGTGGCGTTCTTCGGCGGGCCCTTCATCTGGATCATGATTCTAATCACCCATCTGGCGTTCCGGCGGGCCAACGCTGGCGGGGCAAAACCGGTATTGCGCTTCGCGCCGTCCGGTCCGTGGAGCTCGCTGTCCGGCCTTGTTGCTCTTCTCGGGGTCCTCATCTCCACATGGTGGGTCCCCGGCTTTCGTGTCACGCTGCTGGCCGGGCTTCCTTGGCTGGTCTTTATCACGCTGTGCTATGGGGTTTGGTCACGCGCGAATCGGAATAACCGTGCAGCGTGCCATTCGCAAGGAGTAAGCACCGGGGTTTCCACACTGCCAAAGAGTTTTCAAAGCCCAGAATAATTGACCTCGTGGCGCGCAGCTAGAGGCGGTAACCCTTCCGGCCCGGGCGTTCTTTCCTTGCCGGACGCTACAGAGGTGAAGAAATTACCTCGCGCTTATCGCCTGGTGCCCGACCCATGGCCGGTTCGACATACGCGCTCAAGACGTATCGTTTGCTCACCGCCAACCTCTGGCCGCATGATAAAGGGTAAACTTGGTTTCGCGGCCGCAAGGGTGACCGAAGGGGGAGCCGATATGGATCCGCTTTTGAAGTGGCGGGGGGAATTTCCGATCCTGGACCACACCACCTACATGATCAGCAATTCTCTCGGCGCGATGCCTCGTGGCGTGTACCAAGCGGTGCGCGCCTACGCCGATTCCTGGGCGGAACGAGGAGTTCGCGTATGGGAGGAGGGCTGGTGGGAGATGGCCGTCGGCGTGGGCGACCAGATTGCGCCGCTGATCGGGGCGGGCCGGGGCGAGATATCACTCCACCAGAATGTGACCCTCACCCAGGCCGTGATTTCCTCCTGCTTCGACTTTGGTGGCCCGCGCAACAAAGTTGTAATGGTCGAGCTGGAGTTTCCTTCGATTCAGTACTTCTACCACGAGCAACGACGGCTGGGGGCCCGCGTCGAACTCCTTCCGACCACCAACCACATTCGCATTGATCTGGATAAGCTGCTCGCGGCCATCGATGAAACTACGCTGCTCGTGCCAATTTCGCTGGTTCTTTTTCGCAGTTCCTCGATCGTAGACGCGCGTGCCATTGTGGAACGCGCTCACCGTGTCGGCGCGCACGTGATTCTGGATGTTTTTCAGGCTGCGGGAACGATTCCTCTCGATGTGCGCAGCCTAGGTGTTGATTTTGCGGTAGGCGGAGTCCTCAAGTGGCTGTGTGGCGGACCGGGTGTCGCTTACCTGTACGTCCGCGAAGATTTGCGGGCCAAGCTGCGACCCGCGCTCACGGGGTGGATCGCGCACCGCCGCCCGTTTGCTTTCGAAACCGGCACCATCGATGCGCGCGACGACTCCTTCCGCTATCTGAACGGCACTCCGCACATTCCCGCACTTTACGCGTGCCAGCCCGGGCTGGACATACTCAACAAAATTGGCATCGCCACGATCCGCGAGAAGTCCATGCGTATGACCGCGCGCTTGATGGAAGGCGCTCGAACTCGCGGCTGGCACCTGAACACTCCGGAAAACCCAGCGGAGCGCGCGGGGACGGTTTCGGTCGAATGCCCGCATGCCTACGAGGTTTGCCGGGAACTCCTCGCCCGGGACATCCTCGTCGACTACCGTCCCAAAGCCGGCGTGCGCCTCTCGCCACACTTCTACAATCGAGAGGATGAATGCGACTTGGCCCTCTCGCAAATGGAAGAGATCCTGAAAACGGGCGCATGGGAAAAACATACCGCGGCGGTAACGCATGCTTGAGAACAAAGACTACGCACCCCAGTGTGCGGAAATGATCGAAAACCAGTTGCGCCGGCGCGGCATCAGTGATGCCGCCGTGCTGGCAGCGATGACGGCAGTGCCGCGGCACGAATTCGTACCGCCCGAGCTGCGATCGCAGGCATATGATGACCTTCCCTTGCCCATCGGCGGCGGTCAAACCATTTCGCAGCCGTATATGGTGGCAGCCATGACCGCCGCCTTGCACTTGCAACCCGGCGACCGGGTTCTGGAAATTGGCACGGGGTGTGGCTATCAAGCTGCCGTGCTCTCACGTTTGGTCAAGGAAGTTTTCACCATCGAGCGGCGGCCAGAGCTGGCGGCCGCTGCTTCCGCCGCGCTTGCTCGGCTCGGCTCCCCCAACGCGCATGTTCACTGCGGCGACGGCACACTAGGTCTGCCGGAACTCGCTCCTTTCGACGCCATCCTGGTTGCCGCGGCCGCTCCTCGGGTTCCGCAGCCGCTCCTTGCTCAGCTGGCCGAAGGCGGCCGCATGATTCTCCCTGTGGGGGATGCGGAACATCAGGAATTGCGGCTCATCGAAAAGCGTGGTGATGCCTTCCCCACCAAGATGCTGGAAGGCTGCCGATTTGTGCCCCTGGTCGGCTACCATGGGTGGCAGGAACCTTCCTAACGATGGGCTCTGCGGTCCCCCATCTCTCCATAATCATTCCCTCGTACAATGAGGAATTGCGCCTCCCGGCCACTCTGGAGCGGATTGCGGCATACCTTTCGACCTATGCGCGTGAGGCGGAAGTCCTGGTGGTGGACGACGGCTCAGAGGATGGCACGGCGGCGGTGGCGGAATCCTATCGCAGCAAGATTCTGACGCTGCGCGTGATTTCAAACGGTGTCAACCGAGGTAAAGGTTACAGCGTGCGCCACGGCATGCAGGAAGCGCGCGGGCGCATCGCGCTGTTCACGGACGCGGACCTTTCCGCGCCGATTGAGGAAGCCGGCAAGCTCATTGATGGTCTGGAGACCAATGACGTGGCCATTGGCTCTCGGGCCATGGACCGCCGCCTGATCACCGTGCACGAGTCTCCTTTCCGCGAATTCGCCGGAATCATTTTCAACAAGATTGTGCGCAGCATTTTGTGGCTGCCATTCGTCGATACCCAGTGTGGTTTCAAGGCCTTCCGGCGCGAGCGCTGCGGCATCATCTTCGAACAGCAGACCATTGAGGGTTTCGGGTTCGATCCGGAGTTGCTGTATCTGGCGCGGCGCCATGGCTTGCGCGCGGTTGAAATTCCCGTGCGCTGGGGGCATTCACCGGCCACGAAAGTAAGCATGCTGCACGACAGCATCCAGATGTTCATGGACATATTCACGATCCGGTGGAATTCGCTGGTAGGACGTTACCCGCGGAAAGCCTGATTTGTGAAGCCTTCACTTTGCATGGCAAAGTACTTGACAGCGGCAATCGCTGTGCTAGACTTCTTCCATGGCCACCGCCGGTCCTTTGCACTCTCCGCCACGCGCGCCCATCCCCATCGACGCTCGCGCCGCCGATCATCTCCGCTACATCCGCGAAACCATGGAGCGCGCTGCCGAATTTACCGCTGTGCCCGGTTGGGGCGGCGTGGCCATGGGGGTCACTGCGCTGATGGCCGCATTGGCGGCCTCCCGACAGACCACCCCGCGCGCTTGGCTGGCGGTCTGGCTGATCGAAGCCTTCGTCGCCGTGGCCATTGCCGCGCCCGCGGCGGCCACCAAAGCGCACCGTGCCAACTCCGCGCTTTTCTCCGGGCCTGGCCGCAAATTCGTTCTTAGTTTTGCACCGCCCATTGTCGTTGGCGGGCTCTTGACTTTCGCTCTTTATCACGCCGACTTCCTTGCCGCCCTGCCGGGTGTTTGGCTCTTGTTGTATGGCACCGCCATCGTGACAGGAGGGGCGTTTTCCGTTCGCGTGGTGCCGGTGATGGGCCTGTGCCTGATGTTGCTGGGCGCCGCGGCACTCTTCGCCCCCCCACTTTGGGGAGATGCGTTCATGGCTGCAGGCTTTGGGGTGGTGCAGATCGGCTTCGGCTGGTGGATCGCCCGGCACTTTGGAGGCTAGCAGGTACGGCCATGGCCAAGTCGTCTACAGCGCATCAAGAACGTCTGCAGCGGTCTCGCGAGCGCGCCGCGTCCCTGGAAGACATCCGCAATCCGGCGCGGGAGACCGTGCCGGCGGATCTGGACCGGCTGATTCACGAACGCATTCGCCTGGGTATCGTCAGCGCGCTGGCGGTTAACCGCTCGCTGACTTTCAACGAGCTGAAAGCGCTGCTGAAAACCACTGACGGCAACCTGAGCGTTCACGCCCGCAAACTGGAAGAAGCCGCTTACATTGTGTGCACCAAGTCTTTCGACGGGCGCTTACCGAAAACGGAATATCGCCTGACACCGGCGGGGCGGCGGGCACTGGAACGCTACCTGAATCACATGGAAGCGCTGATCCGCGCGACGCGCGAAGGCTGAGCGGCAAAAAAATTTAGGTTTTCACTTTGTATTGCAGAGTAGTTTACAGGACTTCCCCGCGGCGGAGAAGGAACATGCTTATGCATCATCCCACGGTACGGCAACTTCCCGCGCTGCCGCCGACCATCGCCCAGGCCCCGCGGCTGCATGTCGCCATCATCTCGGACGGCAATGGCCGATGGGCCACTTCGCGAGGTTTGCCGCGCTCGGCAGGTCATCGCGCGGGAGCGGAGTCGGCCCGCCGCGTGGTCCAGGCTGCGCCCCGCATGGGCATTCATACACTGACGCTTTTCGCGCTTTCTTCCGCGAATTGGCAGCGTCCCGCTGCCGAAGTCCAGGCCATCTTCGGTCTGCTTCAGGAGTACCTTCTTACAGAAACGAACCACTGCATCGACGAAGGTGTGCGGATCAGCATCATCGGGCGCCGGGATCGCTTGCCCGCCGCGCTCCGCCAGGCCATCGCGGATTCCGAAGCCGCCACGGCAAAGGGCCCGCGGCTGCACCTTCGGCTGGCGGTGGATTATTCCGCCCGCGAAGCCATCTATCATGCGGCCTGCCGCTTTTACAAAGTTACCGAGCTTTCGCCCCGGTCTTTTAGCACCGTGCTTGCCGAAGTCCACCGCGGGGGCTCGACGGAAGTCGATTTGTTGATTCGTACCGGCGGCGAACAGCGGCTCTCCGATTTTCTCTTGTGGGAATGCGCCTTCGCGGAGTTCGTGTTTCTGCAAAAACGCTGGCCGGACTTTACGGCCGCCGATCTGGATAGGGCGGTGAAGGAATTCAGCCGACGCGAACGCACCCGTGGTGCGTTACCGGATGCCATCGCGGGTTAGTTTGATGGACATCCTCCTGTCGTCAACCAGGTTGTTTCACTAGTGTCAGGCAGTTTTTGACCTCGGCAGTAGCATGGCCACGCCACGCACCCCTCCGGTCCGTCCCGGGGAGTTCTTAAGCTACTCACAATAAGCAGCTTGCGGTTGCAGCCCGCATCCCTAGCCCACCCCTGACATTTCATCCTGCGCGGTCGTCTATACGCCAGGAGCCAGGAATGGGAACTATGGGACTGGCGCTGCCTTGGAAGGCTAGAATCTCTTCCATGCCGCGCGAACGGGGGACGCGAGTGGAACCTTCCGAGCACTTTGCTGGCGGCCCCAGTCCGGCCGTCGGGGATGCCCGAAGCGAGGATGCCGCACTGGCCGCGGCGTGCCGATCCGGCGATCTGCGCGCCTACGACCGTCTCTACACCTTGCATGGCGCGCGCATGAAGAACCTGGCGCGAAATGTCCTTGGCAACCCCAGCGACGCCGAAGACGCCGTGCAGGAGACCTTCTTGAAAGTGCAGCGCAGCATCGCCAGCTTTCGCGGCCATTCCAGTTTCGTCACTTGGACCTACCGCATCCTGATCAACACCTGTTACGACGCGCGGCGCAGCCGGCTGCGCAAAAAGGAAGTCGCCAACGACGATTCCGAGGAGACCCCGCGGCCTGAGCCCCGTGCACCTGGAGCGCATCCCTCTCTCCGCATGGCGCTGGAGCGCGCTCTCGCCAAGCTCACCGAGCACCAGCGCGATGTTTTTCTCCTGTACGAGGTCGAAGGATTCCGCCACGCGGAAATCGCCGGGATGCTCGAAATGACCGAGACGGCCTCGAAGAACACACTTTTTCAGGCCAAGAAGAATCTCCGCCTGATGCTTGAGCCTCCGCGGGGCAGCGCCAGAGAGACACGGTGAAAATCATGCAGGTCAGCTGTAACCATCGCGATCGGATTTTCGAAGATGGCACGCTCGCCGAATGGGCCGCGCTGGAAGCGCACGCGGCCACCTGCCCGCTCTGCGCGGAGGAGGTTCGTGCCTGGAAATCGCTGAGCGTGGCGGCGGGGGAATTGCGCGACTACTCGGACAGCCCTTCGTTCTGGCCGCGGATCGAACGCGCACTGGCCGAAGAAGCGGCGCGAAATCCGCGGCGCGCCGAGCGCAAGGGTTGGTTCTCGTTCCTGCCAAGCCTTTCGCCTGCATGGCCAGCGGCCCTGGCCGGCGCGTTGGTTTTGATGCTGACGCTCTCCGCGGCCCGGATCTATCTTCGCCGTCCAGTCAACGGGCGCGGTACCGGAGATCAATCACTTCTAAAGAGCAAGGCCCTCAAAGAGGTGGAAAGCGCGGAAACGGTTTACCAGCGGTCGATTGACAAGCTCGCGGCCGAGGCCAGGCCGCAACTTGAGAGTCCGGCGACTCCACTGCTCGCCAACTATCACGAGAAATTATTTGTTTTGGATAGCGCCATCGCTGAGCTGCGCGCCCAAGCGGGAATGAATCCATCGAACGCGCAACTGCGCTACCAGTTGCTCGCCATGTATCAGGAAAAGCAGCACGCGCTCGAGGAAGTTTTGGAGACTAAACGACAATGATTCGTATTCCATCCATTTTCCGAACAGAGCCGTTGCGGCTGGCCGCGCTAGCGGGACTGCTCTCGGTGATGCTGCTTTTCACGGCCATGCCCGTGCCCGCCGCAAATTCCGCGCAGGAACAAGTGTCGAGAGATTTTCAGCAGACGGTGACGCTCGGGGCGGGCCAGTCCGTGCGCGTCGAGCACAAGTTCGGTGACGTCAGGCTCCACGGTGAGGCCGGCCGCGAGGTCAAGATTTCCGCCACCATCCGGGCGCAGGCGAGTTCGCACCAGGAAGCGGAATCCTTCGCGCAAAAAATCAAGATTGAAGTACAGCAGACCGGCGAAGGAGTCCGCATCAAGACCATCTATCCCGAGGAAGAGAAGAAATGGTTTCACTCTAGCAAGAACTCTTCGTGGTCCGTCAGTTATGACATTGCCATGCCCTCCGACGCGCCGATCACGGTGCGAAACAGTTTCGGGAGTGTTGAGGTAGCGGGCCTTCACGGAGCGGCGGATGTCGAGAACGGCTACGGCACGCTCGCCGTCCGTGACGCCGGCCCCGGCCGGTGGAACAATGCTTTTGGCAGTATTGAGCTTACCGGGGCCGCGGGAAATGTCTCCGTGAGCGACAACAACGGCTCCGTGCAAGTGTCGGACGTAAAGGGCACTCTCGAGGTACGCAATCGTTTCGCCAGCATCACAGCACGAAGTATTCAGGGCGCGGCAACCATTACGGGCGGCAATGGCGCAGTTACCTTGACGGATGCCGCCGCCGCAAACATCACAACTTCGTTCGGCAGCGTCGACGCACGGAATATCCGTGGTGATCTTTCGGTCCGCGACAACAACGGAAACGTGGAGATCCTGGGTGTCGGCGGTGCTGCCGACATTACCAATAGCTTCGGCAACGTCAGCTTTGCCGATGTTCGTGGCCGCGTGAATTGCACCACCAACAATGGCCGGGTCAAGGGTAGCTCGGCGACGGGCGGCTCGGTGACCATTCGCGATTCCTTCGGCAACATTGAGTTGGATACCATCAGTGGCACTCTGCAGGCGGACACTTCCAACGGAAGAATCACGGTGCGCGACGCGCGAGGAAGCGTCACGTTGAAGTCCTCCTTTGGCGCCATCGAAGCCTCCAACGTTCCGAAAGGAATTCGCGCCATCACGGGGAACGGGGACATCACGCTCACCGACATCGGCGGAGATACTTTTGCCAAGACCAGTTTCGGAAGGGTCTCGACGGAACGCATCAGCGGCAATCTGACGGTGGAAAACAGCAATGGTTCGGTCACCGCAAGAAACGTAAAGGCCGACACCGGCGTGAATACCTCTTTTGCTGGCGTCACGTTGGAATCGATCGGGGGGCGAATCACCGTGGACAATCAGAACGGCGCGATCTCGGTGACGGCCATGCGTCCGGCCAGCGGTTGCCGCGACATTTCCCTCAAAACATCGTTCTCATCCATCCGCGTGAGCATTCCCGAGGGGTTGGGCTACAACCTCACGGCGAGGACTTCATTCGGCCGGATTTCTTCCCAATTGCCGGTCACTTCAACGGGCAGCATCGGGGGCGATACCCTAAACGGCACCATCGGTTCGGGCGGCTGCCAGCTGCAGCTCACTGATTCCAACGGCAACATCGAAATCGCCAAAGCTCCCTGATCGTGGGTGGTCTCCTTCATCTTCGGGACTGCCGCGCGTGGGCCATGGCGAACGCTTTCCTCAGGACGCGTGTGGCAGTCTCCGTGAGATGAAATCGGGCGAGTTCCTCTTGGCGCGCGAATGCCACCTCAGTTACATCGCTTCCCGCGCGGGGTTCGCCGCCGAGGCGTTCGCAAAGATAGTCCGCAATGACAAAGTGAAATCGCGGCCTTCCTTTAACCGCTCCGCCGGTTGACCCATCCTGCAGGTAAATCCGATCGAACACTTCGATCAGCTCGAGAACGCGAACTTCGATTCCGGTTTCTTCCAGCAATTCGCGAGCGACACCTTCCTCCAGACTCTCGCCGATCTCCAGTGTGCCGCCCGGAATTGACCATTCACCGAGCAACGGCTCGTTGCCGCGGCGGATCAGCAGCGTGCGGCCCTGATCGATAATCACGCCCCCGATGCCCACCACGGGCCGTTCGGGGTATTCTCTGGAAGAACTCATTTGGCAACATCTTTCTGCCCATAATGCAATGGCATTCAAAGCAGTGCCATCAAGCGCGGGAGTTGACTTCATACCCCGGGGTATATAATACGCTGCACGGGGGTGGGCACGGTCCTCGTACCCCCACTTTGCAAACAATTGTACGGAGGGTGGAGCCGTGATCCGTTGCCCTGAATGTTCCGCCGAAATCGATGTCGACGAAGACGAAGTCGAAGAAGGCGAGATCCTGAGTTGCCCCGAGTGTGAATCTGAACTCGAGGTCTCACAGACGCATCCCGTCCACCTAAACCTCATCGCCGATGATTCGGACGAAGAGGACGACGAAGAAGACGAAGGCAAGACCGGTGAAAATGGCGACCTCATCGACGATGATGATGACGACGAAGAAGAAGGCGAGGAGTAACGGGTACGCCCCGCACCGCATGGCATCCTGTTGTGCTCGTACCGCCATCTAAATCTGTAAGGAGCAGAAAACTGCACTTCGCGCGATGGATGGCAATTCTCTCGACGGCCGGGCTGGTGGCATGCTGGGGCGCGGCATTTGGACAGGTCCAGGAGGCGGTGCCACGGCCGCCTAGTTCCGCCACCACTCCGCAAGCCCCTGCGGTCACCCCGGGTAAACCGGCCAAGAAAAAATACAGCCACGCAAATGATTTTTTGATTCGCGGAACAGTCTTTACGGACAAAGCCCTTTCGTTTCCGGGCGTGCAACTCCGCATCCGGCGGGCAGGAGAGAAGAAATTCCGTTGGGAGAGCTACACGAATTCGCGCGGTGAATTTGCAATCCGTGTGCCGCAGGGCGCAGATTATGAGCTGGTGGTTCGCGTCAAGGGTTTCGCGGAGCAGACCCGCACCATCGACGCCAAAACCGGCGGGAACGAGCAAAGCATGGTGTTCCGAATGCAGCCGGCTGCAGGAGACCAGGGATGAACGTGCGGCGACGCATTTGCGGTCTAGCGGTGCTTCTCTCGCTCTTGGCCGCCGTTGGTGGAGCTCAGGACAAGAAGCGTGAAGCTCAGCTGCGCACGGTGCGCGGCGTGGTGGCGGACAAGTCCGATAGCCCTCTTTCCGGCAGCGTAGTTTTTCTGAAAAACGTACGCACCAATTCCGTCCGCAGCAGTTACACCGATGACAACGGAAACTACCGTTTCAGCGGCTTAGATCCTAATGCCGATTACGAATTGCATGCGGAAAAAGAAGGCGCCAAATCCCCCACTCGTACGGTCTCCAGCTTCGACAGTCGCAAGGACATCGTTCTGAATCTCAAAATCGAGAAGAAAAAGAGCTGACTCTCGTTTTCCGTCCGCAAGCCAGCCAGGTCTAGGGAACTGCCCGTAAATGCGCGCCGTTTTGCTGAAACCACGAGCGACGCGGGGCAAAATCCCGGCTGCCCGTCCAGCGGGTAAAACCCTTTCTTCATGGAGCGAATCTAAGTTGGGACCAAGCATTGTGGAAACGAGGTCGTCCCTTTTGCTACTGAAATGCCCGGTGCCGGGAGACAATTAGAGTTATCTATGGTCAGACAAAATGAAATGCAGGGTCACATCGTGCTTGCACTTCTCGTTGGACTATTGATTGTCGTTTCGCCTGCCCTGGCACGACGGCAAGAGGGCCAGCAGCCCGCTCCGGATCCCCAAAAAAGAAGTACGAAAGAGGGGAAGGAGGATAAAGACAAACCCGGCGCGACGGTTGGGAAGAGCAAGCTCGAGAAAGAAACCGGAACCATCAATGATCGTATTTTCGAGGTCCTGCCGAACTACGGGACGGTCGAAGACGTCAAGAATCTTCCGCCGCTTACCGCCGGCCAGAAGTTCAGATTGGCAACCGCCGGCGTTTTTGATTGGGGGGCTTATCCCTTCAACATCATCCTTTCGGGAATCGCGCAAGCAAAGAATGATCCAAAAGAGTGGGGACAAGGATGGGACGCCTACGGAAAACGTTATGGCGCGTCCTTCGCCGATAACAGCATCGGCACCTATATGACGACAGCAATCTTCCCCACCTTGCTACATGAAGATCCGCGGTACTACCAGTTGGGAAAAGGGCGCTTTGCTCACCGCGCCTACCATGCTATCAACCGGCTCTTTGTTGTTAGGACGGATTCAGGACACGAGCGCTTCAATTTCTCGGAATCGACTGGCAATGCGGTGGCCGCAGCACTCTCCAATGCCTACCATGTTCCGGAGGATCGCACCGCCTCGCGAAACGCCTCCACTTTTGCCTTTTTGATTCTGTATGACGGTATGAACAACGAATTGAAGGAATTCTGGCCGGATATTCGCCGCAAAGTGTTTCATAAGAATACGCCGTAGTACCGCGGCTTACTGTTTGCGAAGAGCCCTTCTAGCAGTGTTGGCGCACTGGTAGGTAATTCGGGCCCAGCCGCAAGACTATAACGCGACTCCCGGAGTGCTTTGGGCGTCGAATCATCAGTCGAGGGTGAAAATTAGTTTTCCTCGGAAAACGTCTTCGGAGAATGCACGCAACCACTATGAAAACGGCTCGAAGAGTTGTGTTTCCCGCTTGCCGCGCGATTTCCATCGCGCTGCTGCTGCTCGCCTATCCGACTTTCGCTCGACACCCACAGAGCGCAGGTTCAAACGTTCCCAGGGGCTCTCTTACTGGAAGGATCATGGTAGTCTCCGGGGAAGGGGCTACCAATAATCTTAGCGGAGTCAGTGTGAAGTTGACGGATCCGTCGGTGGGCGCGGTATCCCGATCGACGGTTAGCGATGCGGACGGCCGCTACGAGTTCACTGCTCTGCCCACCGGAACCTACACGCTGGAAGCGAGTGCCGATGGCTTTAAGCCCTGGTCGGGCAAGATAACGCTCGGTGCGGACCAGGCGCTCGTCAAAGACCTCGTTCTACAGATTAGTTCCGTCAATCAGCAAGTCGAGGTTCAAGGAGAGGCCCCAGAAATTGCCACTCAGAATGTAGCGATAACTGCCACGGTCAACACCGAACAATTGGAGAGCCTGCCTTTGCCCACCCAGAAATTTACTGAGGCTTTGTCCTTGATTCCGGGTGTCATTCGGACCTCCACGGGCAAGCTGACATTCAAGGGCCAGGCTGAAAGCCAGGGGATGCTGGTGGTGGACTCGGCGGAAAACGTGGATCCCGTCTCGGGAAGCTTTTCGATTCCCATTCCTGTCGACATCATTCAATCCATGACGGTTTACAGTTCGCCCGAGAGTTCTGCGTACGGAGGCTTTACCGGGGGTCTGACCACCATCGAAACGAAGCCTCCATCTGGCACACGGGATTACAAGCTGCGCGATTTCATCCCGGCATTCCGGGGAAAGAACGATCATCTCGTGGGGCTAGCCAACTGGACGCCACGATTTGAGTTCGAAGGCCCGCTCATCAAAAACAAGATGAATTTCACAGAGGAGGTGACCTACGAATTGCGAAGACAGCCTGTGCGCGGGTTGTCGTTTCCGAAGAATGAGATCAAGACGAGAAGTGTCTCGTCCTTCACGAACCTTCAGGTGATACTTTCCCCTCGACACGTGCTGAACTTCAACGCCAATGTTTTCCCCATGGAACTCGACTTCGCCAACATCAACGCGCTGATCCCGCAAACCGCGTCCACGAACTATGGCCGAAGCGGAGTATCCATCGGCTTCTCCGATTCCTATCAGTTCGGCTTAGGAGCGTTGCTGAACACCGTGGTTCGCTACACCCGCTTCGACAGTAATGCCCACGGGCAGGGACCCGCCGACATGGAGATCTCACCCGCAGGGTGGGGCGGCAATTACTTCAATAGTTGGAATCGGAAAGCCAACCAATTGGAAGTCTTGCCCGCGTATCAGCTCTCGGCGAAGTCGTGGCACGGTAGCCACGAAGTGAGATTGGGCACGGATATCCTGTTTCGTGACTATGACGGTAGCAGCATTTCCCATCCGCTCGAGCTGTTGAGGCAGGATGGCTCGGTTGCCGAACGGATTGACTTTCAAGGCGCGGGCCTGTTGAGCGCATCGGATGCGGAGGTCGCGGAGTTTATCCAGGATCACTGGATTCTGAACAGCCATTTGACGCTCAGCTTCGGGACACGTTTGACCACTCAATCCATCGGTCGCGATGCCGCCTTCGCGCCACGCATCGGCGCGGCCTATTCGCTGAATGAAGGAAAGACCGTAATTCGTGCCGGAGCCGCCGAGGTCTACGGCCATGTCTCGCTGCTCGCGGCCGACTTCACCAGCAATCAGGCGCGGGTACTCAGCTTCTTCGATTCCTCCGGCGCGCTGATAGGTCAGCCCGTCGTTCTACTAAATTCCTATCTTCTTTCGGGCGCGCCCCCCAGTGCGCCTGGCGTGCCGCGCGACCCTGGATCAAGCCCTCGCACGTTTAGCTGGAACGTCGTGCTTGAACACCAACTGCGCAAGAATCTTAATCTCCGGGCTAGCTATCTTGACAGCCACACCGTGGATCTCTTTTTTCTCGATCCGGTCCTCCCTGCCGCCGGAGGAGGCGGATTGCTGGCTCTCAAGAACTCAGCAGTCTCAGAGTATCGCCAGGCTGACATCACCGCTCACGTTCGCCTTGGCGAACGCGCCGATATGAGCCTGTCCTACACCTGGAGCCGGGGACGCGGCGACCTCAACCCGCTCTCGGATACTCTTGTCCCCTTCCAGGTTCCGGTCATTCGACCAAACGCTACGGGTGTCCTGTCCTCGGACGTTCCCAATCGCATGGTAGCCTCGGGATTCTTCCGTCTTCCCTGGAAAATGGTTATCAGCCCCGTAGCTGACACGCATTCGGGATTGCCATTTTCAAACGTAGACGTTCTGCAGAACTATGTCGGTGTGCCCGATGACCAGCGCTTCCCCATTTACTTCTCACTTGACCTAAGGCTTTACCGGGAGTTTGCCGTTCACATACCGCGCACGGAGCGTTCCAAGACTCACAAGGTTCGTCTCGGCGTATATTCGACCGACATCACGAATCGTCAAAACCCACACGACGTATATAACAACGTCACGTCTCCCATCTTTGGCGAGTTCGCGGGTTTCCAGCGGCGTTACACCGGCCTGGTATTAGATCTGATTCAGTAAGCCCTGGCAGTTTCCCCTGTTGTGCAGTTGCTCGCCGAATCGTCCCAGCCGAGTTTCTTCAGGTAGACGGACCGGTGGCGGCGACCGGGCCGCTCACCTCACTTTCGGCTAATGTCCAGTGAAGGGAATCCAGGCCGGACATTAGTCGCAAAGTCTTTCACAAGAAATACGCGGTGGTTCGGCGCCGCCTGCCAGGAGCGAACGCCTATGGCCGTACGGGAGCCCAGACCTGCACGGCCTTGGGGACCACTTCGATTTCCACGGGCGTTGGCCCGAGAATCTCTCCGTCGCCGTGGAACATGCATGGCCGGTCGGTGGTGAGCCGCACGTGTTGGGCGCGCCAGCGTTTCACGCCTGAAGTTCGAAGTTCACCGCTGCCCATCAGTCGCGGCAGTAGTCGCAACACTCCGAGCGTACCGATATCTTCGATCAGGACCACGTGGAGCGAGCCGTCGTCGAGGGTCGCGCCGGGAGCCAGTCTCAAACCGGCACCATAGGTCGGAGAATTCAACACCGCTGCCAGCAGCGCTTTCGCTTCCCAGGAGATGAACTGGCCCTCCGGAAAGTCGATGCGGACTTCGAGGGGTATGTAGCTCACCAGCGCTCGTAGTGCTGACGCGATGTAACGCAATCGACCGGGGAGCCAACGGTACGGACCATTCGCGTAGCGCGCTGCCTCGGCGTCAAGTCCAACACCTCCCCCGCCTGCATAAAATCGCGCTCGCCCCTCGGCGGTGCGTACTCTCACAAGATCCACAAAGCGCGGCTTGCCCCGCAGAATGGCTTCCGCCGCTTTGACGGGATCATCCGGCAAGGCGAGTGCCGCGGCGAAATCATTTCCTCCTCCGATAGGGAGAACACCCAAGAGCGTGTCGGCCCCGAATGCCGCGTTCGCTAGCGCCTGAAACGTTCCATCTCCACCCATCGCAAACAGCGCACGCCTTCCTTGCGATATGGCATTTTTCGCGCACGACTCGAGTTCCGCCGCACTGTTCGTCATCACAATTTGCGCATGAATGCGGAACGCTTCGAATAGTTTCTGGATCTGTGGCAGACAAGACCGTGCCCGGCCTCCGCCGGCCACGGAGTTGACGAATACGGTGACCGTAGACTCACGCAGAATGCTAGACGCTTCCGCGCGATCAATCATGCTTCTGCTCCTCGGCTCCAACCGGCAGACCCAGGCAGAGCGATTCCCGCTCTACGCTCTCAATCTCTTTCGAGGGAGTTTAGCGTTCAGGATGCGCCTTGAGCATACTACCTGGGAACCCAGCGGGGCCATTTTGGCACGATAGGCGCGAGGGTAGCTTATGAGCAGTGTCCTTGGAGGTTTTATTTCGGGCAGCCTTATCGGGGTGGTGGTCGCTGTTCTGGTGCTGATCATGGTGGCGACCTGGCGCGGCGCGGAACGCTTCGACACAGCTCTCGAAAAGGATTACAAGAAGATGCGTGTCTTGATTTTTGGCGCGCAACCGCCATTCGGCTGGATTCTGGAGCGTCTCAGCGCGCTCGAAAACAGAATTGAATAAGTAACCCGCGCAAGCGAGGAGGCCAGAGCGGACTTCCTTTTGCCTCGTTGAGATCGTTCAGGCCAGCAAAGCATCCTCCGAGCCAATTCCGCGAATGGTCTGAGATTTTTCGCGCTACCTGAGTAGGTGTTGACATTCTTTGGCTCTGACGATGAGTCTGTCCGAAAGTCGGCCCAAAATCTCATGAGTAAGCCCCTCACGCCTGGCACGTTGTTGCACAGTTAAGACACGGTCGGACATAGCTTCGGCAGTCGCGCGAAGATTCGCGAGAACCTCCTCTGGTTTTTGATGCGTGTCAACAGCAAGCTTTCGCCAGTGCCTCGCGGCGATGTTCCGCAAGCCATACTCTCCTCCGATTTTCATCGCGAGTTTCAATCCGATGGGACGCATGCCAGGATACGGTAGAGCGCTTGCGAGATCGTATAGTGGAGCGAGACGGATTCGTGATTCCGAACCCAGAAGCAGGGCATAGTTTTTTGCGTGGGCGTCCGTACCCGCCACAAGCCAGTTAAAGGCGATGGTGCCGGCAAAGGTTTTTATGTCTTCGACGGGCGCGGTCGAAAAAGTGGTCAGAAGTTCTGCGATTTCACGGACGCCGGGACCACCATCACTTTGGTACTTTTTTGTTGGGGGCAAGCCCATTGCCTGACAAACGTCCTCTTGATGGACTCTATGAATCGTGCCGCCAGTTTTAAAGCGGTCGTACCGTTCGATTACGATCGCGATTTGGTCTTCAAATCGGCGAATCTCTGAGTTTGCCACTGGTAGGTTGAAAGAGCGCGCCAATTCCAGACAGAAGTGTTCGTTCTCGGCGTGTCCGTCGAATTCGCCCGTTGGAGGTTTGAGAATGTGTGTAGTAGGCAGGCGGCCCGAAGGAACTCCCCATCGGCCATTCTCCAATAGGAGCGCAGTTTTCGGTTGAGCACCGGCCAGACTGAACTGCCCTGTG
The DNA here is from genome assembly GCA_001919715.1 of Acidobacteria bacterium 13_1_20CM_58_21. Taxonomy (GTDB): domain Bacteria; phylum Acidobacteriota; class Terriglobia; order Acidiferrales; family UBA7541; genus Acidiferrum. The sequence goes on from MNIJ01000229.1 coordinate 27,239, forward strand.
TCACGGGCCATACGCCACGCAGATTGATCTTGACGCAAGGCGCGCAGCCGGTCGGCGACGCCAGCCTCATCTAGCCACTGGACTTGGGGCCGCGCTCCTAATCGAATGGCATCGAGCCGTTCTGGCCGCACGAACTGTACCGCGCCCGCGCAATCTTCGCCTACGTTTGCAATGAGCCCGAAAACGTTTCTGGGCGAAACATGGAACTTACGGGCCCATTGGCCAAGTACAATTTCGTTGTCGGGGAGTAATCCCCATAGGAACGGTTCGATTTTTCGCTGTCCCTGTTGACCAGGTGCCAAGGGGATGGAAACGGACAGGGGATACGCACCGGATGACGCAAGCCATTCGTCGGCATAGAGAAAGGTGAGTCGCCCGCCCTTGGCCTGCGTCACGGTTCCCATGACCAAATCTTCCGCAAATGCAATGAGCTGTGTGTTCATTTGCGTGGTTCACGCGCGGTCGCGACGATTCGGTCGATGTCTACGGTGCTCCCGGGACGATTTAGCGATTGGCTTTCCGGCGGTGTTGCGTTCAAGCTTATGCCAAGCGCGTCCAGGGTTCGAAGTACCAAGCCAATTTCCGCGCGAGGCTTTCCTTTTTCGATCTCGACCAGCCAAAGGCGACTGACGCCAATTTTTTTGGCCAGTGTTGATTGGTCGAGCTGAAGCTTTTTTCGGGTGCTGCGAATTAAGGTGCCAAGGTCAGCGGGGGTCCGGATTCTCATGGGCGGCCTCCTGTAATCGAGCGCTTACATGATAGCAAAGTAAGCGAACGCTTACAACTCGAGCAGGTCCACGAGCGCTTACTAAAGATATCCGTAGTGGCGAAGAGCCGAGTTCAATGGCAATAGCCCTAAGCGATTGGAAACGAGCGGGCACTTTGGTGACGTGCGCTGGACCGTGCGTTTGTGCGGCTCGCATCTCGTGTCCTAGACTCTTGCATCTGACTTCTTTGAAATCTGGAGGTTCCCTTGGCGTCTGAGAAACTCTCAATGACTCGCATCGAACTCTACGAGAGAGTTTGGGCGACGCCGATGCGGACGCTAGCCAAAGAGTTTGGGATCTCAGACGTTGGCCTGGCAGAGGCTATTGGGCACGGAGGGGAGCTAGAGACAATGGTCGAGTGGGGCCTGCGACACTCCAACTACCTTGATCCACTGACCGATCTGAAGGGGGTTGCCCAACAATTCAAGAACCCGCCGCGGTTGTTTGGATACTGACGAGATTTCTCAACGTTCGGTTGGCTTCAAGGCTTCATGATATTCATCGGCCTAACCTCGGCTGTCGGTCGTGGGAATTTGTGACGGGTAGGCTGTTTCAACTAGCAAATCCTTAATCGTCTCGCTTACTGTGCGCGGAAATCGCAGTGCGTAGGTTCGAAGCTTGGCCGGGTTCAGAAACTGCAAATGAAGTTCGTCTAAGGGTGTCGGGAGTCCTTCTTGGCGATTTAGGTAGATCCAATCCAGTAGCGCCTTCTCAGGTTCCGCGATGAGATATTTGTTGTAACGAGTAGCTTTTTCCTCATAGCCCCAATAGAGTGCAGGAGAGATCTTTCTATACACAATAGTGACAGACTTGCTTCGGAAAGCCTGCGGATAACCGGGCGTGACACAAATCAATACCGATGGATTTTGACTTATGATGCCTCGCTCAACCAAGGCGGACTCAAGAGAAATGTATGAACGAGGCCGCAGAACGTTTACGAGATCGCGAGGTGAAAAATGCTGATTGAGGTGGTTGATGTAAATCTTTGTTGAAACGCGTTCGACCAACCCCTGTGCCTCATATCTGCGCAAAGCATTGCGTACAACACGTTCGGACAACTGGTATTTGCGCGCTATATTGTCCGTGCGCACGATGCAATTTTGTCGTGCTTCTTTCGTCAGAATGGTCGTCCAATTCATTGCCGTACCTTCCCGGGCCAATGAGAGAACACGATTCGTAGCGAATCGCGGATAGTCTCGAATTCGTTTTTGGCTAGGTCGTCAAAAACGGCTTGTGGTAAAACTGGGCGGAGCTCGACTGTGCAGAGTTTGGCATCGATGTTTTGAATCCGAGTTTCGATGCTTTCTCTTTCGATCTCCTTCATTGTGATGAAGTCCTCTAGGTGTGCTTGAAGATTGTTGGCCAGCTGCGCTCCACGCGTGAGTAGGAGATGGATATCGAAGGCGTCCCTGGCTTTCAGCATGACGGCGACCAAGAAAGGTCTCACATTTCTGAAACAGGAGATAGTTCGCGCTGGGAGTGGCGACGATTTTTTCTGGAGCACTGGCAATTGCCTTTTTGACGACCTGGGTTTCCAAGACAGTCCCGCCGATTCTGGTCAGATCGATGCTGAATAGCGGCTTTTCATTAGCAATGACCCACTGCTTGACGAAGTCAGGCCCGTCGATATCTTTGCGGAATTCCAACTGACCGAGGCCGAGAGCCTCGGCAATTGGCTGGATGCCGGAACGAACGGCAGCTTGGATTTCTTCTGGTCTTGGGATCTGTGATGGTGAGGCGAGCAGGTCCAAGTCTCGGGACAATCGGGGGCTCTCATAGAAAAGTACGAGGGTAGCGCCACCAAATAGGATGAAATGGTCGGGGAACGAGCCGAAAAGGGCCGCCGCACTTTCCTCCATAAGGACGAGGATTTCGGCTTCTAATTGCTGGAAGCCCCGTTCTTTGTACCGATCTATTCTGGCTTGCAAGTTCATGATTGCCAAAAATACCATATTCTGTGATAAACACAACTATATCTTATAGCATAGTTGCCAAAAGTACCATATGTGATGTCTACAGCAATTATGAGGCAGTCTTGAGCAAAGTACCCCGATGAACAGAAGAACGCTCCAGCGCGATCTTAAATTACTGGTTGAAGAGGCCTAAGTCCGCGAGATTGGCACTGGTCCCACGGATCCCACAAATGAATTCGATGTTGACGCGGTTCGACGATTCCACGCGTCCTGGCCGAATAAGAATATTGCAGCGCGGCAAAAAGCTCGAAGCTTTCCGCGCATTCTTCCGGTTTGTACATGAGGGGAGTGGCTGGATTCCGACGAATCCGACAACTCCTCTCTAAAACCACCAAAGATCACCGAGCCGCCCACTGCTCCATTTACGAAGGAAGAGGTTAGGAACACCCTGGATGCTTGCGATATCTATCCAGACAGAGCAAACGCAGTCCGTTTGCGTGCGCTTGTTTTGCTTCTTCGCTATAGCGGACTACGAATACGAGATGCGGCTACGCTCAGTCGAAACCGCATTCAGGGGGACAAACTTTTCTTGTACACAGCAAAGACCGGAACGCCGGTCTATTGCCCGCTGCCGCCCGTTGTCATCGAAGCACTGAATGCGATTCCTGAAAGCACATATTTTTTCTGGACGGGACTCTCGACTCCCAAAACCGCAGCGGGAATCTGCAAAAGAGTCTGAAGCGGCTCTTTGTATTGGCCGGTATTGCTGACGGTCACGCACACCGCTTTCGGGATACCTTCTCGGTTGAGCTGTTACTTGCTGGCGTACCCATCGAGCGCGTATCAATTATTTTGGGGCATCAGAGCGTGCGAATTACGGCGAAGCACTACGCGCCTTGGGTGCGTGCGCGTCAAGAGCAGTTGGAGGCCGATGTTCGTCGCACTTGGGAAGCTCCTGAACCACAACGAAGGGTACACGGCGGTTACCCGAAAAAACGCACGCGTGTAATTCCTTTCAAATCAAGACGAAAGAATGGTGCCGGCGGGGGGAATCGAACCCACGGCCTAGGGATTATGAGACCCTCGCTCTTCCACTGAGCTACGCCGGCAGGACGCAGTTCTTTTATGCTACGGATTCGCCTGCGAATGTGTCAAGGCGCTGTATTTGTCGGGACGGCGTAGTCCTTCTCGAGAAGGTTCTGGCCAGGAGCCGAAGCAAGCCGCAACACACTGACTGAACCAAGAGTAGAGAACTGCGGTCATCGGCAATCCCGCGGAAATCCCTGGCAGCCTTCCTACGAGACTCACGATTCCAATGGTCCTATAAATTCTAGTACCTCAGTACCGTTGACCCACACAGTCGCAAAAACTATCCTGCACTGGATGGAACACGTCCCACACACCGAGGTAGGCGAAAGCTTATCGAAAGAATGGGATGAGTAGCTGTGTATTGATAGGAAACAGGCTTATCGTCTAAACCGCTTGACATTGGTCCCATAAGATATACTCTTTCCGGGGTTGTTTCTTACCTCGGAGGCACCATGTCACGTAAACTAGCGGTTATCTTCCTCGCCATGCTCGTACTGGTGGGGGCAATGAGTCTGAAGACGATAGTCGTCACTCATGGTAGTAGTAATAGCTCCATAATCATGGCGAACGGTGGGGCACCACAGCCGCCGACACCATGGAAGAATGGTGGAGCGCCGCAGCCACCAACGCCTTGGAAGAACGGTGGAGCGCCGCAACCGCCGACGCCTTGGAAGTAATCCGCTGAACTGATCGTTCGCGGGAAGGACCGGGGCGCGGCAAGGATGGTTTCGTGCTTGGTCCTTACGAATATGTTGTCTGGCTGATGTGCACTCTGCTGGAGACAGCAGTAGTGGTGTGTGCATACAAGAAGGACGCGCTTCGGCGCTATATCCTTCTGAATGTGTACATGGCTGCATCCGTGGTGTTCAGCATTGCCCGCTTCAACATCCTCAACCACTATGGTTTTACGTCCAAGGAATATCTCTACTTCTATTATTATTCGGACGCCCTGCTCACCATTGTCCTTTATTTTGCCTTGATGAGCCTCTATTCGCACATCTTCAGTGATTTGAAAGCCGAGCGGTACATCAGGATCGGGACGCTAATCCTATTTTCCGGCACGGCATTGTTTTCCTACGCCGTGGTTCAGCAGTCCAGTTCCAAGCTGGTGACACATTTCGTAGTGGAGCTTTCCCAGAATCTCTACTTTGTCGGTCTCGTCCTGACTTACATCCTGTGGGCCGCCGTGATGAAAATGCGTGAAACGCGCACGCGCTTGATTCAACTGGTACTCTCGATGGGTGTGTATTTCAGCCTGTTTGCGGCCAACTTTGCGTTGCAAAACCTTTATCAAAGCCGCGGCAATTTCTTTGAATTTCTGACGCCCTTGTTCGGCTGCTTCCTCCCGTTGTCGTGGGCTTATACCTTCTGGCACCTTCCAGAAGATGCCCGTATCGTGCCTTCCAGGCTCGCCGTGGTGCCCCGATGATGGCCGGGGTCATTTTCGTTTTCTCGGCAGCGGCGTTGTTGCAGTTTTTCATCTCTTATTGCCGCTCGCTGATCGCCGCGTCCTCGAAGCAGGTTCTCTCGGCCGAGGTAAAGGACGTTACCGGCATCCAGAGAATTGCTTCCGGTGACGATTTCAAACGGGTCATGCAGCTTCTGCAGCTCTGTCCGGAGCGCCCGGAAGACCGCAATTCCGTCCAGGCGATCGGTGCCTATTTCAGCCTCTTGAATTTCGTGCGCTCG
>MNIJ01000204.1 GCA_001919715.1 Acidobacteria bacterium 13_1_20CM_58_21
TCCGGGAGCTCGGGACGGCCGAAGACGTGTTCACGATCGCCGCTCGGACCGGCTGGGTCCGCCCCGTCGTCGATTTCGCCCATCTGCATGCCGTCACCGACGGAGGCTTCACCGAGACCGGGTCCTTTGCGGAGATCCTCGAGGCGGCAGACGACGTGCTCGAGCCCGACGCGCCGTTCCACGTCCATTTCTCGGACATCGCCTATGCGAACCGGAACGAGACGAAGCACCTGTCCTACGGCGAGGGCACGCTCCGCGCCGAGCCGCTGGGCGAGGCGCTCGCGCGCTTCGAGCGTCCGGCGACGGTGATCAGCGAGTCGCCGGACGAGGCGTCACATCAGGCGATTCGGGCTGCGCTCGAGGCGACTCTCGTTCCCTCCAGCCGGCGCTCGAAGAGCTCGGCCTCGTCCTCACGGCCACGGTCGCGCAGTAGCTGAGCCAGGGTCTGGAGCGTCTCCGAGCCGAACGCGCAGTACTCGGTCTCGTCGATGATGTCCACGGCCTCACGCAGCAGCTTCTCGGCTTCCTCGAAACGCCCCTGCGCGCCTCGCACGCGGGCGAGCGTGGAGCGGGTCGAAGCCATCGAGCTCATGTCTTGCGGGCCGACCGTGTCGAGAGCCGCCTCGGCGTAACGCTCGGCTTCGTCCACCTTGCCCTTTTCGAGCAGGACCTCGGCGAGCCGACGCTGGGCCTCGCACAGAGTGCCGCGGTCCTCCAGCGGCGCGAGCGTCCGGATCGAGTCGCGGCTCAGGCGCTCAGCGCGGTCGAGATCACCCTGATGCCAGGCGACGACCGCTAGACGGTAGAGGACGCGGCCGAGCGACGAGGCGACTCCGGCCTCCTCGTACAGGGCCCGCGCCTCTTCGAGCTGCCGTTGACCCTCGTCGTAGTCCTCGCGGTAGATCGCGAAGTCCCCCGAGGACGCGAGGGCACGGCCTCGGGCGACGATCGAGCCGCTCTGCTCGGCCAGCTCGAGAGCGCGCGCGAAAAGCGGTGCCGCAAGCTCGTATTCTCTCCGCGCGTTGTGCACGCCGGCCAGGTCGATAGCGGCCCGGCTCTCGAGATCTCCGCGCCCGGCCTCCTGGGCGAGCGCGAGCTGGTCGCGGGCATAGCGTTCGGAGTCGGTCAGCCTGCCCCGCCACCATGCGCCGGTGTTGAGGACGTGGAGAGCATCGAAGCGCGGCTCGTAATCGTTGCCGTCCGCAACGTCGAGCACGAGCGCGGCGAGACGGCTCGCCTCGTCGACATCGGCGTCGCGGTTGAGCGCCACCTCCGCCAGCGCGGCGAGCGCACGGGCCTCGCACCAGCGATCGCCCTCCTCGGCGGCCTCCGCCCGGACACGCTCCATCTCCTGCGAGACCGCCGGCATGTCCCCGAGCCGCCAGGCGGCCCGCGCCGCCTGGTAGCGACGCTCCAAGGTCGGTTCGAGCTCGAGGGCGCGAAGCAGCTGCTTCCGGGCGGACCGATGCGCCTCGCGCGCAAGCGACCGCCGGCCGGCCGTCTCGAGCGCTTCCGCCGCCTCGTGGGCCAGCTCGAGGGGTGGACCGCCGTCGAGCTCGGCGATCAGCGCCGCGGCCTGGTCCAGATGGTAGGCGCGGATCTCGAGCAGCTCCTCGCCGGCGCGCTCGCGCAGCCAGTGGGCGAAGCGCTCGTGCAGGTCCGCTCGCGCGGACTTGGAGAGGCCCGAGTAGGCGACCTCGCGAATCAGCACGTGCTTGAAGCGGTAGGCGATTTCACCCGAGATCGACGACCGCACCTCGGGGACGAGGAACTCGCGCAGAAGTAGCGTGTCGAGCACCGAGTCGAGCTCGTCGACCTCGGTTGCAAGCTCCTTGATCGCTCCGCCCCAGAAGGTGCGGCCGATCACCGACGCGCGCTGGAGCACCGTCTTCTCTTCCGGCGGCAAACGGTCGATGCGGGCAGCGATCAGCGCCTGGAGCGTGTCCGGGATCCGCTCGGCGAATTCGGACAACGGCCGCCCCTCGCATTCGGCGAGCATGCGCACGGTCTCCTCGACGAAGAGCGGGTTCCCCTCGGTCTTGTCCAGCAGCGATTCGAGGGCGTCGGCGTCGAGCGGCCCGTCCGCCGCGAGGGCCTCGACGAGCTGCTCGCTCTCCTCTCGCCCGAGCGGCTCGAGCTCGATCGCGGTCGCACGCAGCCTGCCCCCTCCCCAGCCCGGGCGGACATCGAGCAGCTCCGCGCGGGCAAGGCCGATGATCAGAAGCGGTGCGTCGCGCACCCACTCCGCGAGGTGCTCGATCAGGTCGAGCAACGCGTCCTCGGCCCAATGGATGTCTTCGAATACGAGTACCAGCGGCTGGTTCTCGGCCATTCGCTCGACCCATTCGCGTGCCGCCCAGGCGATTTCCTGCTGGCTTCGCTCGCCCTTGACCGCCTCGAGCACGCCGGAGGCAAGTCCGAGCAGATCGGCGATCGCCTCGTTCTCACACGATTCGCGCAGTTTCTCTACGGCCACCTCGAGCGGGTCGTCGTCGGTGATTCCCGCGGCGGACTTCACCATCTCGGCAAGCGCCCAGTACGTCACGCTCTCGCCGTAGGGCAGAGCACGGCCGCCAAGCACGGTCGCGCCCTCGAGGCCTTCCACGAACTCGTGTGCGAGCCGGCTCTTGCCGACGCCCGGGTCGCCGTAGATCGTGAACAGGTGTGCACGGCGATTGCGGACGGCGCGTTCGTACGTGTTCTGGAGCAGCTCGAGCTCGGCCTCGCGGCCGACGAGGGGCGCTGCGATGCCCCGTCGCGCCGGCGCGCCATCGAGAACAGCCTCGGCCCGCCACGTCCAAATCCGGTCGCCGAAGCCCTTGACCTCGAGTGGGCCGACGTCCTCGGCCTGCACCCGCCCGCTCGTCAGCCGGTAGGCATGCGGGCCGATCAACACCTCGCCGGCGCCGGCTGCTTGCTGGAGCCGCGCCGCGAGCGTCACCGCCTCGCCCGTCGCAAAGGTCGAATCGCTCTCGTCGACGACGACCTCGCCCGACTCGACGCCGACGCGTGCCTCGAGCCCGAGCTCCGCGACCGAGTCGAGCATCGACAGCGCGGCGCGGACCGCGCGCTCGGCGTCGTCCTCGTGCGCCTGCGGAATCCCGAACGCGGCCAAGACGGCGTCGCCCGCGAACTTCTCGACGATGCCACCGTGTGTCGTCACGCAATGCGAAACGCGCTCGAAGAACTGCGTCACGCGCCGGCGCGCGACCTCAGGATCGGCGCCCGCGACGAGCGACGTCGAATCGACGAGATCGACGAACAGAACGGTTGCCAGCTTGCGTTCCACGAGCCTAAGTGTATGAACGACCGCGCGGCCGTCAAAAGTCCTGAGAATCCTGGTTTCAAGCCAAAACCGCGGTTTGCAAAACAGGGCGTCGCGAGTGCCCTGCCTCGCGCCGCTCAGCACCCCGATCCGGTGCAAAACGGTCGCGTTTCCTCGAATACGGCGAAAGCTGACAAAAATAGAACGCAAACTGCGGGGCCTTGGTTTGACAGCGGCTCCGTAGGAGGCGAGTGTCCCCCGCCTCCCGGACTGAGTGCCTGCAAAGGGCCGCGATCGGCATCTCCCCTCCCCTCGGGCCACGCGGCCGGCCGCATACCACGCAGCCCGGGCGCGGCAAGCTCGAAGCTCAGCGGTGCCCCGGTCGGCCTTTGCCGCAGTGTCCGCCGGGGCGCCGTTGGTCGGCCGATCGTGGACCAGCCAGGCGTCGCCGTTAGCATCCGGGCAGTGCTCGACCCGAAGGTCTTCAAGGCGTACGACGTCCGTGGCATCTACCCCACGGAGGTCGATGAGGAGGGCGCCTACGCGATCGGCCGCGCCTTCGTCGAGCAGTTCGAGCCGGAGAAGATCGCGGTCGGACACGACATGCGGGTGACGAGCCCGGCGATGGCCGCGGCGGTGAGGGATGGAGCCGCGGACGCGGGCGCCGACGTGCTCGAGCTCGGCCTCGTCGGCACGGAGATGGTCTATTTCGCCGTCGGCGAGCTCGAACTCGACGGCGGGGCTGCGGTCACCGCCTCGCATAATCCGAAGGAGTACACAGGCATGAAAATCGTCCGCCGCGGCGCACTGCCCGTTGGCGGAGAGTCGGGCTTGCTCGACATCCGCGACCGGGCTTTGAAGATCACCGGCCGCTCGGAGTCCGGGGGCCGCGGCCGCGTCGAGCCGTACGACATCTGGCCCGCCTACGTCGACCGGGTGCTCTCCTTCGTCGACGTCGAGGCGATCAAGCCGCTCCGGGTCGTGATCGACGCGGCGAACGGAATGGCCGGCGCGATGCTGCCGCCTGTCCTCGAGCGGCTACCGATCAAAGCCGTTCGCTGCTTCTTCGAGCCCGACGGGACCTTTCCGAACCACCCGCCGAACCCGCTGCTCCCGGAAAACAGGGAGTTCATCGTCGCCAAGACGCTCGAGGAAGGCGCCGACCTGGGGGCGGCATTCGACGGCGACGCCGACCGCTGCTTCTTCGTCGACGACACCGGGGAGTTCGTGCCCGGCGACTTCGTCACCGCCCTACTGGCCGCGTCGCTGCTCGAGAAGGAACCGGGGGCGAAGATCATCTACGACCTCCGCGCGAGCTGGGCTGTTCCCGAGACGATCGAGCGCGGCGGTGGCGTGCCGTTGATCAACCGGGTCGGCCACGCGTTCATCAAGCAGCGGATGCGCGAGGAAGGCGCGGCGTTCGGCGGCGAGGTGTCCGGGCACTACTACTTCCGCGAGTTCTCGCAAGCGGATTCGGGGGTCGTCCCCTTCCTGCTCATGCTCGAGCTGGTTTCGAAGCAGGGGCGGAAGCTGTCCGAGATCCTCGCTGATTACCGCAACCGTTACTTCCTGACCGGGGAGCTCAACACGCCGGTCGCCGACGTGGCGGGGAAGCTGGCAGAGCTGCAGCAGCGCTTCGGAAGCGAGGGCGAGGTGAGCCACCTCGACGGCGTCTCGATCGACGCCGGCGACTGGCACATGAACGTGCGTCCGTCGAACACGGAGCCTCTGCTCAGACTGAATCTGGAGGCACGAACACCGGAGCTGATGGAGCGCAAGCGCGACGAAGTGCTGGCGGCCATCCGCTCGTGAGTATCGAGCTCGGCCACGCAACGGACCGCAAGCCACCGTTCAAGTACGCGGCTTTCACCCGCGTCGGGTTCTCGGACACGGACGCGCAGGGAATCGTCTATTACGGACGCTATTTGCCCTACTTCGACCAGGCGCGAGTCGAGTACCACCGCCACCTCGATCTGCTCGGCGAGGCCATGGGCGAGGAGCAGTTCGTGATGCGCGCCTCCTCGGTCGAGTACTTCGCACCGGCGCAGTTCGACGACCTGATCGAGATCTTCATCCGCATGCTCAAGATCGGCCGGACGAGCGCGACCTACGAGTGCGCCGCCTACCGCGTCGAGGACGACGTGCTAATGGTCACGGCGACGCAGACGCTCGTCCTGGTCGATCTCGCGGAGCGCCGCGCCCGGACGATTCCCGGCTGGTACAGGGACGCGATTCGCGGATTCGAGGACGGAGACTGCGAGATCGCGGCCGCGTGAGCCGCGGCGGCGCGATCGACTATCCCGGGGCGCTCGAGGCGGTCGAGCGGATCCTCAATCGCGGCGGCAACGCCGAAGACGTTCTGCGGGAGGTGCTGGCGGCCCTTCGCTCGCGAGGGATCTCGTTCGCGAGCGTGCAGGTCGCGGGGAGGAAAGGTCTCGGTGATGCGCTCCCAGACGGCGAGCAGGGTGAGCGGATCGTCGCACCGGTCGTCCACGAAGGCTCGGAGATCGGCTCGCTCGCGCTCGCTGCCGACGATCGCGCGTTCGTGGAGCGGGTGGCGACCCTGATCTCGTGGTACGTCGCTCGCGTAGAGACCCGGCGAGACCAATGAACCTTTCACCCGAGCGAAAGCGACAGGTCAAACTGGCTGAGCCGGGCGCCCGCTCGCCGTCCTCGAAGCGGCGGGCGCCTCAGCTCATGCGCTGACCTCTCCCCGCTCTTGTTGTAAGCCGGATCCGGGGAACGCGCTATCCCTCGTTCAAGGTACCCCGCGCATTCGAGGGACGATCCCTCGTTCGAGGGGTTTGCACCCGAGCCGGCCAAATCGTGACATTTTGGCTGCAAACGCGGCACATTTTCCGCGATAGGATCGCCGGTGGGTGGTGGGTTAGGGGTGCCCCAAGGGGAATGTCCGCGGCGGGCATGTCCCTCGTTTGGGTACGTGCGCGGGCTCGGCCTCCTGGGCCCCGTTACGACGGTGTGACGCGGTAGGCGTCGAAGACCGCGTCCACGTTCCGAAGCGCCGTCAGCAGCCCGCGCAGGGCCTTCACGTCGCCGACCTCGACCGTGTACCAGTTCTTCGCCAGCTGATCCTCGACATGGCCGCCGTACTCGACGATGTTGGCCGCGTGCTCGGCGAAGGTGCGCGCGACATCCTCGAGCAGGCGCGGCCGATCCCAGGAGTCGACCGCGATCTGGACGAGGAAGCTGTGGGTGGCGCCGCCGTCCCAGTCGACCGGTGTGAACCGTTCCGGGTTGCGGCGTAGGGCCTTGACGTTCGAGCAGTCGGCGCGGTGAATCGTGATGCCCTTGCCCATCGAGATGTAACCGACGATCTCATCGCCGGGGACGGGCGTGCAGCACTTTGCCAGCCGGACGAGCACGTCCTCGACGCCCTTGACCCGGATCCCGAGATCGTCGCCGGCGATCGCGCGGCCGGCCTTCGGGGCCTTGAGCGGGACCGCCTCCTCCTGGGCGACTTCTTCCGTCTTCAGCCGGTTCAGGACCTTGTTGACGATCTGACCGACCGGCACCTTGCCCGAGCCCAGCGCGACGTAGAAGTCCTCGGCCTTCTTGAAGCCGGTCTCGCGGATCACCTGGGCCAGGACGGCGGAGCCGACGAGCTTCTTGTAGGGAAGGCTTTGCTTCTTGAGGCCCTGCTCGAGCGCGTCGCGGCCCTTCTTCTCGGTCTCCTCACGCGTCTCGCGCGAGAACCACTGGCGGATCTTGTTGCGGGCGCGAGACGAGGCCGCGAGCGCCATCCAGTCGCGGGAGGGGCCGCGCCCGGTCTTCGTGGTCAGGATCTCGACCACGTCGCCGCTCTTCAGCCGGTAGTGCAGGGGAACGATTCGGCCGTTGATCTTGGCCCCCACCGTGCGGTGCCCGAGATCCGTGTGCAC
>MNIJ01000011.1 GCA_001919715.1 Acidobacteria bacterium 13_1_20CM_58_21
CATGGCCCCGGCCACGAAAAAAGACCAGGGTGTCGTGTGGCCAAAATCCAGCAGGTGAGCCGGCCAATCATGCTCATTCCCCGAAGGAGGGCATCATGCGGAGAGTTTTACCGGGTTTTCTGGCATTCGCATTCGTGTTGGCGATTGCCATTCCGGCAAGTTTTCGGGCGCAAACGCCAAGTCCTGCTCCGCACCTGCCACGCGGAACCGCCACGGACGTTAGCAGCGCAGAAGTTCAAGCCATGGTGCAAAAGACGGACGCGGATCGCGTCAGCGATCAAGCCATTCGCGTCGTGAGTGTCAACGGTGAATACAATGTCAGCATCGGTGTCGTCCATCGCGCCAAGACTTCCGGCAAAGACGCTCCCAGCGGCATCGAGCACAGCCAGATCACCGAGGTCTATCACGTGATTGAGGGGACCGGTACTCTTGTAACGGGCGGGACACTGGAGAATCCAAGGGAGGTTCCGGCGGAGAGCCCAGTCGTGAGAGTGCTCAACGGCCCCAGTACGGGCGGCACTGCAATTCAGGGTGGCGTGAGCCGCAAGCTCGCTCCCGGTGACGTCGTCATCATTCCACCGAACACTCCGCACTGGTTCAGCGAAATCGCCACGGACCAGATCGTCTACCTTGTTGTGCGGGTCGATCCCCACAAAATATTACCCGCGGGCTACACCGCCAAGTAGGCGGCACTCTCATGACTCGCATCTTTGTCGCGTTTCTGGCCACTCTATATTTGTTTTTTCCAAGTAGCGCAGGCGCTCACGACATCCCGAACGATGTCATCGTCCAGGCATTTGTCAGGTCGCAGGGCAATCGGCTCCATCTCCTCGTTCGTGTTCCGCTCAAAGCCATGCGCGATATCAATTTTCCCGAGCGCGGGCCCGGCTATCTCGATCTCCGTCGAATCGGAGACGTACTCCCCGGCGCCGCTACGCTCTGGATCGCCGACTTCATAGAAGTCTTCGAAGGCGATTCTCGCCTTACGAAACCCCAAATCCTTGCGACTCGCATCTCGCTTCCGTCGGACCGCTCGTTCGCTTCTTACGAGGATGCGTTGGCCCACATCGCCGGACCGCCGCTTTCAAACGACACAAGCGTCTACTGGGACCAGACCATGCTCGACGTATTGTTCGAATTCCCAATCCAGTCGGAGCAATCCCGGTTTTCCATCCACCCGGCGCTTGCGAGGCTGGGCCTTCGTGTGGTCACTGTTCTTCGGTTTCTGCCAGCCAGCGGTGGGGTTCGCGCTTTCGAATTCATCGGCGATCCCGGCCTAGTCCGGCTGGAACCGCAGTGGCACCAGGCGGCCCTGCGCTTTGTGGACCTAGGATTCTTCCACATTCTGGACGGCACCGACCATCTGCTGTTTCTGCTTTGCCTGGTGATCCCATTCCGTCGCCTCGGCGCGCTCATCCCGGTCGTTACCGCATTTACCATCGCGCATTCCATTACGCTGATCGCCTCCGCCTACGACCTCGCACCGAATTTTCTCTGGTTTCCGCCGCTGATCGAAACGCTCATTGCCATTTCCATCGTTTATATGGCGCTCGAAAACATTGCTGGTGAAAGCACCCTACAGCGCCGCTGGATGATGGCCTTTGGGTTCGGCCTGGTACACGGATTTGGTTTCTCCTTTGCCTTGCGGGAATCGCTGCAGTTCGCCGGAGCGCATTTGCTGACCTCGCTCCTGTCCTTCAATGTCGGCGTCGAACTAGGCCAGCTGCTAGTACTGATTGTACTCATCCCAGTGCTGCTGCTCTTGTTCCGTTACGCTGTTGCAGAACGCATGGGCACCATCATCCTGTCGGCGCTGGTCGCTCATACCGGATGGCATTGGATGCTGGACCGCGCACGCGTCCTTGGTCAGTTCCGAATCGAATGGCCGGTCCTTACCGCCGCCTTGTTGGCAACGGCGTTCCGCTGGCTGATAGTGCTTTTGTTCTCTGGAGGCATGTTGTGGTTTTTGCAACAAACATTTCAATGCTGGGCGGAACGCGGCTGGATGGCGTTCGTTGGAAAATTTACAATTGGGGTCGGCTCCATCGCGAGATCGGTGCTCAGTGGTGGTTACAAAGAAGGGGGCCGAGGACGGTGAGGCGGACCGTGCCACACGCGCGCCGAGCGGATCGGGCTTTTTGGTTTGAAGCTGTTACCGCCATACGCCGCGCTAGGATGGTGCAAGGTAGGCAGCCGGACGAAGGGATGGCGCATCAGGAGAAACTCCTGAAGGACGCCGATTTTTCTCCCCTCTTCTCTCAGTTAATGGACTAGACCCAAGTCACAAACGTAGAATTTGGGAGGCTAGCCCAACGGTCCATATTGTCACCTGGTTCTCGCCGTGCCATCCTTGTGAGCAGTGACGTTGTGTTTGGCCTGGCTCGAATGTTCGAGATATTTGGTGACACCTTGGGTGAAACAGGGATTCGCGTCTTCCGCAATCTCGACGATGCCCTTGAATGGGTTCTTGCCAAGAGCACCACCGCTTGAAAATCCTCTTCCCCCCATAGAGACCGCTCTGTGCCACTCCCAGGGCCCTTGTCGGAGGCCTAACTGCGGTGTCGGGTACCCGATATTGAGGCCGAGTTTCCGATTGATGCCATAACGTTGTCACTCCCCGGATGCACGGTTTGGGACGAAAGAATGTTGAACACGTTCGTGTCGCTGTGCACTGCATGTGCCGTTCATGTGTTGGAAGTCGGACAATGAAAAAAGAAGGAGTGGATTTCATTCCGCCATATACTCAAGACTCTTCCATCCATTCTAGTGGAGGTGCCAGATGGATTTTGACGTAATCGTGATTGGCAGTGGTTTCGGTGGCGCTGTTACTTCGTGCCGTCTGGCCGAAAAGGGCAAGATGGTCTTGGTGCTGGAGCGCGGCAAGAAATGGGACCGCACCACCTACCCTCGAGAACTGGAAGACGAGTGGATTTGGAGCCACGTGGACCCCAAGCAATACCACGGCTGGACAGATTTGCGGCGCTTCAAAGGTATGGCAGTAATTGCTGGAGCCGGTGTGGGCGGTGGATCCCTGATCTACGCAAACGTTTCCGCAGTTCCACCAGAGTCCGTATTTGAATCTGGCTGGCCTCCGGAGATCACCTTCGCAGTACTCCAGTCTTACTACGCGACCGTCGCCGACGTTTTAGACATTCACGAAGTGCCGCAGAATCAGTGGAGCCCCCGCGTTCAACTGATGAAGGAGGCGGCAGACAAACTGGGGCAGCGCCAGCGTTTCCACCCCGCCAAGCTCGCCGTTTCCTTTGACAACAATCTCGTCTATGACTTCGATACCGAGCCCAACCTCAAGAACAGCAAGCGCTTCACCAACAAGCATGGCGTGGAGCAGGGAACTTGCGCCCATTTGGGAGAGTGCGATATTGGCTGCCGAGCAGATGCAAAAAACACTCTAGACAAGAACTATCTGCATATTGCCGGCAGGAATGGAGCAGAGATTCGCCCCCTGCATCTGGTCACCAAAATTGAGGCCATCGCCGGCGGTTACCGCGTCTACCACAACGAATTCAAGAATGGCGGCTCCATTCCAGGTTCCACCACGGCTGAGCGCGTGATCGTCGCCGCCGGATCGATGGGTTCCACAGAACTTCTGCTGCAATGCAGGGACATTCACCGTACGCTGCCAGGTCTGAGTCCTTCTTTAGGCAAACACTGGAGCAGCAACGGCGATTTTCTTACCCCAGCGATGTATTTGCATCCCACGCTCTGGCCCGATCGCGGAACGACCATTGGCGCAGTGATCGATTACCTCGATGCCAGCGACAACGGGAAGACTTACTGGATTCAAGACGGCGGCACCCCCAACGTGATGAACAAATATTTTGAAGCTTTGCTCAGCCGCGTACGAAAACAACCAAGTGAAAGCCATCTTCTTGAAGGGTTCAATATGAAGTCCCTGCTCCAGCATTTGACTTTATTTACGGCCAATTTCGACGTTTTCAAGCACATGATGCCCTGGTTCGCTCAAGGAGTCGATGCGGGCGATGGCGAATTATTGCTAACCAACGGGACTTTGGATTTGAAGTGGGACATCACGCGTTCGCTACCCTTGTTTAAAACCATCGAAAAGCGGCATCATACACTTGCGGAGGCTACCGACGGCCATCCGTTTCCCTTGCCGACTTGGGCGCTTTCACACGAACTGATTACTCCGCATCCCCTGGGAGGCTGCAATATGGCCGCGACGCCCAATGACGGCGTCGTCAATCACGAAGGCGAAGTGTTTGGATACAAGAATCTCTACGTTGCCGACGGTGCAATTATTCCCAAACCGCTGGGTGTAAACCCCTCGCGCACGATCAGCGCCCTTGCGGAGCGAATCGCCGATCGCATGCGGGTATAGATCGTGAAGCGCGCGGCGGGACGAAAGCGTACGGCCTGTTTCAGTCCCATCGCAGCGCCTGCATGACGTCGACGCGTGAGCAGCACGGCCGCCGAGCCGGTCACCGGCACGGCACCCGGCATCTGCACGTCCTGGAAATAGCTGCCCGCCAGACGCGCCAGCGCGAACCCGCACACCGCGCCTGCCGCAACGCCCGCCGACGCCATCACTGCGCCCTCGGCGATGACACCCGTTAGGAGATGCCGGGGCTGCGATCCGATTGCCAGGCGGATACCGAACTCACGTGTCCGCCCACTGACCGAAAATGCCAGCACGCCGGCGACGCCGACCACCGCGATCGCCAGGGCGACGGCGGCGAAGCCGCCGAACACCAGCGTGTTCAGCCGGTCTGGCGTGAGCACTTCGGCGCGGACGTCTTCGAGCGTCGCCGCGCGCTCGACCGGCTGGTCCACGGACATGTCCCGGATAATGCGAGTGATCGGGGTCACCAGAGCGTACGGATTCGCGCTTACGTGAACGAACAGACGGCCTCCCCAAATCTCCTGCTGCTCGAAGGGGTGGTATACGGTCAAGGTCGGGCCCGGCACCACGTGTTCGTCGTCCACGTCGGCTGCGACGCCGACGATGCGCCGGGGTGCTGTGCTGATGTCGATGAACTTCATCACCGGATCGGTCCACATAATGTGGCGGTTAACCGCATCCTGATTCGGAAA
Organism: Acidobacteria bacterium 13_1_20CM_58_21; assembly: GCA_001919715.1. Classification (GTDB taxonomy): domain Bacteria; phylum Acidobacteriota; class Terriglobia; order Acidiferrales; family UBA7541; genus Acidiferrum. The sequence goes on from MNIJ01000011.1 coordinate 5,074, forward strand.
CATCCGCTGCGCCAGCCTCTGGCTCACGATGACGACCGACTCGCCGCCTAGGCGATCGGCGTCGTTGAAGTCGCGTCCGGCGATCATCGGGACGCCCAGGGCCGCAAAAAATCCGGGCGAGATTGTCCGCAACTGCGCTCGTGGATCTTCTTCGCCGGGCGCCCGCACGTGACCGTCCGCCGAAAACTCGAAGCCAGGACCGAAGCTGCCGGCGTCGCGCCAAGGAACGACGATGCCAAAGGCGACGCGATCCACACTGGGCAGCTGCGTAATGCGCCGCATGGATTCTTTGTAAAAAGCGGTGATCTGATCTGGCGTCCGCCCGTAGGAAATCGCCGGTACGTTGATGGCGAGCACGTGGCGCGTGTCGAGGCCGGTCTGCGCGGTTTGCAGCGCGAGCAGTGTCTTAAGCAACATGCTGGCGCCGGCCAGCAGCACGAAGGACGCTGCGATTTGAGTCACGGCAAATACGCGTAGCCGCCGACTCGTGCTGCCGGTGATCCGCAGACTGCCATTCGATAGGCCCAATCCATTCGACGTATCGGCCGACGGTAGGTGCGGGACATATGCCAAAAGCACCGCCGCGCCGACCGCCAGCACAGCTCCGACCCACAGCATGCTGGAGTCCACCGTCAGATCCAGCGCTCGCACCGAGAAGCGGGCGGCGTACCGGGCCAGGATGGCCACCATCGGCCGCGCGCTCAGCACTCCGAGCGTCGCTCCAGCGCCGCAGAGCAGCAGGCTTTCGGCCAGCAGGGTGCGCCGCAGCGCCTTGGGGCTGGCGCCGAGCGCCGCCCGGATCGCCAGCTCGCCTTCGCGCCGAACCGTCCGCGAGAGAATCAGGTTGGCAACGTTTGAACACGCAATGACGAACACAAGCGCTGAGGCAGCGAGCAGCACCAGCAGCACCGTCCGCGCGCGCGAAGTGATCTGGTCGCGCATCAGCACGGCGTCGATCTGGAAGTCCGCTTTCGCCGAATACGCTTCAGGGTGTTCTTTAACGATCGCCCCATGAACGGCGCGCAGCTCGGCGCGCGCTGATGCGAGATCCGCGCCGGGAGCGAGCCGGCCGAATAGCTCAGTCATCCGATGGACTCGGCCGGTCACCATCGTGGCCGACAGATGATGCGGGCTGGTCACCACGTTGGCGATGATCTCGGTCTCCGCCGGATACGGTACCGACGGTTCCAACACGCCGACGATGGTGGCCGAGCGCGTGCCGAGCCTGACAGTTTTGCCGAGAACGGACGGATCGCTGTCGAGTCCGGTCTTCCAGAAACGATAGGTCAGCACGGCCGCGCCGGCGGCGTTCGGGCCATCGTCTCGCGCGTCGAGCAGTCGGCCGAGTACTGCGTGCAGCCCCATCACCTCGAAATACGATCCGCCGACCACGCCGGCGCGCACCTCGCGCGGCTCGCCAAGGCCGACCATGGTGAAGCCGATGGTGGAGAAGTCGCCGAACGCGCTCAGCGTTTTGACACGTGCGCGCAGATCCTGAATTTCCGGCACGGAGAACGCAGCGTTGTCGGCGCCGATGCCGCGCGCACTTTGGCGGATGTAGATCAGCCGGTCCTCGTCGCGGTTGACGAGTGGCCGCAGCAGCACACCACGCACCACGCTGAAGATGGCGGCGTTGGCGCCGATGCCCAGCGCCAGCGTGAGCACCACGGTGACGGCAAGCCCCTTGACACGGGCAAGCGAGCGGGCCGCGAATTTCAGATCGCGCAAGAGGGTCAGGAGGAACTCGAGGAGTTGTGAATCTTGCGTGTGGTCTTCGGTCATGATGATTCCTCCCTTGATTCCGCCGCCAGGTATGCGTTGAGACGCTCCAAGCTTTGTTTCCAGCCCGCTTCCATTCCCGGGAGATCCGCAGTGGTCTTGGCAGTGCTCTTAATGACGCGCGTCCACCACTTTTGTTTCCTGTGAGCCGCCTTGCTCGGCGAAGGTCACGGTGCCCAGCACTTCAAGGGGCGGATCACCCTCTTTGTGCAGCGCCGCCCTCATGAAGACGAACTGTTCGGATGCAACGATCTCCGGATAAACCCCGTCATCGGCCCCCCCACTTGTGCCATGTGCTTTGGATCGGTCCACGCTTGAAAACAGGCTCTCTTGGAGCATCGCAGACCCGAGTGAGCACCACTTCAAGCTCTTTTTCTCTTCTCACCGTGCTTCCCGTAGCCATGCTTCTTCTCCCTATTCTGTACCTCGCGCAAAGAGTTATCCAGACGATCAAAGCTCTCCGTCCAGTACCGCCGGTAGTGCTCCGCCCAATCGGCAACGTCCTTGAGCGGACCTGCCTTGAGTCGGCAGGGCCGCCATTGCGCCTCGTGTCCACGCGCGATAAGCCCGGCGCGCTCCAGCACCTTAAGATGCTTGGAGATGGCGGGCATGCTGATCTCGAACGGCGCAGCCAGTTGCGTGACCGAGGCCTCTCCGGACATTAGACGCGCCAGGATTGCGCGACGGGTGGGATCGGCAAGGGCCGCGAAGGTGACGCTGAGGCGATCGGAGATCATGGCATAATTAACCTATAGGTTAAATACATCTCCTGTGGTGGGTTGTCAAGGGGAAATTGCAGGCGTTAGAGTTCCACCTCGCTAACGAGCCCTGCAAGAAATAGTCCACTCGCCGTTCTAACCGTACAGTACCGGCAGTCGTATGCCGTGCTCGCTCGTTTTTTCTGAAGGAGTCACTCGATGGAACAACCATCTTCGCCCAGCGCGCCATCCTATCCACTCAACAGCACGCTCCGTCCCCGGGTCGCCAGCAGAACCTACTCGTTCGTCCATCTTGAAGATGAGGAGGCTACATCTATGCCCGCACGAATTGTAGCGACTCTCGCGCCGAAAAAAAGGCCCGGATTGCCATTCTGCTGTGCTTATCTGCTCATACTTGTATTTGCTTCTGTGGCCCGCTCCTTTGGACAGACCACCGCTCATTCTCCGGGCTGGGTGGTCTTACCTGTCGATGAATATCGCACCCTCCACGCAAAGGCGTATCCCATCGAACGCGACCCGGAGCCGCCTCCGGTCGAGGCCACGCTCACGCGGGTTGACTACGAGCTACGCATTGATGGCGAACTCGCTTCCGGCCGTGCGAGTCTGACGGTCGATGTCTTGAAGGACGGCTGGGTACGCGTCCCGATTCCGGCGGGTCTGCTGGTTCGCGAAGCAAGACTCGACGGTAAACTCGTTTCTCTCGTGTCCGATACCAGCGGCAAAGCGGGAAGCCAGCTCTCCGCACTCCTTTCCCATTCGGGTCGGGCGGTCTTGCTGCTTGATATCGCCATTCCCGTGGCCTCGTCCACGGGCGAAGAGAGTATTACGCTGCCTTCGACCACGTCCGGCGTTACGCGCGCGTCCGTGCAACTTCCTCGCCCGGGCGTGGACGTCAGACTCACGGGCGGCCTTCTCTCTGAGAAATCCGAATTCGCGGCGGAAAGCAGGTGGATCGCTTACGGACGCGGAAACGAAGCACTGGCGTTCGCTTGGCGCAGGAAGACCGAGGACCACCGCGCCACGCAGCCTCTGCGAATGCGCGGATCACTGACACAACTCCTGGGGCTCGGCGAAGACTCGACTTCCATCAACGCCGAAGTCAACCTGGAGGTAACGCAGGGCGCAGCACACTTCGCGCGAATTCAGATCCCCGATAAAGTAACGATCAATCAGGTTCTCGGCGCAATGGTGGCTGACTGGGAGGTGAAGGCCAACGAACTCTCGGTTACATTCCTGGAAGCGGTAGAGCAAAATGCACGGTTCGTCGTGACTGGAGAAACGCGCAGCCCTCGCGAAGGACAGATTGAAATTCCTCTCCTTCGTCTTCTCAACATCGAGCGCGAAAACGGCGGGGTCGCCGTGGAAGTCCTCGGCGCCGGAGAAATCAAGGATCTCAAATCCGAAGGACTTGATAGCGCGGACGCGACGGACCTCGGCGAAATGGTTTCGAATCGACAGTCTCCTTCGCTCGCGGCATTCCGGTTTCGCACCGGAGACGGGAAATTGACGCGGTCGCTCAGCTTGAACGTGGCGCGTTATACGCCTCAAGCCATGCTGATGGCCAACGTCTCGGAAGCGCGCTACCAGGTGCTGATCAGCAGCGAAGGGAAAACGCTGGTCCAGGCGCGCTACGCCGTTCGAAATAACCAGCGCAACTTCCTGAAGATTACCTTGCCGCCAGGTGCCACGCTTTGGAGCGCATCCCTAGGGGGCAAAGCGGTGCGGCCGGGGCAGTCGCCGGACGGCAGCCTCCTCTTGCCCCTCGATAAAGCGCGCGCCGGGGAGGAAGCGCCTGAGTTCGCCGTTGAAGTTGTCTATTTGAGCCGCGGCGCCGCCTGGAATGACAAGGGCCAGTTCAAATTGGCGTTGCCTGCTCTTGATCTGCCGGTCTCGCGCACGGGACTCCTCGTTTATCATCCCCCGCTCTTTAAAGTGACGCCCGAACTAGGAGCATTTCGAACCGCACCCTATGAAAATCCCATCTCCTCCGCGCTCAATCCTCCAGCGACATTCAGCGGAGGGGTTGGAGGAACAGTTGCTGCGGTAGTCGGGTCCCCAGTCGCTCCGCTGCCACCGTCAGCGGACATGGATTCCAAAGACGAACAAAAATCGAAGCGCTCTCAAGTCGCAACTCAGGCTCTTGTCGATAAATTCAGGGCTGACTCGTTCGTAGGGAAGCGCGCTGGGATTCTCCCCATTCGTGTGGCGTTCCCCGCATTTGGACCTTCGCTCTACTTGGTCTCCGAACTGACCGCCGAAAATCAGGCTCCCTCCCCAGGATTAACTTATCAGCACGAGAAAAAGGCAGGTGGCAAGTGAAAAAGATCTTATCAATAATCGTGGCATGGATGCTGGTTCTCCCTTGTTTTGCAGCAGCAGACGAACTCGCTCGTCCTCCCGTACCGGCTGCGGGCAATGTCACGCTTCCTCTCGACGAATACAACCGGCTGATCGAACTCGCCGGCAAACCAGCCAGGAAACCAGATGCGCCGCCTGTTCCGTACACCATGAAGCGCGCGGACCTGAATTTCCGTGTTGCCAACGAATCGGTGCAGGGCACTGTGCAGCTGCAGGGAGAAATCCTTCATAAGGGCGCAACCAAGATTCCTCTGACCACGGGCATGGCTATTCTCGACGCTCGCCAGGAGGGGAAGGGCTTGCCTCTCGCACTAGAAAATGGAACCCACACGGCTGTTCTTGTTGGACCGGCGGACTTCGCCGTCACGCTCGATGCCGGCCTTCCGTTGAGCATTGAAGCGGGGCGCGCTTCCTTTAGTCTTCCCGTGCCGTCGGCGGGTAGTGTGCGGCTCGCGCTTGTTGTTCCGGGCGACCACACCAACGTTCGAATCAGCCTTGGCCTCATCACCTCCAGGTCCTCCGAGAAGGGGCAAACTGCCATCGAAGCCACGCTCGTCCCCGGACAGCCCACGAACATCTGGTGGACAACCCGGGAGACGGCCACCCCTGTTGTGCCCAAAGAGGTGCGCTTTCTCTCTGACGTCAAGACCCTCGTTTCCGTCAGCGAAGCGGACATTCGCATCGCCGCTCTCGCCGATATTACCGTTGTGCAAGGCGAGCCCTCTCAATTTCAAATTGAAGTCCCAGCAGGATTTCAAATCACCGGCGCGACCGGCGCATCGGTGGAGTCCAGCGAAGTGGAATCGGGCGTCTTGACCCTGAAGGTCACCGGCCCAGCCCAGCGAAGCCACGAGTTCCTGATCTCCATGGAGAAATCAATCTCCGCCACCAGGGCGGACGCCCCGTTTCTCAGCTTCAAGGATGCCCAGCGCGAAACTGGCGAAGTTCTGGTCGAGGGCGCCGGAACGATCGAGTTAACCGCCACGGAATCCGGCGGCCTCAAGCGTATAGATTTCAAGGAGATGAATCCGTCTCTGCGTTCGCTCGCGCACTCTCCAATCGAAGCGGCATTTCGTTATCACAAACAGCCGAACGAGAAACCTGCCCTCGCGCTCGAGTGGACGCGCTTTCCGGACAGCAGCGTGATCGCGGCGGTCGCCGAACGTGCAGTGGTCACAACGCTCGTGACTACGGAGGGGCGGTCGTTAACGGAAATAAGACTCACCATCAAAAATCAGGCGCAGCCGTTCTTGAAAGTGGCTTTGCCCGCAGGCGCAAGCATTCTGTCCGCCGAAGTTGCCGGGGAAAAAGTGAAGCCCGTCGAGGGACCGGATGGCAACCGAGTGCCCTTGCTGCGCGCGGGCTTTCGGCCAGTCGACTCCTACACGGTTTCGTTCGTATTCATGCATTCGGGCGCGCCGTTCGCGAAAAAAGGCGGCTCCGACCTTGCGCTTCCGAAGATGGACGTCCCGATCAACCTCCTACAATGGGAGGTCTTTCTCCCGGAACAATACAAGGTGAAAGACTTTGCCGGCGACGCCCTCGCCGCGAATTTGTTGCCGGCTGCTTGGCTGGACGTCTCCGGACCGGAAGGTGCCCCGAACGGGATGGCCAGGGGATATTCCGTCAGCAACTTCGAAGTGTTGTCTTTGCTTCCCGGACAGCTAGGCGGAATCGTTGTAGACCCCACCGGAGCAATGGTCCCCAACGCGCAACTCACCGTGACGCAGATCGATACGGGCGCGCAGCGAACCGTGGTAACAGACAATTCCGGTCGCTGGATCGTTTCGAACTTGTCCACGGGACGAGTCAAGATTGCAGTCAATGCGTTCGGCTTCAAGCAGCTTGTAAGTCAGATCGATTATAACGGCGGGGGGCCGGTGCCGTTCAATTTCGCTCTCAGCGTTGGTGCGGCTTCGGAATTGGTGGAAGTTACCGCCGCCAACGGGCGACTCAGTGGCTATTCGACTGTTGATTTAGAACGTCTTCAGCGCGACGTGCGCAAGAACCCCGAGAAGCAGCAGATGGCCGCTTCCTCGAACGTCACGAATCTCCAGCAACGCATTTCCGGTGTGCTGCCGGTTCGAGTGGATGTGCCCAGGGCAGGGAATTCGTACAACTTTGTCAGGCCGCTGGTTCTCGATGAAGAAACAAAAGTGAGCTTCACTTACAAATCCAAATAGGTCTGGCTACCGAGCAGTACAAGCGGGTTCGCGGTTCGGCGCACGCATGGCGCGATCCAAGGCCTGCTTCTCTTGCTGTTCCAGCCGACGAGTTCCGCCCTTCGGAAGTTCGCCCAGCGCCAGCGGCCCGATGGCCACACGCACGAGCCGGCGCACTTCTATTTTCAGCGCTTCGAGCATTCGCCGGATGTGCCGGTTCTTGCCTTCTTCCAGCACAATTTCGAGCCACGAATAACGTTCGCCATGGCGAAGAATGCAGACTTTTTTCAAGCACAGCAATTCGCCATCATTGGCGCGGATTCCGCTTCGCAACGCCTGCACCAGCACTTCATCGGCAATGGCCCGAATTTGCACGTGGTACGTCTTATCGAGATGGGTCTCCGGCGCCGTAATGCGGGCCGCCCATTCCGAATCATTCGTAAGAAGCAGTAATCCTTCGCTCGCTTTGTCGAGCCGGCCGACCGGCGCAATCCAGGGCAGGCCCTCGGGCAAATACGCGTACACGGTTTCCCGGCTTTTTTCGTCTGCCGCGGTCGTCACTACGCCGCGAGGTTTGTTGAGAGCAAGATAAATTGTGGAACTAGGTGCTAACGCCTGCCCGTCGATTTCGATCCGGTCCCTTCCCAGGTGCACCGGCGTTTGCGGATCGCGTCGCACCGCTCCATTGCATTTCACCTGCCCGGCGGCAATCAGCTCGGCAGCGCGGGATCGCGAGCAATAGCCGAGTTTCGAGAGCGCCCGCGCCAACCCCACTCTTTTAAGCGGGCCGGCTTCCCGTTTCTTGTTGCTGGTTTTGCGTTTCACGGGCTGGGTCATTTCGCTGGAGCGGCTGGGCGAGGCGTCAGCGGCGCTGGTGCAGCATCTGCTGGCGATTTCGGCGCGTCGTGTTTCACCGCTCCATAACGGGCGGCAAGCCATTCCCGGGCTTCTTCGGGCTTGTAGTTAAACGGGCCCATCCCGCCGCGGTAGGCGATACGACCGCTTTCATCAATAATGTAAATCCGCTCCGGCCATGCAGCATACGCATCACTTGCGGCGTTGCTCATGTCGTCGATTCCGAACGGTAAAGGGAACTTGAATCTCTTGGTAAAATCATTGGCAATAGCCACGCGCTGCTCGAGTGTTTTCGGTTGCGCGTAACAGACATCGTCCTTCACGTTGGATTTCATCTGCCATTCATCGGTGGGATGAGCTTCGCGAACGTAAACTGTCAAGAAATCTGCTCGCCCTTGGTAGTCTTCATAAATCTGTACGATGTCGCCCACCTGGCGGCGAAACGGCGGTCAAGTGAAACTCCCAAAGACCAGCACGAGCGGCCGCTCATGGGTTCGCTCTCGGATGTGGA
>MNIJ01000089.1 GCA_001919715.1 Acidobacteria bacterium 13_1_20CM_58_21
TCCGACCTGGCCGCACAGCAATGTGTTTGCGCCGATTGCAGATGCGTGGCCAACGAGCACCAGGTCGTCCAACTTGGTGCCCCGGCCGATTCGCGTTTCGCCGATGGTGGCCCGATCCACGCAGGAATTGGCTTGCACCTCGACGTCGTCTTCCAGCACTGCAGGACCGGACTGCCGCATCTTGTACCAAGTACCGTCGTCTTGATGTGCGAATCCAAACCCGTCTCCGCCGATAATCACCCCGTTTTGCAAGATCACGCGATTCCCGATACGGCAATACTCGCGGACCACAGCATGCGCATGGGCGAAGAAGTCGTTGCCGATCTTCGCGCCGCGATAGATAGTGACGAAGCTGTGCAGCACGGCATGGTGGCCAATTTCGACGTCTTCGTCAACATAACAGTAGGGCCCAAGATGCGCCCCCTCGCCAATCCTGGCGCTTTTCGCGATGATCGCTGTCGGATGAATCCCGGGCGCATAGCCGGGCGACTGATGGAATAGCTCGATCGCCTGAGCAAATGCCAAATAGGGATTACCAGAGCGCAGCGCCGCGAGTGCCGGCAGAGCCGCCTCCCGACCCAGCGTAATTCCATCTTCGACCAGAACCGCCGAAGCGCGCGTGGTCTTCAGTAGCGGAAAGTACCGCCGATTCGCAAGGAACGTAATCTGACCCGCTTCGGCATGCTCGATTCCCGCTACCCCGCGAATCTCGAGTTCCGGCGGGCCTTCCAATCGGCATCCCAATTTCTGCGCAACTTCGGAAAGTTTCATGGAGAGAGCTCCTCAGAGGCTGTCAGCGAGTCTCGCATAGGCCAAAGAGGCAAGTACAGCTGGGCTCGACGCCTATTCGCTGAAAAGACGGGGCTGTGAAGCAGCGGCAGCGGCCGGCTTGCGGCGCGCCATGCCTACCACCCCGAGAACGGTCAGTTCAGAGAGCGCGGCACGCGGAACAAAGATACGGTCCGTGGAAGAGTTCAGGTCCGGAGATGTGATTTGCAACCCGTTATCCAACAGCGACAGCAAGTCGTTCGGTACAACGCCTTCCAGAGTTTCGCCGTCGTTGTAACGCAGCTTGACCCACAATCCGTCCAGTTTTGGCCGGCTCAGAAACGCTTTGCGTTCCGGTTCGAACTCGTCGGAAAACTCGCGCACGAAATAGATCGAACGCACTCGCGCCAACGGAACCTCAATGTGCTCCCCTTCAGGAGTCAGCAGATCGACGGGATCGGCTTGCCCCAGCCGCCCAGGGTTCAAATAGCCGCGCAAGGGCTTCTTGTCGGCGAGCACAACAACGACCTTCTTGTGCGTTGACGCTGGGGCTTTATTTTTCAAATTTGGGTTATGTCCCGGTCCGCACGGCGCAGATTTGCCAATCGCCAGAATGTATGTTATGTTAAGTCCGTTTTTCCTGTCAAGTTATTGTTTTCATTAGGGTTAGGGCCCCGGAGCACTGCCCTTTGACCGATAAAAAGCACATCCTCAAGTCGGCCTCGATCATCTCCCTGGTCACCATCGTAAGCCGAATACTCGGTTATGTACGCGAGCAGCGTATCGCCCTCCTGCTCGGCACAACTGCTGCAGCCGACGCTTACAATCTTGCGTACCGGATTCCCAACCTATTTCGTCGCCTGGTGGCTGAGGGCTCGATGACCGCTTCGTTTATCCCGGTCTTCACCACCTACATGCGGGAAAAGACTAAAGAGGAGGTTTGGGAATTTGCGAACCGGCTTTTTTGGACCCTGGCTCTGGTTGTGGCGGTAATCACGATCCTCGGGATGGTCTTTTGGCCCAGGCCATCGAGCTGAACCGCATCGTATTTCCTTACCTGTTTTTCGTAGCATTGGCCGCACTGGCGATGGGTATATTGAACTGTTTTCATGTCTTTGGCTTGCCCGCGGCGACTCCAGTCTGCCTGAATCTGGCAACCATCCTGTTTACCTTCGTGGTGGTCCGCAGCCATTTTAAGGACTCTGCGACGGCCATAGTGGTTGGAGTGCTTGTAGGGGGGGTGTTGCAGTTCCTGATACAGGTACCACTCCTCGTACAAAAGGGCATGAAGTTCAATTTCGGGCTTTCCTTTTCTCATCCTGGGATCAGGAACGTAGCTCGATTGATGATTCCAAGGTTGTTTGGAATCGGTATCGGACAGATTAATCTGTTTGTTGATACGCGATTCGCGACGGCAACTGTTATGCCGATAGGAAGTTTGGCGGCACTGACGGTTGCGGACCGTGTTATGGAGCTGGTCCTTGGGGGATATGCAATCGCCGTGGCGACGGCGATCCTGCCCATGATGTCCCATCAGGCCGCGGCCAAGGACTACGAATCCCTGAAGAAGACGCTGGCGTTCTCCGTGCGCATCGTGGCCTTCATTACCATACCTGCGGCTCTAGGACTGATGATTCTGCGTGAGCCGATCATCAGGGTGTTGTTCCAGCACGGGCAGTTTGTTGCGGAGTCCACGCGTTTGACGGCAAGGGCTTTGCTCTACTACGCCGTAGGTTTGCCAGCACTGGCAACGGTAAAGCTGGTAGTTCCAGCCTTCTATTCGACGGGAGATACTAAGACACCTGTCATAGTCGCGTCGATTTCGCTGGGCATCAACGTTTTGCTGAACATCATTTTTCTGCAATTTTTCTTCAAGCGCGTGCAGAATGGCGGTCCCGCCCTGGCGACAGCCATCGCCTGCTTTTTTGATTTCTTCGCACTGTTTATTATTTTTCGTTTGCGCTACGGGGCTATGGGAACGATGGAGATATTGCGATCCTTCGGAAAGACCTCCTTGTGTGCCAGTATCATGGGAGTAGGGTGCTGGTTCGGAAATTACTACACTGCTTTTACGATCCACTCGCGCTTCCTCGTGCAACTTGTCGTTTTTGCCGCCCTGATCATCGGGGCGACTGCCGTCTACCTCGCCCTTGCTTGGCTCTTCCGCTGCCATGAAATCGAGGAGGTCTACGGAATTGCAACGCGGCGCACCGTCGGCGCTGGGAACGGATACGTGGAGCCCTGATGGAAATTGCGGCAACTGCTTCGGCATTTTTGACTCACGTGCGGGTGGAGAAGGGACTCTCCTCCAACACCGTATCTGCGTATCGTCGTGATCTCGTAAAATTCGATGAATTTGCCCGCAAACGCAAGCTGAGCCTCCAGGCCGTCAGCCGCGACGATCTTGTGGATTTCCTCGCGGGACTCTATCGTCAAAAGCTCGAGAGCAAGACAGTGGCGCGGCACCTGGTCACCCTGCGTAACTTTTTCCGTTTTGCCCAGATCCAGGATCTGATTTCCGAAGATCCCTCCGTGAATCTCGAATCGCCGAAAATCCGGCGTTCCCTGCCGGGCTATCTCCGCCTCGAGGAAGTCGAGCGCCTCCTTTCCCAGCCCGATGTCAAGACTCCTCTGGGCTTGCGGGACCGCGCCATGCTCGAGGTTTTGTACTCGACCGGCTTGCGTGTGTCGGAACTCACCGGGCTGCGCGTCAGCGATCTCGATGCCAAAGTCGGCTGTGTTCGTTGCATCGGCAAAGGCGACAAGGAACGAATTGTTCCCGTTGGCAAGAAGGCCCTCACCATCGTCGAAAGGTATCTCCGCGACGCCCGGCCGAAGCTGCTCGGGAAAGTGCCACGCAGCCCAACCTTGTTCGTGAATCGGCGGGGCGCGCCGCTCAGCCGTGTCGGCGTGTGGAAGATACTTTCATCCTACGGACGCCAAGCGGGTATGCGCGTAGCGCTTACCCCGCACATGCTGCGGCACAGCTTTGCCACGCACTTGCTCGAGCGCGGAGCGGATCTGCGGTCCGTGCAGCTCATGCTCGGCCACGCGGACATTTCCACCACCCAAATTTACACCCACGTCGTCGAGGAGCGTTTGAAGCAGATTTACAAAGCGCATCACCCGCGTGCATAACGCGGCAGGCCAGGGAAACTCATTGCGGGTGTCTCTGCGGCAGTCAGCGCGGACACCCTGAAGCAGAAGGAGCGCAATGCCAGACTACATGTTTTTGCTGGAAAGCCGGCTCTCTCCCGAACAGCGCGCCGTGATGTTGCGCGTGCAGGAACTCTCCGCCGCACTCGGATTCAATGCTTACCTGACGGGCGGCACCGTCCGCGACCTGGTTACCGGCGCCTCGCTGCGCGATCTCGATTTCACCGTGGAGGGGAATCCCTCGAAGATCGCGCACGAACTCGAAAAAGGTGGCGCCCGGATCATCTCCGAAGATGAAAAACTTCGTCATGTCGAGGTGCTCTTCGCTGGCGACTGTGAAGGGAGCATTTCCGCCGCCCGCGACGACCATTACGTTCGCCCAGGAACGCGCCCTGAGATTCGCTGGTCCACCATCATGGAAGATCTGCGCCGCCGCGATTTTTCTCTCAACGCCATCGCCATTTCCTTGAACCCCGCCTCGCGCGGCTTGCTGCTCGATCCCACAAACGGCCTGTCCGATATCGAGCGGGCCGAAGTGCGTGCGCTCACCATTCACAGCTTCACCAACCAGCCGGTCCGTTTGTTGCGGGTCTTGCGCTTCGCGGCGCGCATGGGCTTCAAGATTGAGCAGCGCACTCAGGAATGGTTTGACCTGGCCATCGAACGCAATCTGCAGCACACCATTGCGCCGGAAGATGCCGGTGGCGAGCTTCGAGCGGTTGCTCGCGAAGAAAGGCCGTCCGTCGTGCTGAAGGCTTGGGAAGAGCGCGACCTCCTGGAGGCCATCAATCCGGTCTTGGCGAAAAAACATCCGGCTTACGACGCCATCGGACGCCTGATGAGAGTGCGCGAGGACCTGTTCACCGCGGGTTTCCGTCCGCGTCTCGCTGCCCCGATGCTCCTCGCTATTTTAGGACGCTTAAAGAAACGGGAACAGGCCAACATCCTCCAGAAGGCCGGGTTCCGTTCGGCCGAAGTGGAATCCGCGCTCGGTTTTGAGGAAGAATCGTTGGAGGCCCAGAGGGAGCTTACGGGGCGCAAGATGGACGCTCCGATCGATGCTTTCCGATTTCTCGAGAAACTTCCGCTCGATCAGATTGCGTACCTGATGGCTGAGTCCAATAAATCAGCCGCCCTTTCAAAGATTCGGGCCTTCCTGAACAAGTGGCGCCCGGTTCGCATTGCTCTTCCGGCGGTGGCCACCGAACTGGAAGCGCTTGGTATGCCGCGGGGAGCAAAGTTCGACCAGATTGTCGACCAAGTCTTCGCCATGCAACTTACCGGCCGCGGGAAGACTCCCGAGGAGAGGGAAAAAATTCTGCGAAAGCTCAGCGGCATCAAGGAACCCCCAAAAAAGAAGGAGAAGGAAAAGAAGGCGTCAAAGGGCGCCGACAAAGCTCACGCCGCTGCGGCCATGGGCGATGCTGCTCACAAGAAGCACGCGGCTGCGAAAATCGAGGCGACAACGCATGCCGCCAAGGGGACAGCAGCGCGCCCGAAGCCCCACGCAAAGCATGCTGCCCCGGCCTCCCATAGCAGGAGTGCGGCCCCTGGCAAGAAGAGTCACGGGCGCAAGTAACGCCGCCGGTGGGAAGGTCACGCTAGGTAACCGAATCTCCCGGCAAGGGAGCTCTCCAAGAATCGATCCCTCGCGTATATCGAAGAGCATAATCGCCAACCCAAACCCTTTATTTGGACCGCCAAGGCCAATGACATTCTCGGAAAAGGCTAAACGCGCCAAGCCCAACCTCAATAACCGCCCATCCGTGTGACGCCGTAAACAGGACGAATCGACAGATTCGCCGTTCCGATTGGTGCGCGGCATATCGACTTTTTCAGTATCCTGTTAGAATCAAGTTCCATGGGCCAACCGCAGTTTGTTCATCTTCACGTTCACACCGATTACAGCCTGCTCGATGGGGCCTGCGAAACCTGCGAGCTCTTGGACGAAGCGTCCCGGCAGAAAATGCCCGCCGTGGCCATCACCGATCACGGCAATCTCTTCGCCGCCGCCAATTTCTTCTATGAAGCCAGCAAGCGCGACGTCAAACCGATCATCGGCTGCGAAGTCTACGTGGCCAAGGGTAGCCGCCATGACCGTGGCGAAAAAACCGAGGGTGGCAACGGCCAGGATCGCGGCGACGCCGAACCCGGAATGCGCGGTTCGAATCATCTGGTGCTCCTGTGCGAGTCGCTTGAGGGCTACCACAATCTAATCAAGTTGGTCTCCGCCGGCTTTCTTGAGGGCTTCTACTACCGCCCCCGCATTGACTACGATTTGCTTGCCAAACACAGCAAAGGCTTGATTGCGCTCTCCGCCTGTCTTCGCGGGCCAGTGACCGAAGCGGTCGTGGATCAGAAGTACGATCGGGCGCGCGAGAATGCCTACCGCCTGCGCGATGTTTTCGGGAAAGGAAATTTCTTCCTTGAAATTCAGGATCAGGGGATACCGATCGAAAAAGATGTCAATCGCGAACTGGTCCGACTTTCGAAAGAGACCGGAATTCCGCTCGTCGCCACCAACGATTGTCATTATCTTCATCATCAGGACGCTCACGCCCAGGAAGTGCTGCTCTGCATCCAGACCGGCAAGACCATGAGCGACACGAATCGGATGAAATTCCAAACCGATCAGTTTTATTTCAAGTCGGCGATGGAGATGGCCCAGATTTTCGGCGAGATTCCCGAAGCGCTCAGTCGCACCGTGGACATTGCTTCGCGCTGCAACGTCAAAATTGAGCGCATCCCCAATCCTTTCCCGGAGTTCAAAGTCCCGGAAGAGCATACCTCGGCGAGCTATTTTGAATGGGTAGCGCGCGAGGGATTCGCCGCCCGCGTTCCGCAACTTGAGCGGCAGGCACAGCTTGGTTTCCTTCGGAATTCACTGGCTGAATACGAGCGCCGCCTGACCTCCGAGATCGAAATGATCAAGAAGATGCGCTACGAAGGCTACTTCTTGATCGTCTGGGATTTCATTCACTACGCGCGCGCACAAGATGTTCCCGTCGGGCCGGGGCGCGGTTCGGCGGCGGGGAGCCTGGTGAGCTACGCCCTACGCATCACCGACGTCGACCCCTTGCAGTACAACCTGCTCTTCGAGCGTTTCCTGAACCCCGAACGCGTCTCCATGCCAGACATTGACATCGATTTTTGCATGCGGCGGCGCGGCGAGGTGATCGAATACGTGACGCGGAAGTACGGCCGTGAAAATGTCGCGCAGATCATCACCTTCGGAACCATGGCTGCGAAGGCCGCGGTGAAGGATGTTGGCCGCGCCATGGACATTCCCTACGGCGAAGTGGATCGCCTGGCCAAGCTCATTCCCGCGACCCTCGGTATCGAGTTGGGAAATGCCTTGGAAGAAGCCCCGCAGCTCAAAGCGGCTATCAATAGCGATGAACGGCTCAAGGATTTGATGGCCGTGGCGCTGCGTCTCGAAGGTTTGTCACGGCACGCCTCCACTCACGCTGCTGGTGTTGTCATTTCGCCACGGCCGCTAACCGATGTCGTCCCCGTGTACAAGACCAATCGCGATGAAATCACCACGCAGTACGACATGAATGCGCTGGAGCGCATCGGCCTGCTGAAAATGGATTTTCTTGGCCTCACAACGCTCACTGTGCTGCATGATACCGTGCGCATGATTGAACAGAACCGCGGCTCGAAGATGGACATCGATAATCTCGCCCTGGACGACGCCGAAACCTATAAACTCTTCGCCCGCGGCGAAACGACTGCCATCTTCCAGTTCGAATCTCACGGCATGCGCGACATTCTCCGCCGTTACCAGCCGACTCGCATCGAGGATCTCACGGCACTCAATGCGCTGTACCGTCCCGGGCCGATCCAGGGCGGTATGATCGACGATTTCATCAACCGCAAACAAGGCAAGACCAAGGTCAGCTACGAACTTCCACAGTTGCAAGACGTTCTTGAAGAAACCTACGGCGTCATTCTGTATCAGGAACAGGTCATGCAGATCGCCAATCTCCTGGCGAGTTTTTCACTCGGTGAAGCGGACATCCTTCGCCGCGCCATGGGAAAGAAGAAGAAAGAGGAGATGGCCGCGCAGCGCGCCAAGTTCATGACCGGGTGCGCGGTCAACAAAATCCCCGAGAAAAAAGCCGAGCGCATCTTTAACCTGATGGAGGAGTTTGCGGGCTACGGCTTCAACAAATCACATTCCTGCGCTTACGCGTTGCTTGCTTATCAGACCGCTTATCTGAAAACACATTTTCCCGTCGAATTCATGGCTGCCTTGCTGACCTCCGACGCTGGCAACAGCGAGAAAGTCGTTAAGTACATCAATGAAGCGCGCGGCATGAGCATTTCCATTCTCCCGCCCGATGTGAATGAGAGCGATCTCTATTTCACGCCTGTCGGTGAATCGATTCGCTTCGGTCTTGCTGCGATCAAGAATGTTGGCGAGAACACCGCCAAAGCGATTCGTGAATCGCGAGTGAAGCAGGGGGAATTCAAATCCCTCTACGATTTCTGCGAACGCATCGAGTCGCGCTTTCTGAACAAGCGCGTGTTTGAAAGCCTCATCAAGTCGGGCGCCGTGGATTCGCTTGGTGCGCGCGAATCCATGCTGGCCTCCGTCGATGATGCTGTCGCCGCCCTGCAGCGCGCTTCCCGGACGCGCGAATCCGGGCAGCACGGATTGTTCGGAACCGCCGCCGCTTCCGCGCCGATGCCGTTCGAATTGCGGGAGGCTGCGCCGTGGAGCGAGGAAGAACGCCTCGCGAGCGAGTATGCCATGCTCGGTTTTTACGTTTCCGGCCACCCGCTGGCGAAATACGCTTCGCGCTTGATGGACCTGAAAACGGTTTCTCTCGATCAAGTCGAAGATCAGCGAAACGGGAAAGAAATCACCATCGCCGCGCTGATTGTCGGCGCACGTCCCATGCGTTCAAAAAAAGGCGCGCGCTGGGCCATCTTCACGATCCAGGACATGACCGGCGTTCAGGAACTCCTCGCATTTCCGGAAAGTTTTGGTCGCCTCGAACAGTTCTTGAAGCCCGGCAATCCGCTTCTGTTGAAAGTTCGCGTGCAGGTTGAGGAAGCAGGCACGCGGCTTTCACTGCAGGAGGCGCGGCGGCTTGAAGAAGTGGCGGACCGCGCTGCACCTAATGAGCTTCGCGTTCGAATCGATATAGAATCGCTGAGCGAGGATGCTCTTGACCGTTTGGAAGATTTGTTTGTGGGCTCTCCGGGACCGTGCCAGGTCGTGTTCGAATTGGGCTCGCCGGACGGTTCCATGGCCGTGCTACAAGCACAGCAGCGCGTGAAAGTCACATCCGAATTGGTGGAAGCGGTTCACGAAATCTGTGGCAGCCGCGCCGTTCGAATGGTGCCGGAATGAGCGCACGAGAAAAAGCCAAAGCCCGCGAGCCGTTCCCCGGCCGTTCGAAAGAGAATGACCGTCAAAAGGAAATCGAACGCCTAGAAAAAGATGTCGAAGAATTGCGCCACCTGGCCGGAGACGCGGATGCCGACGCGGAGTTGGGGCGTATCCGCGAGCAGGTCGCGGAATTGCGGCGCGAGTTTTACACGCATCTGGGGCCGTGGCAGCGCGCGCAGATCGCGCGCCACCAGCAGCGCCCATACACGCTGGATTTCATCGGTCTGCTATTCACGGAGTTTATGGAGCTCCACGGTGACCGTGGCTATGCCGACGACAAGGCGATCATCACGGGATTGGGGAAATTTCATGGGCGCCCCGTGGCCATCATCGGCCACCAGAAGGGACGCGACATGAAGCAGCGACTGGTCCGGAATTTCGGCCAGCCCAAACCCGAGGGTTACCGGAAAGCGCTACGCGTGATGCAACTCGCGGCGAAGTTTGGGCGGCCCATTCTTACGTTTATCGATACACCGGGGGCATATCCGGGAATCGATGCAGAAGAGCGAGGACAGGGCGAAGCCATTGCGCGAAATCTTCGAGAGATGGCGCGGCTACCGGTTCCGGTCATCGCTACGGTGACAGGCGAGGGCGGCTCCGGCGGGGCGCTAGCGATTGCCGTCGGCGATCGCGTCAACATTCTGGAGAACAGCTTCTACTCGGTGATTTCGCCCGAGGGGTGCGCTTCGATTATTTGGCGCGATTCTACGAAAGCGGAAACAGCGGCCGCAGCCATGAAGATTACGGCCAAGGACTTGAAAGAGCTGGGCATTGTGGACGAAATCGTGGCGGAACCAGAGGGTGGCGCGCACACCGACCATGAAGCGGCGGCCCGGTTTCTGGATGAAGCGCTGGACCGGCAGCTGGTCTCATTGGCGCACGAGTCGGTCCGGGAACTGCTCGATGCGCGCTACGAAAAGTTCCGCAAGATGGGGCAGTTTTTCGATTTGGGCAATTGACGGGTTCTTGAGCCATTCTCGGCTACGATGGAAATTCATCCTGGACCTAGGAAGAACGTGCCTCAGGCGGAGCTTTTGCCCACGTTGGCGTGTCTCAGACGTCGAGGGGAGGCTTGATGTAGGCGGCGCCGTGGCGATAGAGGCCGGCGGTGGGGATGGATTGGGAGAAGACGATGCGGATAGGAACGAAGATGGCGCCGGCCCCGGGGGTGAAGGGCACGGCGACTTCGACGCGGGAACCTTCGGCATATTGATTGCGGCTACGGAAGCTGAGGCCGCCCTTGGACAAATCCTCACAGACGGCGATCTCCTCCTGAAAGCCGCGGCGGCGAATGCAAGCGAGGACGCGGGCCTTGACGCGAGTGCGGTTGCGGCGAGGAATGACGCGGTCCTCGACGGTACTGCCCGACGCACCGTTTTGCGGATCGCGGATTTCAGAATGGGATTCAATCCAGATGGAGGGCGAGTCGCAAAGGCGGCAGTGACGCGCGATGCATTTGCGGACTTCGAAGGATTTCAGCTGCAGCTCGTTGAGATAGACGACTTCGCGGCGTTGGCAGAAGCTGCATTCCATGAGGAGACGCGCGAGGGCTTCCTCGGCTTTGTGAAGAGCGGGGAAGTCGATGCCCCAGAAGTCGGAGTGCGGATCGAGAATATGAATGGCGTAAAGGAAGTGATTGGGCGGGTCATGGTCGATTTCGGCGACGACGCGGGCGCGCGTGCTTTTCCAGGTGTCTCCTTCGAGGTTGCGGCGCAGGTGGAGCTCCTGTCCCATAGAGAGTTTCTCGTTCAGGCGGAGGACACCCCCATTGCGGCTGACGAGCAGGGTTTCCGCGGCTTGTGTAAGGGTGGCGCCGGCGGGCGAGACCCACGAGGCCTCCACGGGCATGCGGAAGTTGACGCGGTCACTCTGCCGGAGTCCATCGGATAGTGTGGTCATGGCGCGATAAGAGAGAAACCTGCAGCCAGGCTAACATGGCAGGAAGGGGCTAACCGCTTGGAGAATCGCTGCTTTGTCGTTCCAAGTAATATCTTGCTGGGACAAGGCCGGACCCAGCCGGGGACCGGCAGGTGTTGTCTTTTTGGCGTTCTTCATGGTTTGAGAATCCGCAGGTCAGGCGGCTTGGGGCAAAATAAAGGGTACCGGGCACGCCCCCGATAGACAAGACCGTTTGCAGCCTGGCGTAAACGACTGTGAGCAACGTAATCTCCATGGACGACCGAAAATTGAAAGGCGACGCGCGCGGCATGTCCGTTCGCGACCGGCGCTATTGCATCCGGTATCCGTTTGCCTCAGACGTTGAGCTGCTGGACCTGGAAAGCGGAGCAAAGGCAGCGGGCGTCACCTCCGACATATCCATGGGCGGCGCGTTCGTCTGCACCAGCCGGCCGTTCCCTTTGAACACCCGCATACGAATCACGCTCACGCGCAAGGACCAAAGCGTGCAAGCCCTGGCCGTAGTGCGTATCGTGAAACCTCGGATCGGCATGGGCGTTGAATTCATTGACGTTGAGGCGCCTTACCAGGGCATGCTTTCCCGCTGGGTGGAACAACTCCGCAAGTCGCGCTGATGATTTCTGCCAATCATCCTGATTTGGGCTGATTTGAGCGACGCCGAGTGCGCCGGTCAAGGTCGCGTATTATGGCCGGGTATCAAGGGGATGTTTGCTTTTTTCGTAGAATTCGTTTTGGAGCTTGAGACTCTGATCATCCGCCTTTGCGGCGCGAATGGCTTCGACGGTGGAGGCGATCCAATTGTTCATGTTCCACTCGCCGAGCTCCCGGGTGGCGACCGAGCCGTCACCGGAGTAGTGGTTGGGAAAGCGGGCGTACCACCAGATGCCGGTGTACACATCTTCGGGCAAGTTCACGCGTTTCTGGTCGCTCCCGGATTCGCTGGCGGCGCGGTCGAGATGGACCAGGTCGGGACGGGAGACCATGGTGCTTGAGGTTTCGTTTTCACCGGCGTGGTAATCAATGCCGGTTGATTTTTTCGGCGGCCCGCCCGGACGGCTGCGTTCGCCGTCAAGAACGTAAACAACGTAATCGCGAGGCCGGTCGAGTTGCGCCTGGGCGAAAAAGGGAAGCAGATGCTCGTTTCCGCCATGCCCGTTCACAATGACGATCTTCTTGCAGCCATTGCGTGCCATTTCATCGGTCGTTTCCTGGAGCACCTTTAGCTGGAGGTCCATGCTGTAGGCCACGGTTCCCGGTTCGTGCTTGGCTTCAAAAATTTGTCCGAAGTAGTACTGCGGAAAAACGACGGCATACTCCCGCTGTGCTGCTTGCAATGAGGCATGGCGAACGTTGAGAAGGTCGGTGCCCAGAGGCAAGTGCGGCCCGTGCTTTTCCAGAATGCCAAATGGCAGCAAACAGGTGCCTTTGGATATCTGGATGGCTTCGCGAAAGTCAGCAGCCGTCAACTCTTCCCAATTTACGGGGAGTTTGGACTGCGCATGGATGGAACAAGCAACTGCGAGAGATACGAGCAGAGAGCAGATAGCCACACGCTTCATTGATTTTCCTCCTGAACCGCCCTGCATTTTAGCCCTGTTCCATGTCCTCAAGCCGCCGCTTTTTGGGCTCAATTCCAAAGCGCAGGACGACCATGATCTGTCCAAAGAGAAAACCGATCATCAGACAGAGGACCCCGAGAATCCCGTAAGACCGGAACAAGGCGACGGTCAGGAAAGGCGTAAGGATCGTTGCCCCGCGGCCAAAACTGTTGCAGATTCCCGATGCCCGCAGGCGCACTTCCGTGGGGAACAATTCAGGAATGTAAATCGCAAAGAGCGTGGCGACCAGGATATAAATGGGAATGGTCAGCAAGAAGCCGATCGTGATCAAAGCCGCCGGCTGATGGATGAACGGATAAATGCCGCCGGGCACAATGGTGAGCAGGGACGCCCCGACGATCGTGGGCTTGCGCCCCCAGGAGTCTGCAGCGAAAGCTCCGATGGCCGACCCGAGTGGCGCGCCGAGCGACATAATGAACGAGTAACGGAAGGAGGTGACGATGCTTAGCCCCTCCTGCACGAAGAAGGAGGGCAGCCAGGTCACGAACCCGAAGATTAAGGTGTTCATCACGATCAGAGTCGTGGCTCCGACGATCATGCGAGGCAACAGTGCCGGACTGAGCAGGGAACCGAGACTCGCGGAGGGAGGAGCCGAGGAGCGTTGCACGGGAGGCACAAGAGAACCGTGCTGTTGCGAGACCTCACTTTCGATAGAATGCAGGAGGGCCTCGGCTTCGGCGGTTCGTCCGACGGATTCTAGCCAGCGTGGGGACTCCGGCAACGCCTTGCGCAGATACCAGACGACGAGCGCGCCCAGTCCACCGAGCGCGAACATCGCGCGCCATCCGAAGTGCGGGATGATAAGTGTTCCGAGGAGTGCGGCGACTGGCAAACCAGACACTACGATGACGTTCATGCCGCCAAGCCAGTTGCCACGGGCCCCGGGCGGGACAAACTCCGTCATCGTCGAGTATCCGACGACATTTTCAGCTCCGAGCCCCACTCCCATGATGAAGCGCAACAGGGTCAGCACCGTCATCGAGGGAGCGAAGGCGGAAGCGATGGCGGCGAGCCCGAAGATGGCCAGATTGGCTTGATACGTGAAGCGGCGGCCGTAGCGGTCGCCGAGGAAGCCGGTCATAAACGATCCCAGCATCATGCCAACAAATGTGACGGACATGAACTGCGCGTTCTGGCCCATGGTGGAAAAACCGCTCTTTAGCGTGGCACCGAGAACCGTGGCGGCGACGTAGATATCAAAGCCATCGAAAAACATGCCCGTGCCGATCAAGAGCATGATGCGGCGATGGAAGCTGGAGATAGGGAGACGATCGAGACGCGCTCCTGAGTCCGCGGTCAGGAGCGAGTTCATTTCCTTCTCGCGAGCAAGGCCAGGCTTCCTTTCGTCAAAGCGTCGACGGCGAGACCGCAGTTCTGATCGAAGGAGTTTTGCTGGGAGCTGAGAAAAAAGCTCTTGCAGCGGCGCACCGCGGATGGGTCGAGCCGCAGGATGCGCTCGACGAGAGCGTCGGCTTCGGCCGAGAGGCGAGCGGGAGGACAGACTTGCGAGATCAGACCAATTTGTTGCGCGCGATGCGGGTCGATGGGCTCACCGAAGAAAATAAGGGGAAATGCGAAGCGGGGGAGCACGTATTCGCCGAGATAGGACAAAATAGCGACGGGGGCCAGGCCGGAACGCATCTCAGGGAACGCGAGGGAGGCGCGGTCCGCGACGAGCGCGAAGTCGCACACGATTGCGAGGCCGAAGCCGAACCCGAGAGCGTCTCCTTGGACCTCCGCGACACTAATTAATGGCGAGGACCGCAAGGCGCCTTTGAATTTGATCAGGCGAGCCGATTCACGACGGATTGCCGCGAGGGTAAGGCCCGCGCGCTCACGCCCCGTGCAGAAAACGTTGCCGCGCGCTCGAATGCGCAAAACCCGGGCGCCGGGACTTGTTGCTTCCTTGCGGAGTTCGATCAGCATATCGTCCAGCATGGCGCCGGTGACTTCGTTGCCGTGGCCGGGGTTATCCAAGGTAAAGGTGAGGACGTCAGCGGCGTGATCGATCACGACTCTAGGGGGAGTGCTGGCGTCACTTGGCCTCTTGCTACTCATGGCGGGCACGGTATACAAGGAATGCAAACCTGTCAAATGGCGCGGGACGTGTCTGTATGAGATGTCAGGTCCACTTTATCTGAAGGCAGAGAGAGAAAAAAAGAACCGCGGGGGCCAGCGAATGCAAGATTGCCACCCTTGGTCATGGGGCAAAGAATGGCAGGCACGAGGAGACCTGCATTCGCGATAACAGCCGGATTCTAACTCCTTGGCCGAAGCCGTGACCGTGGAGTGAACCAAGGTATTTTCAATATGGATGGGCAAGCTGCGAGGTGGCCCTGGCGGTCAAGATACAACCCGCATCGTCGGGCCGATGATCCTGGCCACGAAAAGTCCCAAAATGTTTCAACAAAGGAGGAGAACTTTGCCATAGTTGTGCAAAGAATTTCACGCGTCCGCGAACATACCATCAGGGCAAAAGTCTTTTTGATGCAGCGACTTTCGACCAGAACGCCGATTGGCGATATACGTGCGCTACTGGAACTGGGGAATAAGGTCGAATCTGGCAGTTAAATGACAATGTATTAATGAGAGTCAATTGTGATTTCAGACGTACATTCGCGGAGCAAATCGGCTAGGCTGCTCATCCCACTAGCCGCTTCCCTGCGGGTCTGTTTGCTCCTACTTGTTGCATTCTTCTTTACTAGCATACCAGCGCAAGCAAGCAAGGTGAGTTTGCCTACGACTGGCCATCGCTTAGACTTTGCAATTGCCGATTTTGACGGGGATGGTCGCCCGAATCTGGCGACTATCGAACCTGGATGGAATAATCCTTCACAAACAATTTACCGGATTCAAGTGCAGCTCGGCGGCGGTGGGCTGCGATCCGTAGATTTGGTCGCGCCCTCCGGTGGGCTTCGAATCGCGGTCGGCGATGTAAACGGGGACGGCATTCCCGATCTTATCGTCAGTTTAGCTTGGCGAGAGGGTCCCGTCGCCGTCCTTCTCAATGACGGCCACGCTGCTTTTTCGTTGGCCGATTCATCCTCATTTCCTGGAGTCTCCGGTGGATCTGGGAAGTCTCTGAATGGTGAGGAGTTGCCGCCGCAGACCGGCACGGTTGCGACACCACCGAAATTGCCTGTCGTCGGTTTCCCGCGATCGAAGTACCTGTTACACGCACGCCATGCGACGGACTTTCTTCCAAGAGCGAACTTTGCGAGAATCAGCAACCTCCTCTTAGTGTCTCTCCTCGGACGCGCACCTCCGACACCCTCCTGAGCATAAAGATCAGCTGAATCTGTGCCAACCGGCGGCTCACGGCCTGGCGCATTTGTAATTGGCGATGTCTAGCCGTTCATCCCTAACAAACCACTAACTTGAACGTTTGAGGTGCGCTGACTGGAGTTCCATCCGGAATACTCCAGGAAGCCTGGGAGACCCACCATGGCCGAGACCGCGGAGAAGTGTTCACTGATGACAAGATCTGAGCTATTTGCGGGCATTCCTAGTTCCGTTTCTACAATTATCGTATCTACGGCGCGCCCTATCGATTTCATGTGCCGCCAGGTGATGTATTTCGCAGGCGATCCGATCGAGCAAATTTTGCTGCTGACTGAAGGTCGTGTGAAAATAACGCAGTGCAGCGAACACGGCACGGAAGTCATTCTTCGGCTGTGCATCCCCGGCAACCTAATTTCCGAGCTTCCTTTGGTATCGGGGAGCAGGCACTCCTCGACAGCACAGGCACTCCAGGATTGCAAGGTTCTGGCCTGGGACTTAGCGACCTTTGAGGCTGCTCTGGAGCGTTTCCCGGCCCTTCGATCGAACGCCAAGCATGTTCTTGAACAGCGAGTTCAACAGCTAGAACGCCGGTTTTGTGAAGTATCTACCGAAACGGTTGCGCCAAGACTGGCTCATGGGTTGGTTCGTTTGCTTGACCAAATAGGTCAGAAAGTGAACAGCCATTTCGAAATCAACGTCTCGCAAGAGGCGCTGGCGCAAATGACCTCCATGGCCTCGTTCACCGTGTGCCGGCTACTGACCAACTGGGAAAATCAGGGGCTCGTAAGACTTCGAAGGGAAGCCATTGAGATTCACAACGTCCCTCGCCTCATGGACCTGTGCAAGGCCAAATGATTCCTGGGTTGTGGGCTCTGCTTGTTGAAATGGAGGCCATTATTTAGAAACAGGCCATCGTTGGTGAGCGATCTGCGGGCGGGCCAGAGGAACTGCAGTTGCAAGGATCGAGTCAGCTGCCCGCACGGTTTTCGGACACCCATCGGTATCTATCCCTTAAATACAAGTACGGCAATACGCTTGATATCTGTGTAGGGCGGACATGAAGCCAAGACCGCGCATAGCCGAAAAACGGTTCTATTCAGTGGCCGACTTTAACCGCGAATTTGCGAACGATGATGCTTGTCTCGAATACATCAAAGAGCAGCGCTGGCCAAATGGGGTCACCAAGTGCGAGAAGTGCAGCATCGAGCGTAAGCATCACCGCGTGACCGGCCGCACCGCGTACGCCTGCGACCACTGTGGGAATCACATATACCCGCTCACCGGGTCTGTTTTTGCGAAGAGCACCACTTCACTGAAGACTTGGTTCTACGTCATATACTTAATGGGTTCCACAAGCAGCAGCTTGTCCGCCAAGCGGATTCAGCGCGAAACAGGCGTTACGTACAAGACGGCATGGCGCACGCTCCGTCAGATTCGACGATTGCTGACCGGCGAGGACCCGCAAGTGGTGCAGCCGACGACGGAAATGGACAATGGAGACGCATCTGGGTTGCGCGAGGAGCGGATCGGCGGACTCTCTCCCCACCAGAGAGCGAGGGCAGCGGGCTCCGTCGGATGAGAATTGCACCCGACGGAATCGGCGAAACGACGGCAATCTGGCACTCAATTTGAATTTGGTGGTGTCTTTCTAGAAGGGGTTTTAATCGCCTTGGCAACGATAGCCGTGAAGGCATCCCGTGTCATTGGCCGCATTTTTTTTCGAGTCTCCTCGCGCGGCGCTAATTTTTTTCGCTTTTGCTTCATAACCATATTCTATCACGCCGACTACAAGCTAAACCCGCGGCTAGTGCTACTCCTGCAAGGAGTGGGTCGTCATCGCCGAGTGTAATCGCCCCCAAGAGAAATCCCTCCACGGGATTGGAGAGGGAGCGACTCTAAGGAGCCACCCAAGCGGGAGCCTTCCTTGAACGCATGGTTTGGCAGACGCCTGTTGGACCCTCGAACTGAATGGCAACCCCCCAGCGCGATCGATCACTTCCGTATCGGTGTTGTGCCTCCGCTGCAGCTCTCCGATGGCCACCGGGCAACCGGCGCAGAAAGAATAACGCTTTTCGCGTGCGCGAAAAGACTGAGCGTGCTTGCTAGCAGAAGATAACTGCGACAGGTGTGCCATTCTTTGGTGGTCGCGAGAGCGAAAGCAAGCACTTCATGAGCTTCGAATGAACAAGCCAAGCAGAATCAGCGTATGAACCCGGCACTTTAACCACAGTCCTTCGTTGCCATCAATATATACTCTCGATATATATATATAATAGGTAATAAGCGACGCATGTGCCCTTGTTTCCAAGGGATAATTTCGGCGCACTCTTATTTTTCTTTCACATTTGCGAATGGACAAGGACTCCTGTTCTTGGGTCAGTAAGATGCCACTAGTCTCGTGGTGCGATCACGGCGGGCCCTTGTCGCACTTGTTTCATTCGTTGGTCAGGAAACAGAGAGTGAATCTCAGGAGCCCGCAAGTCTGGAAGGAGATTGCCAAGTCATGAGAAAGCCGTACCAGATTTGTTTGTCAATGTTTTTAGTGTGTCTTGTTCCTGCGGTCGCGAGCGCACAGTCTTTTCGTGTTCAGTGTCCAACCAGCACGATTACGCACCCAACAGCGGGCAACAATAATTCGGAGCCGGCCTACGCCGGTCCGACTTATGCGGGCACGAGTGGTTATCCGGCAGCGCCCGCCCATGTGAACGGCGCTATCAAATGCCAGCAGATTTCGGGCGGCGACGGATACTCGACGATGGGAGACGGCACACAGACGTACATGTTCTCTTTCGGACCGCTGTCCGGGATCTCGGACATTTCGAACGGCCTGCCCGGCACCGAGTTCCCGAGCGTGTTCAATACGGTGACTCCGGGCTTGTTACAGCCTGGTGATCCGGCCACCACCGGCACTACGTATAACGGCGCGGTGGGGCTGGTTCCTAACCTTGATGCTCTGGCTGCTGGAAGTTGCACGGGCCCGTGTCTCGACGGGCATGTGGATCCGCGTCAAATCATGGATGTCGGGGTGATGAACGGGAATATCCCCGCCCCATTGATGGCCATCGATGAGGATGACGAATTCTTCCTCACCCTCACCAACGTAGGCATGATCATGCGGCCGGACCTGTTCGAGCAGCACACCGTGCACTTCCACGGATACCCCAACGCTTCGTCGTTTTACGACGGCGTGCCCGACGCCTCGGTGGCCATCAACATCGGCGCGAGCTTCACCTATTACTATCTCGCGCCGGATGCCGGCACTTACTTCTGGCACTGTCATATCACGCCGCCCGAGCACTTGCAGATGGGCATGGTCGGGCA
>MNIJ01000037.1 GCA_001919715.1 Acidobacteria bacterium 13_1_20CM_58_21
TCGGGGCGCACTCTATCAGGACGACGGCCACACCTTCGCTTATCAGAGGGGTGAGATTTTGCGCGTCAACTATTCGTGTCAGGTTTCGCAAGGCTCCGCGACGGTGGCAAGCACCATCGAGAAGAATGCCTTTCAGCCTTGGTGGAAGACCGCGGAGGTGACGTTGTACGGCGTCGCGGCTGCGCCCAAGGAAGTTCGCATCGGAGATGAACTCATCCACGAATGGCGCTACGACAACCTGACGCGTGCCGTCACGCTGGCGGTGCCCGATGCCGCAAAGAATTGGAGCGTGCGCCTCACGTTCTAACGGCCATACCCGCCCCGGGCTAGTTCAGAGAAAAAATCGACAGAGATTGCGCGGGCATGCTGATGCGAATTTCGCTACCAGCAAGTGCCGCCTTGGCTTGGCCGAAAAGAAGTGCCATCTCCGTTGCCTTCTGCGCCGGGGTGTCGGCCAACGGAATGTGAACTTCTTGCGACTGATCGGCGTTGTTGAAGGCGACGACAACACGTTCTTCTTCTGATTCGCGGGCAAAGACATAAGATGATTCGTCCGAGGCCAGATGCCATAACTGGCCGGTGCGCAGGGCGGGGTGTTGGCGGCGAAGCTTGAGCAGCGACTGGGCGTAAGAGAAAATCTCCTGTTGGCCGCGCGTACGGCCCGACTCCGTAAACGCGTCGTTCGCATCTCCAATCCATCCGCCGGGGAAATCGCGCCGGTTGTCCGGATCGCCGCCTCCTGGCATCCCGATCTCGTCGCCGTAGTAAATCTCAGGAATGCCCCGCAGCGCCAGGGTGAGTCCGAACGCCAGCTTCAGCTTTGCCGGAGAGCTGCCTTCGGCGCTCGCGAAGCGCGGCACGTCATGATTCGCGAAGAACGGAACGAGCACCTCGGGTCGCGGATATGAGGAATCGTGCCTCAGAACATCAGCAATGCGGCCCGTGGGTGCGCCCCGCAGCAGGACATCCCGCAACGTGAAGAACATCGGAAAATCGAAGACCGTGGAGAGCCCGCTATCGATGCCGTCGTAGCGCCGCACTCCTCCGGCGAAAAACGAAGTCACACTCGGATCGGGATGAAACACTTCGCCGATCGTAGTTAGAAAGGGATAGAGCCGGCGCAATCCCGTATGCCAGTTGGCCCAGAACTTCCGCCCGACATAGGGAAACGTGTCGACGCGGTAGCCGTCCAGCCCGGATATTTCCGCCCACCAGATGCTGTTTTGCAAAAGATATTGCTCGACCAGGGGATTCTCGGTGTTCATGTCCGGCAGAATCCCCAAGAACCAGCCTTCCGTGAGATTTCGTTTCATGCCCACCGAGACGTGGAGATCGATCAGCGACTCGAACAGATCGTTTCCGACCCCCGGACCGCCCGCGTTGCCGTAGAAACTGCCCTTGAGCGGAGAAAACGAATCGATGTGATGTTGTCCCGTGCCGTGAAACCAATCGGGCAGCGGCGGATTCGAAAGCCAGGGATGTTTCGGGCCGACATGATTCGGAACGACGTCGAAAACAATCTTCATTCCTTGCTGGTGCGCAGCCGCGACCAGATTCTGATAATCCTGCAGTGCCCCGAGATGTGGGTCCACGGCATAAAGGTCCACGGCGCCGTACCCGTGATAGTCCTCCGTAGCCCCGTTCTTCACAATGGGTGTTAGCCAAAGGGTGTTCACACCGAGATCCTTCAGATACGGCAAGTGGTTCTGAATCCCGAGCAGGTCCCCGCCGTGGTAGGCGCGAGGTTTCGAACGGTCCTGGGAACCCGGCGATCCCGTGGGTTCATCATTCCTAGGATCGCCGTTCGCGAAGCGGTCCGGCATGATGAGATACATCACATCATTCTGCGAAAGCCCTTGAAACTTTCCCAGCGTCGGGGCGCGGACAGCCAGAGGCAGTTCGAAAGCCGTCGCTCCCTTCGGCGCGGTAATTCGGCAGACGGCAGTACCAGACCTGGTGTCCGCCCCGATCTGCAGCCAGATGAAGAGATAGTTCCCGCCTGCCGCAGCTTGCGTGCGCGAGACGCGCAGCGTTGGCAGATTGCACCCCACGTGGGTGGCTTCCAGATCGTGCCCGCTAAGCAAAAGCATCACCTCCGCCGTAAGTCCCACCCACCAGCCCGGAGGTTCGACTTTTGTGACCGCCGGAGCAGGTTCGTTGGTTGTCTGCTGCGGACGGGCCCGCAGGGCCGAACCGCCGCAGGCGAATGCGACCGTGTGTAGAAACAAGAAAAAGGCTCGAGGAAAACACTCCGTCGTAAAATGGCGGAAATACCGGCGTCGACTATCCACGGGGAAAGCATAAGGAAAAAAAAGGAGGGATGCCAGCCCGGATCTTTCACCCTACTCCGGCCAATCCGCTATTTTCTCGTCATGTCGGATGATCGAAAGACCAATTCGCCAAACGCTTCCGGGACGTGGAAATTAGGTGCCGGTGTTCGGGTGGGCTGCCAAGCGGAATAAAATCGCGGTTCGGCAGCGCCTTCAACGCGGTAAAAATTCACTCTCCAGGTGGCCGCAGGATCGAAGCGGTCGACTACGCCTTTCATGGGCAAGGCAATCTCCGCGACCCAGGTTTTCGCGAGTTCGTTCAAAATAACGCGCCGCTGCAATCCACTCTTCAAGTCGTGTTTTTCGCCCGGCGCGATGTCCAGATCGACCCACCATCCGTTCGGGCTGACTTCGAACTCCTTGTAACGGCGGGGCTGTGACGGGTCGGGCTGAACGAAGACTTCCACGACGTCGCGGTCCCACAGCTGATCGCGGCGGCCATCGGGCCCGGCATCGGAGAACGCGGTGATGACCCGGTATTTGGCGCGAAATCGCAGATAGAGCGATTCCGGAGTCCAAAGTAACCGTACTTCGGTTTCTCTTTGGGGATCCGCGTTCTCGCCTCGCCAATCAGAGTTGAATCGCACGGGCGCGGCCAGCGCCCAGCAAGACGGGGTAGGGAATCCATAGGCATCGGGCAGTGCGGGCATTCGAACGGCCACCGCTGTTCGTTCAGTGGACATAATGTCGTGTCCAAACATCCTTATGAATGGCTTCCAGTGTTCCCCGGCGCGTCAATTACCGGGGAGCTGACAGAATAACCAATGCCCGGGGATGCACAAGAAAAAAGCTGAACAACACGGCGAGCAGTCCTCCATGGCCATCGCTTAAGTGTCTTTCATCAACCCTGTCCCCCGGCCCGCGAACTTTTTGCGCACTATCGACTGCGCTCTTCCCGGATAGTTGATCATGCCGTGCTAGCATCAGATTTGGCTTCTTTATGATTTCTTCAAGTCAAAAAGGCAATTGATGCCCAGGAGCGCGGGAAATGATTGAGCATGTCAGCACCCAAGGTTTCACCTCGCAACCGGAACGGCACAAACCGGAAGAATTTAAGTATGTGAAGTTCCGCATCGAAGCCGGCGTCGCGAGAATGACCCTCAGCCGTCCGGAACATAATCTTCTCAATGAAGCCATGCTCCGCGAAATCGCCGGGGGAATCACTCATGCCGGTGAGCGCAACGACGTAAAACTGATAGTTGTCGATTCCGCTTGCAGAGTGTTCTGCGGCGGAATTGACGTTGGCGAGTACACTGCGCAGCGCGTTTTTCAGATGCTTGACGCGTTTCACGCAGCATTCGCGGGAATGTTGGAAGTTGGCAAGCCCGTCGTCTGCGTAGTGAACGGACCGGCGATCGGCGGAGGAGCTGAGCTGGCGGCCTTCGGCGACCTAGTGATTGCCACTCCGAGGGCGCGATTTGCCCAGCCGGAAATCAGCATCGGCATCTTCCCGCCGCTGGCATCCACAATTCTGCCATACCTCGTCGGACCCAAGATCGCGCTTGAGCTTGTTCTGACGGGCGAACCGGTAACGGCGGAGCGCGCCTTGGAACTCGGCATGGTGAATCGCCTGGTGCCGGAACCTCAACTCGAACAAGCGGTGAAAGATCTGGTTACCCGCATTAGCGGGCATTCGGGTCCGGTGCTGGCGATGGCGAAGAAAGCCATTCTAGGCGGCATGGGTTTGTCGCTGCGCGAGGGCCTCAAGCAGTCGATGAACATTTTCTTGCATGAGCTTTACCGCCTCGAAGATTCGCAGGAAGGTCTGCGCGCAATGGTGGAAAAGCGCAAGCCCAACTGGAAGAACCGCTGACCCCCGCGCCGTTTTTTCAGTCGCGCCCTTTTCAGTCCCCTTTCAGTCCCTTTCAGTCCCGCATTGACACCTCAGCGAGTGCGGCATAAACTCGAAATTTAATTTGCAGGCAAGGGAAGCGGGGAAGGCCGTGTGAATCGGCCGCGGTCCCGCCACTGTGATCGGCTAAAGAGCCGTAAGCCAGGCCACCCTCTCATGCCGCAGAAGGCCGCGCTCTTCGCGAGAAGGAGCGATGCCGGAAGCCCCAAGATGTCTCGTGGGGCTTTTTTCTTGCTAGAGAGACGCCTCGACCGGTGAAATTCTTGAAAGAGTTCGCTTCCAAGCGATTCCGAATTGCGCTCTGTGGCGCGATTGCCACCCTATTGTCATGGGCAGCGACGACCTCCGCACAAAGTGGCTCTTCCATTCCAGCGGCCCCGCCGGTTTTTCGGGAGGTCACCGACGAAACGGGCCGCACCGTGCGGATTCCTCAGCCAGTGCGGCGCATCGTTTCCCTCGCGCCAAGTCTGACGGAGACGGTGTACGCGCTCGGATTAGAGGATCATCTGGTCGGGGACACGGATTACTGTGACTACCCACCGGATGCCCAGAAAAAAACAAAGGTGGGCGGCGGAATCAACCCTAGTTTGGAAGAGATCGCCAGTCTTCATCCCGATGTCGTGCTGGTGACCAAGAAGTTCAACCGCCTCGAGACGGTACACGCGCTGGAAAGGCTGGGGATTTCTTCTTACGCTACAGACCCTCACACGGTGGATGAAATCATCGCTTCGTCGAAAAGACTTGCGGATGTGCTCGGCGCTCCGGAAGCCGGCGCTTCGATCGCCGAAGTCATGCAGCAACACCTTGCGAATTTGCAGGAACATATCAGCGCGCTACCGCCAAAGCGTGTCCTGTTCGTTGTCTGGACTCAGCCACTCATCTCCGTTGGCAAGGGCACTTTTATCGCGGATGCACTGCGCAGGGCAGGGGCCGTTTCCGTCGTGGATTCCGAACAAGACTGGCCCCAGGTCAGCCTCGAAGAAGTGGCCCGGCTGCAGCCCGACTTCCTGGTTTTCGCAGAGTCGCATTCCGACTCGGCTTCCCCTGCCGTCGAAACGCTCGCCACCCTTCCAGGATGGAGCATCGTGGATGCCGTCGGCAATCGCCGCTTTGCCGTGATCAGTGAGGCTGTTAATCGGCCCGCGCCGCGGATCGTCTCGGCAATCGAAGATCTCGCCCGGCAGCTTCACCCCGATGCCTTCGTTGAAAAACCAAAGAATAGCAAGGAAAAGATCGAGAAAGAGAATTCCCCGCCGAGCCCGCGCCGCGCATCGCATGATTCTTATCCTCCCCATGCTCTGGAAGGCTACCTGACGATTCCTGGAGGCCAGGCATGCGCCCACTGACGCTTCGACGCCTTCTCCTCCAATGTTCGATGCTGGCGGTGATTTTATTTGTAGTTGTGGTCATTGCTTTGAAGTTCGGGGCGGTGCCCGTTTCGCTCTACGCCCTGGGGCGCGACTTGCTGCGGGTTGTTTTCGGGCAGAGCAGCCAAATTTCCAGCGATTACGGCCTGATCGTCGTGAATATCCGCTTGCCACGCATTCTTCTCGGCGTCACCGTGGGAGCATCGCTGTCCGTGGCGGGAACCAGTTTTCAAGCGCTGCTTCGAAATCCCCTGGCGGATCCTTACGTGCTCGGCGTCTCCATGGGCGCGTCGCTGGGTGCCATCCTCGCGCTGATCCTAGAGCCGCACCTTACGATTTCTCCTCTGTTCGCCGCATTATTGACGCCGTTGGGTGCCTTCCTGGGAGCCGCTGCGACTATCACCGCGGTCTATTTTCTGGGCCGCCGTGAGGGCCAGCTCGATAGCGCCACCTTGCTTCTCGGGGGCGTTATCATCTCCTCCTTCCTCTCGGCCATCATCATGTTCCTGATGAACACCCTCAGCGGCAATCTCCGCGGTCTATCGTTCTGGTTGATGGGTGATCTCTCCACGCCCCTGCAGAAAAGCGCCTACTGGTTCCTGGGCATCGGGTTCCTGTTGGCGACCGGGGCGATCTACACCACCGCGGCGGATTTGAATATGCTCCTCGCCGGGGAAAAAGAGGCTATGCATCTTGGCGTGGACGTGCCGCGCGTGCGGCTGGTCGTTTACATTGCCGCGTCTGTGCTGACCGGATTGGCAGTCTCCGTGAGCGGCGCCATCGGTTACGTCGGCCTGATTGTGCCTCACGCCATGCGCTTCATTTTCGGATCGGACCATCGCACTTTGCTGCCCACCGCTGCGCTCGGGGGGGCCATTGCCTTGGTTTTTGCGGACACGCTGGCGCGCACGGTAGTTGCCCCCACGGAAGTTTCCGTCGGGGCGGTCACCGCCGTCGTGGGCGCGCCTCTGTTCATCTACCTCCTGCGCCGGAGACTCCCATGAGCAGCGGCTCAGCCCTCGCGCGCAAGCCTGCCGAATCGGCCCGCTTGGCCAGTGAAGTCCGCCTCAGTGTTGAGCAGGTCAGCTATGCCTATTCTGCAAACCCGGCGCAAGCCCCGCTCTTCACGGTGGAAGCCACAAGTTTTCAGGCCAGGCGCGGCGAAATCGTCGCCATCCTCGGACCAAACGCCAGCGGCAAATCCACCCTGCTGAAGTTGATCTCCGGCGCCCTCGCTCCCCTTTCCGGACGGATCCTGCTCAACGGATTCGTCATCCACACGCTTACGCCGCGCACCCGCGCGCAGCGCATTGCCGTGGTCCAGCAGGAGAGCACTTTGCTCTTCCCCGCGCGCGCCTGGGAATTCGTCCTGCAAGGCCGCCATGCCCATGGCCACTCGCTGCGATTCGAATCGCAAGAAGATGTCGTGATCGCGAAAAACGCCCTTGCCCAGGTCGGTGCCGCTGAGCTCAGCGACCGCTGGATGGATCAAATCTCCGGCGGGGAAAAGCAGCGCGTGATCCTCGCGCGCGCGTTGGCTCAACAGCCGCTGCTTCTGTTGCTCGATGAGCCCACTCTCCATCTTGATATCGCCGCGCAGATCGGCTTGCTGGATGCTCTTCGGCGGCTCGCGGCGGAGAACCGCTACACCGTCGTTGTGGTGACGCACGAATTGAACCTTGCTGCGGAATATGCCGATCAAGTCGTCTTGATGCAACGCGGCAGGTGCTTGCGCGTTGGTCCCCCCGCAAACATTTATCAGCGCGAGTTGCTCGAACAAGTTTTCCAGACGCCGCTCTCGGTGGAATTCGGTTCCTCCGGTAGGCCGCGTGTCACCGTTTTGCCTGGAACGTAGTTGTTGGAATTTATTTTCGTTAACCTCAACCATGCGGCCGCACGCTGCAGATCACATCCACCGCGAACTTCGTGCTCGGGAAGACGGATTGGTGACCCTGGTCTGTTGGGGACCGCCAAGATGGAAGCCGTCGCCGCCGCGCGACTGTAAGGCGGATTAAGTGTATGCGCAGGCCACTGCGGCCAGTCGCTCCATCGCTGGGCGACGCCGCGGGAAGGTCCCGCAACGGCCCTGATTCGAAAAGGCCGGAGCTACCGCCAAGCCAGGAGACCGGCGAAGTTCGCAGCCGTGCGATTCACACGGATCGCACCGGACAACCTTCAACTCCCGCGCGAGAGGGAGCGGAGGATAAAATGAAAACAGCTGTTTTTGCTACTGCCTTTCTCTTCATCGCGGGCTCTTTACTGACCCTTTCATCATCAGCACAAAGCAATTCATCCGATGCCCATCTCTATGGGACGCTCATCGATGCCAGTGGCGCCGGCGTCGGCGGCGTCCAAGTGAGCGCGCGTCGGCAAGGGCCACCAAATGCACGGACTTGGTCGGCCTTATCCGCTGCAACCGGCGAATATTCCTTCTCGGTTCCAGCGGGCCGCTACCACGTGCAATTCAACCGGACCCCCTTTGTATCTCGTGATTTCATTCTCGACCTTGCTGCGGGCCAGTCGCGCACGCTCAGTTTCCGGCTCGATCTCGAGCGTCTTTCCTCTAATGTCGTTGTTACGGCGCAGGCCGAACCATCTCCGGCACCGCAGACGACCGCGCCGGTGACGGTTATCAGCCGGGATGAGATCGCCGCGCGGCAAACGGTTTCGCTTCCGGACTTGCTGCTAATGGCGCCCGGCATTTCGATTAGCCGGACGGGTGCCGAAGGCGGGACAACTTCCATTTTCCTCAACGGCGGGAATTCCAATTTTGTCAAAGTGCTTGTTGATGGGACGACCATAAATCCGCCTGGCGGCGCCGTGGACTTCTCGAACCTCACCCTCGATAACATCGGCAAAATCGAAATCGTTCGCGGTGCGGAGAGCGCCATCTACGGCACCGACGCAGTCTCCGGAGTAATTCAGCTTTTCACCCATCGCGGAACCACTCGCGTTCCCGAGTTCAGCGCTTTTGGTGAAGGCGGTAGCTTTTCTTCCGGGCGCGGCGGCGGACAGCTCAGCGGCTTGTTGGGCGCGTTCGATTATTCCGGTGCGGCCTCCTACCTGCAAACTGCGGGGCAGGGTCCCAATGATGACTTCCTCAACCGCACGCTCTCCGGAAACGTGGGGTATGCCTTCCGCGATCGAAACCAGCTTCGCCTCTCGCTGCGCAACAACACCAGCGAAGCGGGAATTCCCGGCGAAACCGTCTTCGAGCCTGCCAGCCGCTACCAGCGCTATGCACTCCATGTTTTCGATTCGAGCGCCCACTGGGACTTCACGACCGGTACGCATTGGCATCACCAAATCAGCGGCGGTGAATCTTACTACCGCCAGCACAGCTTTAATCCCCAACAAAGTTTCTACGCCACCGACCCAAAGGCCTTCTGTCCTCAAGCCAATCCAGCATCCCTTCCCACGCCGGAATTCTGCGATTTCACGTCCGACAACCACTATGAGTACGACCGCGCAAATCTGAGCGCACAGGCGAGCTATCTTCTGCCGAAGTTTGGCGCCACCGCCGGCTATCAATACGAAGTAGAGAATGCCTCGATACCTTCCCTGAATGTCGGACATGTTCGCCGCAACAATCAGGGTGGATTCCTGGATTTCCAGTACCGGCCCCGTCCGCGCGTGTCCCTGGATTTCGGTGCACGCGCCGAAGCCAACGCCAATTTCGGCACGCGTGTCGTCCCGCGTGTCGGCGCATCCGTCGCCTTGCGCTACGGAAAAGGATTTTGGGGAGAGACACGCTATCGCGTCTTCTACGGCCAGGGCATCAAGGAGCCGCGTTTCGACCAGCTTTATGACGACCAATTTGGCGATTTCGGGAATCCCTCGCTCAAGCCCGAAGCCAGTAAAAATTGGAGCACCGGCATCGAGCAAAAGCTAGCAAACGAGCAGGTCAAAATTTCCGGCGAGTACTTCTCGAATCGCTTCTACAATATCATCAGCTTCGCCTTCTGCTCGGCCTTACCGCCTCCCTCGACCTCCAACACATGCGGGGTCAGCTTCCCCAACGCGCCGTCCAGGTTTGGATATTTCTTCAACACCGATCGCGCCCGCGCTCGGGGCACAAACATCGCCGCGGAAGTCCGTCCCCTTCATTGGCTGATGGTAATGGGCAACTATTCCTACGTCGATAGTCTGGTCATCAGCGCGCCAAACGCATTCGACCCCTCGGAGCAACCTGGCAGCCGCCTGATCCGCAGGCCGCCCCATTCCGGCTCACTGACGATGAATGCAGCCTTCCGTCACCTCAGCGTCTCGCTGGCTGGCTATTTCACCGGGGTGCGCACCGACAGCGATTTCCTCGGTCTCAATATCACACGAAATCCCGGCTACGCACGCTTCGATTTGGCCACCCGCTACGAATTCGCGCGCGGGGTCTCCTTGTATGCGCGGTCGACAAATCTTTTCGACAAGAAATATCAAGACGTTGTCGGCTTTCCTGCGCTCGGTCGCGATGTCCGCGTGGGCGTGAACTACCGCTTCAGCGGCCACAACTGACTTTGCCGCGAGACTTCAATAATCTCTGTTGACGAAACACGGACGAAACAATGCAAACACCAGAACCTATCCTGTTCTGCTGGAGCGGCGGCAAAGACAGCGCCATGGCGCTGTACACACTGCACCAACAGAGGCATTTCCGCGTCGTCGCGCTGCTCACCACCGTCACCGAAACTTATGAGCGCATCGCCATGCACGGCGTTCGTCGTGAACTTCTCCGGCGGCAGGCCGAATCTCTTGGTCTGCCGCTGCACGAAGTTTCGATCCCCCCTCAATGCGTCAATTCCGTCTACGAGGCGCGCATGGAAGAAGCGCTCGGCCTCTTCTACCGCCAAGGTGTTCGAAAGGTCGCCTTCGGCGATATCTTCCTTGAAGACCTGCGGGCCTACCGCGAGAAAAACCTCGCCCGCATCGGCATGACCGCGCTCTTCCCCATCTGGAAGCGCGACACTCGCGAGCTGATCCGG
This sequence comes from Acidobacteria bacterium 13_1_20CM_58_21, assembly GCA_001919715.1. Taxonomy (GTDB): domain Bacteria; phylum Acidobacteriota; class Terriglobia; order Acidiferrales; family UBA7541; genus Acidiferrum. The sequence goes on from MNIJ01000037.1 coordinate 10,526, forward strand.
TTTTTTCACCAGCAGCGCTTTCGCGCCGTTGCCGCTTGCGTCGACGCCAAAGTTCTCGATCCCAGCTTCGCTGGTCGCGAGCTGGACGAATCCTTCTTCCGCGATCTTCCGTTCCACGCCGATCCTTGCGGCGAAAACGGCGAGTTCCACACCTTTGTCTTCGATGGCCCGATTTTCGAGTCTCCCGTTCCCGTTCGAACGGGAGAAGTTGTCAATCGCGATGGCTTTGTGTTTTGCGATCTATTGCCGCAAATGGAGGAGGTAACAAAATGAACACGGAAATGTCTCAAAAGGAAAGTCTGCTCTATCGCACGCTGCTCGCTCTAGCCCTGATTATGCTTGCCGCGGCCTTGCGCGTTGCACCGCATCCGTGGAATTTCACTCCCGTTGGAGCCATGGCGCTCTTCTCCGGCGCGGTGCTCAAGGACCGCCGCCTCGCCTTCCTCGTCCCGCTTGTCGCACTATTCGCGGGAGACGTCTTCATCGGCTTTCACAAGCTCATCCCCGTCGTCTATGCCAGCTTTCTCCTCAACGTGCTCATCGGCCGCTTCTTCGCGAATCGTCGAACCGTTCTCCGCATCGGCGCAGCCACGCTCCTGGGCTCCGCTCAATTTTTCCTGGTAACCAACTTTGCCGTCTGGTGGCTCTTGAATTCCTACGTAAAAACCGCCTCCGGCTTGGCCGCCTGCTACCTCGCCGGCCTGCCCTTCTTCTGGAACACGCTCGCCGGCGACGCCTGCTACGCTGCGCTTCTGTTTGGCGGATTCGCTCTAGCCGAGCAAGTTTTCCCCGCGCTGCGGCAGCCGGCCTGCCAAAACTAGCCTGCATGCACAGTTGGCCAGGCTTCTCGCCATTTGTTACAGCCGCGTGGCCGTCCGGCCCTTAGAGTGGCGGTGGTGGCGGATCGCCCTTGCCGTGTGTTGCCTGACGTCATGACCTTCCCTTCCCGTGCGCCGCCCAACGCAGTTCAGAAAAATCCTCGCCACCCGAGTAACGCTCAAAATTTCTTTTCCTGCTGAAAACCGACAACGAAGAACTGACAACCCCGCTCTGCTATAATCTTCGTCGGTTTATGCCGAAATCCACTCCAGAGGCAGCTTCGCTGGCGCCGGAAGTGCTCGCGAAATACGAGCCGGTCATCGGCTTGGAAGTCCACGTCCAGCTGCTCACCAGAACGAAGATCTTTTGCGGCTGCTCGACGCGGTTCGGCGATCCGCCGAACACCAACGTCTGCCCGGTGTGCCTCGGCTTGCCGGGAACTCTCCCCGTCGTGAACAAGCGCGCCGTCGAAATGGCCATGCGTGCCGCGCTCGCCCTGAATTGCACGGTCCACGAACATTCGCGCTTCGCCCGAAAAAACTATTTCTACCCCGATCTGCCCAAGGGCTACCAGATCTCGCAATACGAATTGCCCCTCGCCACCGGTGGCTGGCTCGAAGTTGGCGGCGCCAAGAAACGGATTGGCATCACGCGTCTTCACCTGGAAGAAGACGCAGCGAAAAATCTCCACGAAGGTTTCTCGCAATCCGCCACCAAGGCGTACATCGACTACAATCGCTGTGGCACGCCCCTCAGCGAAATCGTCTCCGAACCGGACATGCGCACGCCCGAGGAGGCCTATGCCTACCTCACCGCGCTCCGCGAGATCATGCTTTACACCGGCGTCAGCGATGGCAACATGGAAGAAGGCTCGCTTCGCTGCGATGCCAACGTAAGCGTGCGCCCGCGCGGAGCGAAAGAATTCGGCACCAAGGTCGAAGTAAAAAACCTGAACTCTTTCCGTTACCTGCAAAAAGCACTCGAGTACGAGATTGAACGCCAAGTCGGAGTACTTGAATCCGGCGGCCGCATCCTGCAGGAGACGCGCCACTGGAACCAAGCCGAGAGCCACACTGTCTCCATGCGTTCGAAAGAAAAGGCCCACGACTACCGCTATTTTCCCGAGCCCGACCTGCTTCCCGTCCACGTCAGTGCCGCCTGGCGCGGAGAAGTCCGCCGCACGCTCCCCGAACTGCCCGAAGCCAAGCGCGAGCGCTTCGCCTCTTCCTATGGCATCACGCCGTATGACGCCGAAGTTTTGACTACCTCGCGCACGCTGGCCGATTACTTTGAAGCCGTTGTGGCGGCTGGAGCGCCCGGAAAGAGTTCCGCGAATTGGATACTAACCGAACTCCTCGGTCGGCTCTCCGACGCGCGTAGGGCATTCGCGGATAGCCACATTGAACCAGCTGCGCTGGCGGAACTCATCCTGCTAGTCGAATCCGGCAAGATTACCGGCACGATCGGTAAGAAAGTTTTCGCCACGATGTTCGACTCCGGCCGCAGCGCCGCCGAGATCGTCGCCGCCGAAGGCCTCGGCGCTCAAGTGGGCGATAGCGCCATCGAACAAGCCGCGCGGGAAATCATCGCCAAGGAACCCGCGAACGTCGCCAAGTTCAAAGCCGGCAACCAAGGCGTCTTCAAATTCTTCGTGGGCCAGGTCATGAAGGCCACGCGCGGCCAGGCTAACCCGCAGGTCGTCAACGACATCCTGCGCAAGCTGCTGGCTTAGCGGCGCTAAGTTTTCTCAAGGATTTTCGGATCTAGCCCTCGGCTGACCCTCAGGGTGTCAAGTTGAGGCGAACCGATGAGCATGGCCGACAATCTCAACGTATACTTCATGCCCGAGGTATCCGGACGAACGGCACCGGCACGGGCGTCCGCCGCGCCCCCACTAGCCGGGTGCGGTGCTCTAGAAAGAGGAACTTGCATGCTTAGAGTAGGTTCCAAAGCCCCCGGCTTCCTGCTCCAATCCGACGAAGGCAAGGAAATCGCGCTCAAAGACTTCGTCGGCCAGCGCGTCCTCCTCTTTTTCTTTCCCAAAGCAAATACTTCAGGTTGAGCGATCGAAGCGTCCGAGTTTCGTGACGCAAAAAAAGATTTCGACAAGCTCGGCATCGCCGTCCTGGGCATGAGCGCCGACCCCGTCAAAGCGCAAGCCTCGTTCAAGGCCAAGCAAAATCTCAATTTCCCCCTGCTCAGCGATCCCAGCCACAAAACCATCCAAAAGTTCGGCGCGTGGCAGAAAAAACAATTCATGGGCCGCACCTTCATGGGTATCGTCCGCAGCTCCTTCCTGATCGGCAAAACCGGCAAAATCGAAGTGATGTGGCCCATTGTCAAAGCCAAAGGCCACGCTGCCGAGGTCCTCAAACGCGTCTCTTCGAGCTAGCCATGCGCTCACAAATTGTGGGAGCCTCTCCCCTTCTTGATAATCAGCTGCTTGCCCACTCTTTCCCTCTTTGGCGCCGCTGTAGACCTGTAAACTACTTCCTGGCGCTCTTCGAAAACAGGTGGTGTGCGTGTGGGACGATGTTTAAAGACTTACTTGAAGAAGTTAGCCAAGGGGAGGGAGAGGAAAGAGCTTCCGCCGCAACTTGGCCTGATTTCAGGAATGTATGTCAGTTGATGGCCACGGCTGTCCGCGTTGTGAAAACCAGCTTTGTTTCGGCGGGAAGGTCGATCTCTTTCTTTCCTGTTGCCGCTGCGCCGGCGGTTCCGGCTCCCGCCCCAGCCGCTGCACCGATCGCTGCGCCCTTGCCGCCTCCAGCCAGCGCTCCAATAATCGCGCCGCCAGCTGCGCCGCCGCCGATGAACCCGGCATCCCGTTTACCCTTGCCGCCCTCGGCTCGGCCGGCGGAGCTTGTCGACAAGGTGTACTTCTTCCCGCCCACGGTCACCGTGCGCAGCCGCAAATACAGTTTTGCTGGCGTGGACAAGCGGCCCGAAGCCTGCACGCTGCTCACCGTCAATTTCGCTGCCGAGCCCCTGGGAATCACCACTTTGCCGCCAGACGCCACATCTTGCGAGACCGTGCCTGTTACCGTCTGCCCCATCTTGGCCGTCTTGGAGCTCACTGCCTCGTCGATAACCACCGAAATCTTCGTTCCTTCTCTAACCGTGCCTCCGGCCTGTGCCAGGGCAGGCAATAGCAGCACTACGGCAAGAAAAATGGAAACCAGGCGAATTCGTGTATTCATCTAGCGTCACCTCAGGTATGGATTAGGGGCCCGAAGAAAAGGCTAGCAGAAGGAATCAGCGATAGCAGAATGAGAGTGCTCGAACGGCGCTAAAAGTGAAACACCAGTTCTTCGGAATTCGATGATTTCGGCTCTACAAACAAATTATCGATCAGCCGAGTCTTGCCGATGAAAACCGCGAGGAGAACATAGCAGGGTTGGCTCACACGAATCACCGGCTCGAACGATTCGGCGTCAACGATCTCCGCATAGTCCACCCTTGCCTGACGCTCCGCGCCGAGCGCGCCGTGGAGCACGGCCTGCAATTGCAGCGCATCGCGAACTCCCGCGGCAAGCTCGCTTTTCGCTGCCTGGAGCGCGCCATACAACACGGTGGCGGCCTTGCGTTCGTCCGCGTTCAAATAGATGTTTCGCGAGGAAAGCGCCAACCCATCTGGCTCGCGCACCGGCGGGCAAACCACGATTTCCGTATCCACATTCAAGTCGCGCGTCATTTGCGTGATGAGCCGCGATTGCTGCGCATCCTTGCGTCCGAAGTACGCATAGTTCGGCTGCACAATTTGCAGCAGCTTCATGACCACTGTGGTGACGCCCCGGAAGTGGCCGGGCCGTGATCGCCCTTCAAGTCTATCGCTCAAGCCGTCGACATTAACGTAGGTTGAAAATCCATGGGGATAGATGTCCGCTGGTTCCGGCGCAAACAGCGAATCCACGCCTGCGCGCTGAAGGTTTTCGCTGTCGCTAACGAACCTGCGCGGATATTTTGCAAAATCCTCGTTGGGGCCGAACTGCTTCGGATTGACGAAGATGGACGCAATCACCGGCGAGCAATCGCGTCTGGCTCGTTCGACGAGCGACAAGTGCCCCGCGTGCAGCGCACCCATGGTCGGCACCAGCCCGACGATGCGGCTTTCCGCGCGTGCTTGCCGCGTGTGTTCCTTCATCCATGCAATCGTTCGGATGGTTTCCACGGTTGGTAGCACCGGCATCTTGCCGGCTTTGATTAGCTCGAAGTCGGAACGGCGCCCACAGGATAGGAGCCCACTGCGGTGGCGCGTTCGCGATAGAAGTGCATCAGGTCTGTCGCGATGGGCTGTGCGCCTAGCTGTCGCAGCAGCGTGGTGACCTGTCCGCGGTGATAGGTGCCGTGATTGACCAAATGCTGCATGGACTCCCAAAGAGGATTGCTGTAAACGCCGAATTTCAGCGTCTTGTAACCAAAAACGCGGTTTAGGTCGGACTGCGCCAGTCTGCGCACAAAACCAAGCAGGCGCGTTTCGTGTTCGCTCCAGCGCTCTTTCAGACTCGCCACGTCTTTGAATTGCGTCGTATCCGGGAGCGATGCAGGTGACCGCCCCTGAAAGCGTTCCAGCCAGATCCATTCGGCGCCGAAAACGTGCGCCAGAGTGTCGCGCACGGAACCGAAGCTGGAACCCATCGGCTGAACGAACTTGTCAGTCGAGAGGCTGGACGCCGCGTCCAGCGACCGATGATTGGCCCAGGCGTTGTAGTCGTACAGCGTGCGCATCTCTTGGGGCGTCATGTCGGGGCTCCTGTTCGCGTTTGCAGACTGCTCAGCTCGCGATGAAAATCGTCTTGCGCCCTTTGGCCATCTGCGGGGCGTGGTAGGACTCCGCGTCGGAAGGAAATCCGCCGTTGCCTACGTCGGAGCAATATTGGCGCACCGCATTCGAGATCATTTCTCCGATATTGGCATACTGGCGCGCAAATTTCGGCGTGTGGTTGAATGTAAGACCCAGAAGATCATGAACCACGAGAATCTGCCCGTCACAGTCCGGGCCGGCACCGATGCCGATCGTCGGAATGCGCAATTCGCGCGTAATCTGCGCCGCCAGCTCACGAGGCACAGCCTCTAGAACAACCGCAAAAGCACCCGCCGCCTCCACCGCCCGCGCATCGCGAATCAACCGCTCCGCGGTATCTGCTGTCTTGCCCTGCACGCGATATCCGCCAAGTGCATTCACCGATTGCGGTGTCAGTCCGACATGACCCATGACCGGGATTTCAGCTTCTGTCAGCCGGGAGATCAACTCCAGGCGGCGTTCACCGCCCTCCACCTTCACGGCCTCGGCGCCAGCTTCCTTTACGAAACGCATGGCATTGTTGAGCGAATCCGCCATGTCCGTGTGATAGCTGCCGTAAGGCATGTCGGCCACAAGAAGCGCACGGCGCGTTCCCCGCCGCACGGCGCGAGTGTGGTGCAGCATCTCATCGACCGTTACTGCCAGCGTGCTCTCATGCCCCAACACGACCATGCCGAGCGAATCGCCCACAAGGATCAAATCCACACCGGCTTCGTCGAGCAGCCGCGCGGTCGGATAGTCGTATGCCGTCAGGCAAGTGATTTTCTGGAAGTTGGAAGGTGAGTCTGCAGCTTGGCTCTTGCGCTGCAGGAGATCGGGCACGGTGATTTTGCCATTCCCGGAATTCTGGAGAACGCTCATGGTGGCCTCCGGTGCCGCTCCCTGCCTTTCGTCAGAAGGTGGCCACCGAGCGGCCAACGGGATACAGCCCTGTACTTCACCGTTTGAGAGGATAACAAATTTCGATGCGCAAAACCAGAAATTTAGATGCCGCGCCATGCGAATTAGCCTCTGCGCTCGGCTTGCGCGCGCCCCTTCCATTGGCCGCCCCGGCCGAGCCAGTAGCGCACCGCCGAAACACACGTTGCGTAGCCGTAGAACACCGCCGCGAACGGCAACGTCAAAGCCCAGACCCAGGGGAGGCCGTAAAACCTGACGGCCGCTGTGTGCGTCGCCGTCATGATGGAAATGGCCGTGCTCGCCAGCAACCACCCCGGATCATCCAGGGTGAAAAAAGCAAACCAGGCCAGCAAGAAGGTTACAAACAAGCCGACTAGCGCGGCGATAAGCAACAGAAAGGAATAGCGCAGTTGGGTGAAAGCGGTGCGCGCAATCAGGTCGCGAATTTCCGCGAACGTTCGGTAGCTCCGCAAGCTCACGCTGGTGCTCGTAAGTCCCATCCAGATTTGTCCACCGCTTTTCTTCACCGCGCGCGCCAACGCACAGTCGTCAATCACCTGTCCACGGATTGCGGCCATCCCACCGATGCGCTCGATAGCGCTACGGCGCAACACCATGCAACCGCCCGCCGCTCCGGCCGTGCTGGCATGCGGGTCGGCAATCCAGCGCGGCGGATAAAGCATCAGGAAAAAATAGAGAAACGGCGGAATCAGAAGCCGTTCAGGAAGTGTCTTCGCTTGCAGGAGCACCATGAGCGAGGCGAGGTCGAGCGAATCACTGACCGCGCGGAAAACCAGGCAGCGCAACGTGTCTGGCGCATGCACCACATCCGCATCGGTGAACCAAAAGAATACCGGGGTTTTTTCCGCCGCCGCCAAGACTCCTTCGTTTAGCGCCCAGAGTTTTCCGGTCCAGCCTGGGGCGAGTGGAGCCGCCGAGTGAATGTTCACGCGCTGTGGTGCGCCAGATTCATTTGCAGCCTGTTCGGCGAGCCCCGCGGTGCCGTCCTCGCTGTGGTCGTCCACAAGGATGATCGAGAATTCTCCGGGATAGTCTTGCTTGGCTAACGAGAGAATTGATTGGGCAATGGTCTGGGCTTCATTGCGGGCCGGAACAATGACGGTGACGCGTGGCCAGTTTCCTAAAGGTTTCGGTTCGAGATGGTCCTCGCGGACACGCCAAAAATGCCCGCGCGCCAGCAGCAGATAAATCCAGATGAACAGAGGAACTGCGGCGATAAGAGTCGGTGGCAGAGGCACGCGCTATTCTGCAATGGGCCGGGGACAAAACGCTATGCCAGATCCTCGGCGCGGATGGGCAACCGGCGAATTGGCTTGCCGGTGGCGGCGAAAATCGCGTTGCACACGGCAGGAGCGATCGGCGGAGTGCCGGGTTCGCCGGCGCCGCCCGGAGCTTCGTTGCTGGGCATGATGTGGACTTCGACCTGAGGCATTTCGTTCACGCGTAACAATTCATAGTCGTGAAAATTGCTTTGCTCGACACGGCCCTTGTTGATGGTGATCTGCCCCTTCAGCGCGGCGCTCAAGCCGTAAACAATCGCGCCTTCCATCTGTGCAGCAACCGTGTCCGGGTTGACATGGCGGCCGCAGTCAACAGCGCAGACCACGCGATGCACGCGCACTTTGCCAGAGCTCCGGCTCACACTGACTTCCGCAACTTCGGCAACAAAGCTTCCAAACGACTCCACCACCGCGATGCCGCGCGTGCGACCTGCGGGCAACGGCTTTCCCCATCCCGCTTTTTCCGCGGCAAGTTCCAGCACGCCACGGTGGCGCGGTGCATTGGCCAGAAGTTTCCGCCTGAATTCGAAGGGGTCCTTACCCCCAGCTTTTGCCAGGTCGTCGACAAAGCTTTCCACTATGTAGCCGTTCTGCGAATTTCCCACCGAGCGCCAGAAGCCCACCGGCACTCCCGTTTCCGTCAGAACGTATTCGCATAGAAAATTGGGAATGCCGTACTTCATCTCAACGATGCCTTCGACCGAAGTATTGTCGAGACCATTCTTCACGGAGCCAGGAAAGAACCGCGACATGATCGACGGGCTCACGACGCGGCTCTTCCATGCCACCGGCCACCCGTCGGCATCCAGCCCCGCCGTGATCGTGGTGTACGCCGCCGGCCGGTAGAAGTCATGCTGCATGTCGTCTTCGCGAGACCAGGTGACCAGCACCGGCGCGCCCCTAGCTTTCGAAATTTCGACCGCTTCCGCAATGAAATCCTGCTCCGCGCGGCGTCCGAAGCCGCCGCCGACATATGTGGTATAAACGCGCACCTTGTCCGGCTTCAGCCCGGTGATTTTTGCACTGGTGTTTTGAGTGAAAGTCTGAAACTGCGTCGGGGCATAAATGTCGCAGCCATCGGTTCGAACGTCCGCGACGCAATTCATGGGCTCCATGGTGGCGTGCGCCAGGAAAGGAACCTCGTAGGCGGCCTCGACTTTTCTGGCGGCACCGGCAAGAGCGGCGTCGGCGTCGCCATCCTTGCGTGCGATAGCGCCGGGCTTTTCGGCAGCTGCAAGATAGAGCTTTCGAATGGCGTCGCTGGAAATGGCGGCGTTCGAACCCTCCTCCCAGGCGATTTCGAGCGCGCGGCGGCCTTCCATGGCGGACCACGTGTTGTCCGCGACCACGGCAACGCCGCTCGAGATTTGCAGAACTTGCTTTACACCGCGAATGCCTTTCGCTTTCGAATCATCAACACTCCTCACTTTACCGCCAAAGACGGGACAGCGCGCCACGACCGCGTGCTGCATGTTGGGCAAACGGACGTCGATGCCGAAGCTGGCTTTGCCGGTGACCTTCGCAGGCGTGTCCAGGCGTTTGGTGGGTTTGCCGATATACTTGTAGTCCTTCGGGTCTTTCAGCGCCGGATTGGCGGGGACCGGAAGTTTCGATGCTTCCACGGCCAATACTCCGTAGCCTAACCGCTTGCTCGTGGCATCGTGCACAACGGCGCCGCTTTCCGCGTGGCACGCCGAGGGTTCCACGTTCCACTGCTTCGCGGCGGTGGCGATCAGCATTTCGCGAGCGGCGGCGCCCGCTTTCGTCAATGGTCCCCAAGACGAACGAACGCTGGTGCTTCC
>MNIJ01000004.1 GCA_001919715.1 Acidobacteria bacterium 13_1_20CM_58_21
TATTCGCTCGATGTATCTCGCCCCTGGCCACGCCTACATTTTTTTCAATTATGGCGCGCACTTCATGCTCAACGTTGTGAGCGAGCCCGCCGGCACCGCTGCCGCGATCCTCATCCGCGGCATCGAACCGCTAGAAGGCATCGCGCTCATGCAGCGCCACCGCAAGACCACTCTACTTTTCGATCTCACCCGCGGGCCCGGGCGCCTCGCCGCCGCCTTCCAAATCGATCGCCGCCACGATGGCCTCGACCTTTGTGCCCCTGGCCCGCTCTGGCTGGGCGAAACCAGTCATCCGATTGGCCCCATCGAAAGCACGGTCCGCATCGGTATTACTCGTGCCGCCGATCGACTCCTTCGCTTTTACGAGCGTGGCAATCCCTTCGTCAGCGGCCCCAAGAGCCTCCTCCTCCCGGGCACGAAGAGCAAGACATCGTCGTCCGCATCAAAGTGAGCCGAGCCCAAAAATGCGCTCGCGTCCCATCGTCGCGTTCCTCGCGCATTGTCGGTGCGTGCTGCCGTCTGATTCTTTCTTATCCGGTGTGCTTATTTGGGCTTCCTTAGTTTCCGCTCGCCGCGCCAGATGGCTTTCTACAACCTCATCCAACTCTAGCGGACGGATCGGTTTTGTAAGATATCCATCCATTCCCCGGGCCAGGCATTCTTCATCTCTCGACGCGCGAGTCATTCCATCGCCGCCAATTCGAGAAAACTCCCCAGGTCAGCTTGCGGCTGGTCTTGGTGGTCACAGCATATTGAAATCGAAACATAACTTGTTATCGTATACTCCCGTCTTTGGATATTCAGAGAGAAGCTGGGAGGGACATTCCGGTTTCATTATTGATACGCGGTATCTTTGATGATGTAGAGAATATAATCTCGTGCCAGGATAAGTGGGGGGCTGCTGCATGCCTCGTAAGCCCGATGCCCGACTGGAAGGCGGCATCCTGGACGCCGCGTACCGCATGTGGAGCCAACGCGGCGAGCGCGCCCTTACCATGCGCTCCGTCGCCCGCGTCTCGGGCACCACTACCGCAACTCTGTATGAGCGCTTCTCCAACAAGGGCAGCCTTCTCGCTCACCTGCGCCGCCGCGCGCGCCTGAAGCTCTTCGCGGCCATCCAGTCCTCACGTACTCCCACCCAAGCTTGCCGCCGCGTTCTCGACTTCTTTGGGTCGCATCCCAACGACTTCGGGCTGATCTCCGAAGATTGGGCTATCGCCTTCGCCCGCGGGGAACACATCCCTTCGTTCGAATTCTTGAAACGGCGGCTTGCTATGCAGCTTGGTGGTGAGCCCGATCAGCACACTCGCCTGGCTCTGGCGCTCGTCGCGCTCCTGCAGGGCACGGCTACACTCCTTCATTCCGTGGACATTACATAAGAAATTCTCCCGCGACTTCCGGCACGCCTGTATCTCCGCCTGCGAAGCCTTAATCCATGACCCTCGTTCCGGGCGCCTTTCACACCGCCCCTAGTTCCTAGTAGTCTCTCCATAACCGATAGGAATCACGTTGCCCCTTCCTACCCATTTCATGCCAAAATGTGTACGATCAGCGCCCGGCCCCAGGCGCCTGCGAATCGCACGCCGAGACCTTCCCGCTCTACCTTAGACGCGGCGGCGTTCTCTTGGGCGGTTGCACGCCACGCCGTTGGGACCGCCCCCATTGGCCGGCTCGCAGGAATTTGCAGTTGGAGGTGCAATATGAGTGATATCTGGCAACTGTGCGAAGGTCAGGTCATCGACAATCGATTCCGGCTGCGGCAGTACCTAGGAGGTTCGGACGACTCCGCCGTTTTCCTGACCCAGCTCGCTGGTCCGCAAACTCAAAAAGCGGCCATCAAATTCATTCCCGCCGGTCCCACCTCTGATCTCCAGCTCTCTCTTTGGCGCCGCGCAACGGAGCTGGCTCATCCCAATCTGATGCGCATCTTGGACATCGGCCGTTGCCGCCTTGAGAATAGGGACCGTCTTTACATCGTGTTGGAGTATGCCGAAGAAAACCTCTCCCAGATTCTCCCCCTGCGTCCTCTGACGGCTTCCGAAGGCCGCGAAACGCTCGAACCCCTGCTCGATGTTCTCGTTTATCTCCACAGCAAAGGCCTGGTTCATTCACGCATCAAACCTTCCAACATTCTCGCCACTGCCGATCAACTCAAGCTTTCCAGCGATACCCTATTCCCCATCGGTGAGTCCCGCAAATCATCGGGCAAGTTTGATGCTCACGACGCTCCGGAAAGCGCAGCCTCACCGCTCTCGGCGGCCGCCGACGTCTGGTCTCTCGGCATAACCCTGGTCGAAACACTCACGCAGCGCGTGCCTGTCTTGCAGCCCGGAAATCAAGCCGACCCAATCGTCCCCGACACGCTTCCCCAGCCGTTCCTCGATATCGCGCGTCACGCACTCCGCCGCGATCCACGGCGCCGCTGGAGCATTGCTGAAATCGCCGCGCGTCTCAATCCCGTGGCCGTCGGCGCTGCCGCCGGTCAGTCCGTTTCTCCGTTACCTGTTCCGCTCGCTTCGGTTCCGGCGTTGCCAACGGCAAAGCCGCAGATTCCAAAGTCCGGCCCACCTCCGCCGAGAGCGCAAGCACAAGCACAAGCACAACTGCCACGTCGGCAAGCCGCGAGCGTGCCAAGGCAAACCCTGGTTCTCCCCAACTATGTGGTTCCTCTTATGGCCGCAGTTCTTGTCATCGTGGCCGTTCTTGCGCTACCGAGAATTCTCGGCCACCGCCCTGACTCTTCGTCGTCCGCGGCAACGACCCCGGCGCAGCCCGCAGAACCGTCAAAGCCGGTTGAGCAGCCGGTGCGTCGTGAATCCCCGTCAGAGTTAAAACCGTCCGCGCCTTCCACAACGCGAAACTCGCCGATGGCCGCCGCTGAGAAAAAGCCTAGGGCCCAGCCTGCGAGGTCGCCAGTCGTCGCACCTTCCCCTGCTTCGGTGCGCGTCGATACGTTCCCGTCCGCAAACTCGCCAAGCACCTCTGCGTCCTCTCTCACGCGCGGTGACGTCCTCGACGAGGTTTTGCCCGACGCCCCCGCGAAGGCACGCGCCACCATTCGGGGCGTCGTTCGCGTCAGCGTCCGCGTCCAGGTGGACCCGACGGGCAATGTTGCTGAAGCAGCCCTCGATTCTGCCGGCCCGAGTAAATATTTTGCTGGCCTTGCACTCAAAGCCGCGCGCAACTGGCAATTTGCTTCACCCGAAATCGGCGGTCACAGCGCACCCAGCGAATGGCTCATCCGTTTTCAGTTCTCGCCATCCGGGTCCAAGGCCTTTCCAAAACAAACAGCGCCGTAGGGACGGCTGGTGAGAGCCGCTGGGACGGCGTCGCGGCAATCGCGGTGACCTACTGTAATTGATGGGCGCATGGTCGGCTAGCGAAGTTGCCGCTCTCCCGTGCGTACTTGTGGTAAATAATCGGCACGAGCCCGCAGCCGATCCGCGGAAACAAAATTCTAGCCGGGATTCTCGATTACGTTGCGGTCGTGGTCGATGTAGAACCGCTCACCGAGATGCGCGTAGCCAAGTAAAGTGGGGGGGGAAGCTACGTCACCTGGTGGCAGCAGCCCAGGCGTCCAGGTCATTGACGTCGGTAGGATCGCCATTATCCGAAACCGACCACCGCCAGTTGGTCTTCTCTCCCTGCATCGTCGTGAAGGGCTACGAAGCAGCGCGTTGCGCCGTTTCTTTCGTGTCCCTACTCTCGAAAAACGTCAGCGGTTTGAACCTTAAGGGGCCCAGCTTTTCCTTGATCTTGTCCTTCTATCGTGCCCTACAGGAGGGCTGAGAAAAACCCCAGGGGCTTTGCTTGCAAAGCGGCGCGGGGCCATCTAGGCTACTGGCCCGGAGGAAACGAAGACTACCTTCATGGCTGATCTCTCTCCCGAACTGCTGGCGCTGGGATTTATCTGGTACGTTGCGTTTCTTTTTTCGACCACTTGCCACGAAGCGGCGCACGCGCTGGCCGCCAAAATTGGTGGGGACGACACGGCGTTCGCGGGCGGACAAGTGTCGCTCAACCCGGTGCCGCACATACAGCGCGAACCATGGGGCATGGTGGTGATTCCCATTCTCTCACTGATCATAAACGGCTCGCTTATCGGATGGGCCAGCGCGCCGTACGATCGGATGTGGGAACGGAGGCATCCGCGCCGGGCGGCGTGGATGGCTCTGGCGGGTCCGGCCACGAATTACACGCTGATGCTGGTGGCGGCCGTCCTGCTGCGGCTGGGGTGGTCTCAAGGCTGGTTGCACCAGGACCCTCCGGACTTTGCGGGCAGTGTCCTCGGCGCTTTTTTCTCGCTAAACCTGCTTCTCGGTACGTTTAATCTGCTGCCGGTTCCTCCGCTCGACGGCAGCACTGCCATCATGCTCTTCATGGACGAGACACGTTCCCAGCGGTATTTGGACTGGCTTCGGGGGAACAGTTACGCCATGGTGGGGCTGCTGTTGGCGATCGTCGCTTTTCGCTATGTCTACGGCCCGATCAAGGCCATCGCCACGCATTACCTGCTTCGTGGCCAGTTCTGAACCGCGCTGCCGGGAGCATCCTGGATGGCTGCCCCACTTCTAAACATCCCGCGCCTGGTTGTTCCGTCGGCGCACAGTTTCACAAACTTCATTGTCCGCTAAGCAGTTTATTTTCAACTCCTTCGTGCCAAACATCTGTGGCAAGGCAGCTGCAACTCTCCCCGGTAGAGGTTTCCGACACCTTTGACTGCCGAGCGTCCCACGATCAACTCCTACACGGTCGAAGCATCCGGTTGGGATAGTGCGCATACCTTCTTTGTGGAGAAGTGCGAGCTCGAAGGTAACGAAGAATCCGGCAAGTACCTCACCCTCACCCATGCACCTCGCCGCGGATCGATGATCTTTCTACGTCTCCTGCAACCCACTTATCCAGGTCGTTCCTCTCCGGTGGCTTACCATGCTCAGCCAATTGGGGTCACCCGCGAGGGACAGCAACAGTTCCGGCTCAAGCAAGTCCGGCCCCACCGTGTTTCGACGGATCAGGCCTAATTCGAAAGACCAGCGCAAGAAATGGGATGCCAACGTCGGAAAGAGGCGCGGATTTCGCAGGAGCACGTGCTCTGCCTGCTGATTTCGTTTGCGCCGTGCCGGAGTGAGAAGGGAGCAACCAAATTTGCACCGCAGCGGAGCAAAACTGCGATTCGACGGAAAATTTGTATGGCGGACGACGGGTAGAGCCGTGATGCGAACACGATTCGCCAAACCGTTCCTACCACCGGCAGTTCCCAACCCCTAACAACCGGCCAGAACCACTGGAGGGCCGCGTAACCCCGGCCCACACGGAACGCGGCGCTCATTCCTGTTCTGCAGAATTGATCAGTGACTCATGACCTAACTCTGACTGCCGTGCTCAGTGCTAAAGCCGCAAATCTTGAAATAGAGGTTGTTGGAGTGGGATGTTATTTTTATGCGCAGGAGGCCCGCTTGATGGAGAAACGGCCTCTTTTCGCGTGAAACGTTAGCCTCATGAGCATCACTATTCTACAAGGTCAATGAACCAGCGGAGGTGGGCATGTCAACTGCAATAGGGCCTGTGTCTTCATCCCGGAGATCTTTCACGTCCCTGCCTGTTTCGGTTTGGGTTCCGCTCGCGGGGATGGTTTGGGTGTTCCAAAATGTTCTTTTCTTGGGTCTGGCAATTCGAGACCTGTCTCGTCCCAGCCCAATATTTTCCGTTTTGGCGGGCGGAATCGATGGCGGCATCCTTGGTTTCATTTTCGTGGCGACCCTCAGCGAGAAAATTCACGCTGGAACAACTGGTCTTCTGGGCGGATACGGTTTTCAAGATGTTCTAAACAATTTCAAACTGACAGGGCAGGGTGCTCGGTGGATTCACGCGCAGTTGGACCCGATTTTGGATGCGCTGCTGGGGACCGGGAACGAGCCGCTCCATGAGGCCATTCAGAAAGAACTGGTTTGGGTTGGGTGCAGTGCGGCATTCGTCGTCCTGGCGACGCTGATCGTGCAATTGATTCGCAGTGTCGCGATCAAACCTGTAGAAGGCCGCTAACAAGTTGTCCGCCCCCGGAAGCGCGGCAACCCGGCATAATTGTGGTGCGCCTCGCGGGCGGAGCAGCACTGTTGTCGTTGTTTGCTCCGGTTGTACTTCCTCGGAGAGAACTTCCTGCCGATCGACCCTGTTTCAATCTCGGTGTTGACCGGAGTGTTCGTGCCGAGCACCCAAGGGCTGGTTGACAGCGAGAACCACCACCCCGCCGGTGCGCACGAAAGGGCAGATGATGTGGTATGCTGCAAATCCCCGTTTCTCCAATCGCAGATGAGAAAGTCGGCCGCTCCGCGGTCGCAAATGACAAGGAGAGAAAAGATGAGAACCAAGGTAGGGGTGCTGATCGCGTTGCTCTTGATGGCCGGAGCAGCGGCTGTATCGGCACAAGATGTGACGCAGGCGGAAAAGGATAAGGCGCTACAGTATCTGGAAACGACGAAGAAGAATGTTCTGGAGGCGACAAAAGGACTGTCTGAAGCGCAGTGGAACTTTAAGCCGGCGGCGGACCGCTGGTCGGTGGCGCAGGTGATGGAGCACATCGCGGCGGCAGAAGATTTTCTACGCACGCTGGCCAAGGAAAAGGTCATGTCGGCGCCCGCCGGGGAGCCCGGTCGTGACGTGAAGAAGACGGACGAGGCCGTGTTGGCAATGGTTCCCGACCGTACCAACAAGGCGCAAGCGCCGGAACCGCTGTTGCCGACAAACCGTTTTGCGTCGCCGGAGGGATCGGTAAAGCATTTCGTGGAGAGCCGGGCAACGACAGAAGATTTCCTGAAATCCACCCCGGGCATGCGTGATCACGTGATGGAAAGTCCTGTGGGCAAGCTGGATGCGTATGAATTTGTTCTGCTCGTCGCAGCGCATAGCGAGCGACACACCAAGCAGATCATCGAAGTGAAGGCCGATCCGAACTTCCCGAAGTTATAAGAAAACTAATCTAATCCAGAGTTCGCGGAGAACACTGGGCCCGCAGAGAAGTCATGCGCCGCGAGGAGACACGTTGCCATGTCCCCTCGCGACGCACTCCTGTTTTTTGCCAGCCTCGTCATCGGTTGCCATTGGCGAGCGAGGTGTTGCTGGCGCTGGTCACCGGCACGGTGACGGTGTTGTCCATACGGACCAGCATTCCGGTTTGCGCCGGAAGTTCGAGGTCCTTGCCCTTGCGCGCGACGATATAGGCGGCACTGCCGGCCAAGCCGAGGCCGAAGCCACGCGCGACGTGGCTGAAGACCGCACCGATGAGCGTGCCGCCACCGGTCCCGATGGTCGCGCCGACAATATCGCCCTTGATGTCCTGCTTTTCCTGAACGACCTGTCCTTCGGCCACTTGCAGATCTTTGCGGCGCTGGCCTTCGGCCTGCCCGCGCGGTTGCTCGATGGCAATGATGCTCATCTGCACGGGGATGAGGCGGCTATCAACTTCCATGGAACGAAAAGTGAGGTCCATGTACGCCTGGCCGCGAAAGATGGAAAAGCGGCGGGCCCTCTCGACGGTGCCGATAATGCCGTTCACACGCGTGCCGGCGGGAAGCAGCAGCTGGCTGCCGAAATAGACAGGCTCGGCGACCGTGGCGACGAACGGGTCGCCATCCTTTGCAACAGCGCTGCTGATTCCGCTTAACAGCGTGAGATGAACCTGCGTGCCCTGCATGAGTTGACGCGGTTCGGCGTAAGAACAGGGCGCGGCGGCGCAAACGAGCGCCGCCGCCAAAAGAAATGATAAAGCGATTTTCATTGATTCCTCCTGCGCGCACGTGAGTGCGAGTTGGCCTCGTGTCGTGAGGCGACACCGGGGCGATGCCTCGGTGCGTTCCGCTGGCGCGGCGGACCCGTTATCCCAGCTGAGCCAGGATGCGGGGAGGATGGGGAGGAACTCCATCCGAGACTAGAATACTCGATTCCCGAAATGCGGGGTGCGGCTTTTTGAAAATGTTTCCTGTCCTGTCAAGAATCATCGGGAATGGCCAATTGGGCAAGCGAACTTTGTCCGTATATTGCCCCGGGGCCGCGAGAGGAGTATGTTTTGCGAAGCTTGTTGTCCCATTCCGGCGGAGGAGACAGTTATGAAAAAGAATCAACTGGGAAATGTGTGTGCGGCACTGATCGGACTCGCAGTAGCGGCAACGGGAGTTCACGGCCAGGAGAAAAAGGAGAGCACCGAGGCGCACAAGATCGTGCACTTTGGCGATTTGAAATGGACGCCGATCATGAAGGGTTGCGAACTCGCACCGGTTGCCGGCGACTCCAGTGCCGAAGGAGCGCCGTTTGTCCTGCGCATCCGCTGTGCCGACGGAGTTAAGATTCCACCGCACTGGCATCCCACGGACGAGCACCTCACCGTGCTGAAGGGAACATTTCTTGTGAGCACGGGAGAATCGTTTGACGAAGCCAAATTGCAAACCATGAACGTGGGAAACTTCATTACCATGCCAAAAGAGATGCGCCATTTTGCGATGTGCAAGGGCGAAACCATCGTACAGGTCCACGGCATGGGCCCATTCAAAGTAAATTGGGTGAATCCGTCCGAGGTGCAGCCGCCGGATGCTCCGGCAGCAAAACCGAGATCCTGATCTGCGCCAGATTCGGGAGCGGCAAGAAATCAGAAACGAACTGGATAAAGCCAAGGCTGCATTCTGGCTGGGCTGGGGACGCTGTGCTAGACTTTTCTCTGCACTCCCGCGAGATTTGTGCGAGTGCCGGAGCGTGGAACTTCGGGCTCTGTGCAACGAGGTCCCGCGAACCCCGCCAGGCCCGGAAGGGAGCAACGGTACCGGGATCGCCTCGGGTGCCGCAGACCACCCGGAGTTCCTCTCACTGAAAACTGCTGACAACGGTCAAGCGGGAAAACCGAGAGGGTGCAGCTGATTTCTTCTCTGCCCTTTTTGCTGAGAACTGAAAACTTTCCCATGAGCTACCAGGTCATAGCCCGCAAGTGGCGCCCGCAAACCTTTGACGATCTCGTCGGCCAACAACACGTAACCGACACGCTGAAAAATGCGATCAAGAATGACCGCGTGGCGCACGCGTACATTTTTTCGGGGGCGCGTGGGGTGGGAAAAACGACCGCAGCGAGAATCCTGGCGAAAGCACTGAATTGCGTGAAGGGGCCGACGCCGCAGCCTTGCGGCGAGTGCGATTCCTGCAAAGAGATTGCCGCGGGGACTTCGCTGGACGTGATTGAGATCGACGCGGCCTCGAACCGCGGTATCGACCAGATCCGCGAGTTGCGCGAGATGGTGAGGTACGCGCCGGCGGCTTCGCGAAGTAAAGTCGTGATCCTTGACGAAGCGCACATGCTCACCGGAGAAGCGTCAAACGCCTTGCTGAAGACGCTCGAGGAACCGCCGGACCGGGTCATTTTCGTGATGGCCACGACGCAACCGGAAGATTTGGTGGATACCATTCGCTCGAGGTCCCAACATTTTCATTTTCGCGCGCTGACCTTCGGGGAGATTACCGGGCGGCTTGAAGAGATCGCAAGAAAAGAAGACTTGAAGATGGAGGCTGGCGCGATGGCTGTGATTGCGCGAATAGCGGAAGGCAGCTTGCGCGACGCCCTGTCGCTGCTGGAGCAGGCCCGGGCCTATTGCGGCGATACGATTACGGACCAAGAGGTGCGCGAATTGCTGGGCGTGGTACCGGATGATGCGCTGGAGGAGCTGGTGGGCGCGATTTCAGAAGGATCGGCAGACCGCGCGCTGGGGCTGGTGCACACGTTCCAGAAGGAAGGACGGAACCTGCAACACTTCTGCCGGGAAGCGATCCGGCACATGCGCAATCTGCTGATTGCGCGAACGTGCGGAGCGGATTCGGATTTGATTGCGGCGACCGCGGATCAGCGTCCGGCATTGGCAAAGGCGGCAGCGCTGTTCGGGGAAGAAGACCTCACGCGATTTTTCCAGATTCTGCTGCAAACGGATGATGATCTGCGGCGGAAGCCCGATCCGCGGGTGCATCTGGAGATGGGATTGCTGCGGCTGATCAATGCGTCGCGGCTGGCGCCGCTGGAGGAACTGCTCGCGGAATTAAAGGGCGGCGTGTCAGGGGGCGGGGCAAACTCTGGAGCCACGCGAAGCGCGGCGCGGGCTGGAGCGTCCACGCTATCGTCGAGGAGCACGGCGCCGGGTCTTATGGCAGCGGTTCCCGCGCAGCCGAAGACGGAAACGAAAGTGCAATTTTCGTCCCCGTTCGCTGCAGCAGCACCCGCACCTCCACCAACCGTTGCTGCTTCGACAGAGGTCAAGCAGGCACTGCAGGCGGAGGAACCGAAAAGTACGCGCGCGGCGGCGCGGGCGATTGGAATTTCGCAGGAGCGTGTTGCGGAGATCAAATCGACGATTCAGGCGCAACAGAAATTTCTGGGCGAGCTGGTGGAACAGAGCAGCCTGTGGGAACTCGAGGGCACGGAGCTGCGAATTTATTTTTCGCCGGAGAAGAGGCCGTTCGCGGAAATGATGGAAGGCAGAGAGACGTTGGAAAGGATCCGTAACATTTCGAGCAAGGTGCTGGGCCGGGCCGTGAGAGTATGTGCTAAACTGGAAGCAGTTGAAGCGGCAACCGCCTCGGCGGCGCGCTCGGGGTCCGGCACGCAAGAATTGCGTGCGCAGTTTGAGCGCCATCCGATGGTGCGGTCTATGCTGCAGCGCTTCGGGGGGAAGATTTCAGAAGTGAAACGAAGCCAAGGGGATTCCTGATGGAAGTCAGCGCTCTCCAACAGATGCTTTCGCGGTTCCGGCAGTTGCAGGAAGACTTGCAGAGGCAGGTGAATTCCGTGACGGTAGAGGCATCGGCCGGCGGAGGCATGGTCACGGTGAGGATGAACGGACAAAAACAGATTGTGGACGTGAAAATCGAGCCGGATGTTTTTGCAAACAAAGACCAAGAGATGCTGCAAGATTTGGTCCGCGCGGCGGTCAATGAAGCGTCACGGCGCGTGGATGAAGAACTGGCCAATCAGATGAAAAACCTCGCCGGCGGAATCCCCGGGATCGCGGGGATGAAGATTCCCGGGTTGTTTTAGCTGGCCAAAGATTCCGACTTTCCTTCCTCGTTTTACTTCACGTATTCCCCATTGTGAACTTCGTACTCGACGCGGAACGGCTTCCGCTCCTTTCGAGTTTCCCAATGCTCCTGGGCGATCAGGCGGTTGGCTTCGGCGAGACGCTCGGAAGGGAGCGGGTGTGAACGGAAATAGCCGTTCAAACTCTGAATGGCCAGCTCGGAAAGCTCCTGGTCCGGGCTTTGCGCGTGGATGACGTATTCGTCGCGCAACTTGGCAAAGCGCTCGAACGAATCGACGGCACCGTACGGAGAATAGCCCGACTGAACCGCCAGATACATTCCTTCGCGATCGGCTTCGAATTCTTCGTCCTTGTGGTAGCCGGCTTCCCAGAAATCGAGCGGAACCTGCAGCAGCGCTCCCAGGACGTCGAGGTTGACATCTTTCAGCTTCGCTTCCACCTGCACGCGCTCGACACAGTGATAGTGGTCGATGTGCTCGATCTCGTGGGCCAGGATGTTTGCGAGTTCATCTTCGCTCGTGATCAGGTCGAGCATACCTTCTCCGATGTAGACCGGTCCTCCAGGAAGAGAAAAAGCGTTGATCATGTTGTGATCGGGGAGGACGGCAAAGGTGTACGGTAAGTGCCGATGCGCGCGGAGGGCCACGGTGCCTCCGACGCGGGTGACGTACTTCTCGAGCCCTTCTTCTTCTGGAGTACGGTTCCGGGTTGGGGTCGCATAGCGAGACACAAGTTCCTTGCCGATTCTGATTTCCCGTTCGTCGGACAGGCGCGTGAGGCGCATAGGAACGCGGGAGAGGTCGCGTTGGGCGTCGGCAGCCATATTCAAGATGGCGTTGGCCGAGACGGGACTGGACTTGGGGCGGCGCTGGCTCCAATACAGCCCGGCGACCGCGAAGCCCAGGATGAGAAAGAAAACAACGAAGACGACGGAGCGCTTCATAGAAATTGGCGAATGGCGTCTTGGTACTTCGCCCACAAGAACGAAACGAATGAAACCACCACGCCTACGATGATCACGGTGATATATCTGTCGCGCGTTTGCAGACCCCAAACGTCGAGAGCAAAGACTTTTGCGACGCACAGCAAGAGAATTCCTATCCCCGTTAGGCGAAAGCTGCGTTCCCTGGTTGCCAGCCCCAGCACGAAGATCACTACGCCCTCCATACCCCACGACACGGTCACCATTCCCGAGCGCATTTTCAAAGCGAGCATGAAGGTGACCAGGATGATGGGAGCAAAAAACACAACTTGCTCCGGGCGGCTGGCAATCACCGCCAGCGGTCTGATCCAACGATTCACATTCTGTGGGTTGCTGTAGCGCCCGCGGAGACGGAAAGCGAAGAACAGGCTTGCCAGCAAAATGGCGGCTGCTGAACTGAGCACGAAGTAGCGGCCTTGCCAATCGCCTTCACCGAAATAGCCGGCGCCGAAAAGATTGTGGGCCATGCCACGAGCGAGAACACCGACCGTCAGAAGCAATCCTTGATGCAGGAAGAGCGGGCGATCCAGAAGCCGCGCGGCGCCGAGAAGCGCAAAAACGACGGCCGCCCAGGAGGTGACCACCCATTCGATCGGAAACTGGAAATAGAAAAGCGCCAAGATGGTGGCGGTACCCAGGTACGCGAGGAGCGTGTCGAAGTGCAGGCGGCGGTCGCGGACGGTGTTCTCTTCCTTCTGCGGCAATTGCGCGTAGACGAAAAAGAAAATCAGGACGAGGGGAAGAATGGTGTACATCCGCGGGCCCCAGAACTCGCCGGGCTCTCCCGCGGTGAGATTCGCAAAGAAAATCCGGGTGAAGGAAGCGATGAGCGCGACGTAGGCCTGGTATCGGAATTGCGTGATCTTGCGCAACAGGCCGTACTCGAAGAGCACCAGACCAAATGCGCCCCAGGCTACGGCGATGCCGGTGGGCTGCGATTGCAGCTCATACCAAAGGAGCAGACCGCCGATGGCGGATGCGGCCCAGGAGTACACGTGATGGAGGTCTAGCTTGCGCCACTCGTCGGGCATACGAATGAGGCGTGAAAGCGCGTAGAAGATGACCGCGACGATGGCCAGCGACAAAAGCCGCACGCTGATGCCGTGCCAGGTGGCGGTGACGTAGAGATTTACGCTGATGCTGCGGAGCAGCGTCAGTCCGGCGAGAGCGTGCGATTGCCAAGGCAATTCTTCGAGCTCGAAGCGCTGGTCGACAATTGCAAGGACCAGCGCAAACGCGGCCCACAGGGGGGCCAGCCAGCCGTTGGGAGCTTCGTACCACGCGAGGAGGGCCAGGAGCCCGGTCGCCGCGAAAGAATGAAGGAAGGCGATGACGCGGGCATAGCGCTCCTTAGGCGCGGCTTTCTGCGAGAGGAAGTACAAGCCCGCGGCAACGAGGGAAATGGTGAAGATGCGCAGGGAAATGGGGCCCCAGAACTTTTGCTCGAGTTCGTAGTTGTAGAAGAAAGCGCGGACAAGAGCGCAGAGACCGACGACGTTGGCCTGCCAGGCAAGCTGCTGGTAACGAATCCAGCGCGTGGAAAGCGCGAGCACGACGGCGAAAACGATCCAGCCAACGGCAATCCAGGGCGCGCGGAGCGCCTCGTGAAGGACCCAGACCATGATGCCGGTGCCGGCCCAAGTGTAGGCCACGCGCGCAAGCTTGAGATGCCGTTCCTCCGATGTGCCCAGCCGCTTGGCGAGCCAATAGCCGCCAACGACGACAGGCAATGCGCTGAAAGAGCGCACAGGAATGGTGTGCCAGACGCGGATGGCGCCTGGATCAGCCGTGAGCGCGGTGAATACGGCGAGGCCGGTGAGAAGATGCGCGTGCCAGGCAAGGGCGTGATAACGCAGCGCGCGCGCGGCCTCGGACAGAGCCACCGCGAAAACCATGAAAGCGAGGGGCTGCCAAAGCTCCGGCGCTTCGAACCAAATGAGAAGAGCAAAGAAACCGCTGCCCGCGGCGGCGAAGAGGCCGCGAATGGTGCGCTGCCCCGGTTCATCACGCAGGGCCGCCAGTCTGGCGGTGAGATAGAACGCGGCACCGAGAATGGGAAAAGTAAGCAGCCGCAAGCGCACATGGGTGTGTTCAGGGGATTCCAGGTGTAAATTGACAACCATGGCGCGATAGAAAGTGAGCAAGCCGAGGAGGACATACTGTACTTGGAGGTTCGGCGATTCGAGGACGCGGCCAAGAGCCGCGAGGATGAGCATGATGGCCCCGAACGCGAGCGCGGTCCAATCGTGAGAGAACAGTGCCCAGGCGGCGGATGCGGCGGCGAATGCACCGAGGTAGGAATGGATGGTCAGCAGGGGACGACCAGACGAGCCATCCAACAAATCTTTCCAGCGTGAGCCGACGCCGAGAGAATTGATGTAGAAGACTACCGCACAGAGTGAGAAAAGGACCCCCGCGGCAAGCGCTGGATCCTCGTTCGCAAGACGCAAGTTGAGAAGATGACGGAAGTCAATGCCAAGAAGATGCAGGCCGACAAGCAGGCCGGTGAGGAGACCGAGGTGGCGGAAGACGACTTCTTTCGCGATGATCCCAGCGGCCAGGAAAGCCTCCGCGCCGACAAGCCAGAGGATGGCCACGTTGTTTCCGGAATAGTGGAAAGGAACGGCGGCGAGCATCAGCGCCGCGCCAACCACGCTCAGGACGACAAAAGCCTGGCGGCGGCGTTTGGTGATGGGCAATTGGGCCAAGCTGAATTCGAACGCGCCAACGACCAGGAGCGCGAGATAGGCGAGCTCCGGCTGTACGGATTGGAACTTCATGACACCGAGGAGTAGCAGGACGTTCAAGAGAGCAGCGAGGGTGGAGATGTGTTCTTCGAAGTCGGTCTTAATTTTGCGGGCAATGTAGGAGATACGGAAGGTCAGCCAGTAGATGAAAAGCAACACCAAGCTGGCGCGGTATTCCTGGAAATGACGGCCGTGAGCGCCGTCGATGCCGAGGATGCGGTAAAGCCAATAGAGATGATTCAAGTAGCTGGAAAGGATACCGAAGACCTCGAGCTCGAACCAGCCCATTTTGAGAACGATGGAAACCAGACCGATGGCGAGGAAGACACCGGCGGACAGGCTGTAGACGGTGTCCTGGCTCAGCGCGACCGTTGTGTATCCCAGCAAAAAGGCAAGACCAGTTACGAATTGCGAGCGATACCGCAGAGTATGAAGGGCCATGGCCACGGCGACGACTAACATGAGGCCGCAATCGAGCGTGAGCGAGCCAGCATTGACTGGCAGCACGCGCATGGCCTCGACGTGATAGATCCCAAAGGTGCTGAAAAAAAGCAGCGCCCAGCCGCCGCCGATGCTCGTGCGGCCGAGGAGGCGGTAGCGTTCGTTCTTTTCGAGAAATATGCCGCCGCCAAGCAGAAACGCAGAGGCGAAGTACGAGATGCCTACTTTGCCGAGCGCCCCAAGAGCGCCAAGTTCATAGATGCCAAGCAGCGCAAACCCAATCACCGTCATGATGATGCCGATCTTGGGGAGCCAGTTCGTACCCAGCGCCTCTTCGATGGCGGATACTGTTTTCATGTGCTGCTGAAACGTGGGTTTTGGCGCGAGCGCGCGATAAGCGGAGATCGGCGGTGGCGCGGACACGCGCGGCGCAGGCGGCTGTGACATGGGAACAAATGGTGGAGTGATTTGTAGTGGTGCGACCGGGGCAGACGGTTTTACTTCGGCACTCGTTTTCGCTACCGCCGGCAGGACAGGCTTGGGCTCTATCGGTGCGGGTGGGGCCGGCAGGGGCGTGCTCCTAGGAGCGATGGACACGGGAGCTGGGGCAACGGGTGCAGGTTCTTGCGGCTTTGGCAGCGGCTGCGCTTCAGGCTTCTTCTCAGGCATGGGAAGCACCATCGACGCGGGCAGTGTGAGGGGGGCCGGCAAGTCGACGTGTGCTGCTGGAACGGGTGTTTCGCTCCTGGCCGACGTGGCGGGAGCGGCAGGTGGCTGCCTAGGTTGGCCAACTGCTGGCGCAGCGGGCCGGACTGCGGCCAGGAGTTGACGCTGGAGGTCGGCGACCTCGCGCTGGAAGGAGACGTGCTGCCTGGAATTCTCTTCCCTGAGCTGGTCCAGATTTTCGCGCAGTTTTTTGTACTTCCCCAGCAGAACCAGGGTGATAAACGGGGTGGCAAGCGCCAGAAGCGCAAACAGCACAAAAATCAGCTCAGCAAGGGGCATGGGGCATCCTTGACGTGGGTGATCCTTGGTTCCGATGTTAGAACGACGGCAGGTAGCAATCTTGCAGTTTGTTTCCAGGACCACCCTGGCAGTAAACGCCGCTTATATAAGGGCATTACAATGAGGTACTTAGGGGTTGTAATGGGAACGCGTGCCGGACCGCGAAACCGCGGTCGAATCGGACTGCCCTGGCAATCAAATCCCCGCACCATGAACTCCCAGGATGTGGTATACTCTTTTTGCGCTTAATACTTCGGTTGTGTTGTGCGGCCCCTCTGGTGCAGTGCTTGATCTGAGATTCCCCGCCTCCAGTTTCCTCCGTACGTTTTACGCGTAATCTAAAACAAGACTGGCAAAGCAAGCCGCCGGCCCGCCCGAGAATTCGTGTGCGCACCGCGCGCTCTTCGGAGGCTCTGCCGGAACGCGCCACAGCGCGATTCTCCGAAATGCTGATTTCTCCCTATGTGAAGGAGAGATTGGCAGCGACGCGGTTTATCACGCCGACTCCGGTACAGGCTGCGGCAATTCCGCAAGCGCTGGAAGGCAAAGATGTGCTAGCGACCGCTCAGACGGGAACCGGCAAGACGCTGGCGTTCCTGATTCCGGTCATCGAACAACTCCTCAAGGATAAGACACCGGGAATCGCCGCGTTGGTGCTGGTGCCGACGCGCGAACTGGCTATGCAGGTAGTGGAGCAATACAACGCCTTGCGCGGCAAGCAACTGTTGCCTGCGGCGCTGGTCGTGGGCGGCTTGTCCGAGGGCGCTCAACTACAAGCAATTCGCAAGGGAGCCCGGCTGGTTGTGGCCACGCCGGGGCGGCTCGAAGATTACCTCGACCGCAAACTCTTCCACTTTAGCGCGCTTCGTGTTCTCATCCTCGACGAAGCCGACCGTATGCTGGACATGGGATTCCTCCCCGCGATCAAGCGAATCGTATCGATCCTGCCGAAAGAGCGGCAGACGATGTGCTTCTCCGCGACGATGGAAGGCGATATGGTGCGTATCGTGAAGGATTATCTTCGCAACGCCGTGCGTCTTTCATTCGGGTCCGTCTCCAAGCCATCGGAAAATGTCCGGGTGCAGGCGTTTGAAGTGGCCATGGACCGCAAGCAGGAAATGTTGCAACGCTTACTGTCCAAGGAAACGGGAAAATGCCTGGTGTTTGCACGGACCAAGCGCGGAACCCAGCGCATCGCCGAGAGCCTGAATCGCAAGGGCTTTTCCGCCGCCATGATTCATGGCGACCGCTCGCAATCGCAACGCACTGCGGCGCTCACCGGATTCCAGCAAGGACGCTTCCGCGTGCTGGTGGCGACGGACCTGGCTTCACGCGGTATCCACGTACAGGGCATCGCCCACGTCATCAACTACGATCTGCCCGAAGTGGCAGAGAATTTCATTCATCGCGTTGGGCGAACCGGACGCAACGGCGGTCACGGTGTGGCTTCCACGCTGTTCGTGAAAGAGCAGCGGTCGGAACTGTTCCAACTCGAGCGTTCGCTGGGCATCAAGATCGAACGGATGCGCGCGGATGAAACGGCTGCCCTTCCGGAAAAAAGGGAACGGCTGCCGGTCAATCTGCCTCGTGTGGAGGCGCTTCAGAGGTCCGAGAGATTTGTGCTTCCCGGCGAGGTTTTCCAGACGCACACCGAAAACTAAGCGGTTCTAATCACCATCCTGAGACGCGGGCTCCGACTAAGTCGGGGCCCGTCTGCGTTTAAGGCACCAACGTGGCAAGATACCAGCATGCTGATCCGGCTTGCAGCCAACGAAGACGCGAGCGCGGTGTGGGCCATCATGGAGCCCATCATCCGGGCTGGCGAAACCTACAGCCTGCCACGCGAAATGAGCAAAGAGGACGCTCTAGCGTATTGGCTTTCGGCCGAGCGCGAGGTTTTCGTCGCTGAAGACAACGGCGAGATCGTTGGAACATACGGGCTGCAAGCGAACCAGAGAGGCGGCGGAGCCCATGTCGCCAATTGTGGCTATATGACCGCCGTTTCGGCGACGGGCCGCGGGGTGGCCCGAGCGATGTGCGCGCATTCTCTGGACCGCGCACGCGAACGCGGATTTCGCGCCATGCAATTCAACTTCGTGATCAGCACCAACCAACGCGCGGTCCGGCTATGGCAAAGCTTTGGCTTTCGGATCGTCGGGCGGCTGCCCGGAGCCTTCCAGCGTCCGACGCTCGGCTACGTCGACGCCTTCATCATGTATCGCGATCTCTAGGCCGTTTGCGCTGATACGCGCGGCTATGCTACACATGCTGCATGCCTGATTTTGCCCCTCCCGTCGAACGACTCATCGATGAGCTGAAACATCTCCCCGGAATCGGCCAGAAGACCGCGCAGCGCCTGGCCTTTCATTTGCTGCGGTCAGCACCCCAGGATGCGCTAGCGCTGGCGGACGCCATTCGCGACGCTAAAGAAAAAATCCGTGCGTGCTCCATCTGCCACAACATCACGGATTCCGATCCGTGCTTGTATTGCGTGGGGCCGACGCGTACCAAGAAGACGATTTGCGTAGTCGAAGAAGCGCACAACATCATGGCCATTGAAAAAACGCGGACCTACAGCGGGATGTACCACGTGCTGGGCGGATCCCTTTCGCCGCTATCGGGGCGCGGCCCCGAACAACTGCATATCAAGACTTTGATTGAGAGATTGAAGGGTGGCGGAGTCGAAGAGATCATCATCGCGACGAATCCCACGGCCGAAGGCGAAGCCACGGCGGTCTACCTTTCCAAGCTCTTGAAGCCGCTGGGAGTGCGCGTCACGCGAATTGGCGTCGGGATTCCGGTGGGTGCGGACCTGGAGTATGCCGATGAAGTGACCATGTTGAAGGCCATGGAAGGACGACGGGATCTGTAGCGCTCCTCATCCTTGTAGCACTGAAAAACACGCGGTGCTAGCCTCAGGAAGGGATGGCCTGGTTTCCGAGCACAATAGGCGAACAGGATCATTACTCTCAGTACTTTCAGGACGCTCTAGCCAATCCACCCATTTGGGTATAGAGTTTAGTTCCCACGGGTGGCTGTCCTCCCACCAAACCGATGGCAGCCGCGAACAGGCTGACAGGAGGTGCGCTAATGCCGAGCTTGGCGCACTACATGACGCAGTACGATCACGAGCACGCATCTGGCTGGAACAAATTCCTGCATGGTGTTGGTATCCCGATGATTTTTATGGGGATCATCCTTCTCCTTTTCATGAGATGGATCTGGGGAGCGGGATTTTTTCTGGGCGGATGGGCGTTTCTGTTTCTCGGCCACCGGATTGAGGGCAACCATCCGGCGTTTTTTGAGGGACCGATTTACTTGCTGGTTGGGCCAATTTGGGTCGCAAAAGAAGCATGGATGTTTCTGACCGGAACACACCGCAGGCCGGCCTCGGAAGGTACTCCGCGAAGTGATGCAATGAAGTAGCCGCAGAGATTTCAACCGTTTGCGCGAAATTGGAAAAGATTGAGGGACGGCGGCGATTTGCATGAATGATCCAGGCGGCAATTTTGCCGATGAGACGGCTGAAATGGTGTCCGAAAGTGTTACCAGCCCGAGTACGGAGTTAAGGAAGCGCCGCAGCACGCGGATTGTGCAGGCGGTGCCTCTGGTCGTTACCGGTGTCGATGCGCTGGGGCGCCCGTTCGTAGAACGAACGTCTTCGCTCATTATCAATTGCCATGGCTGCCGCTACCAGTCGAAACATTACGTCCTGAAAAACGTGTGGGTAACGATGGAGATCCCGCCCCAGGAGTCCGGGCAACCGCCGCGCTCGGTGCGGGGGCGGGTGGCTTGGATTCAACGGCCTCGAACGGTGCGGCAGCTTTTTCAAGTGGCGCTGGAGCTGGAAGTTTCCGGCAACGTCTGGGGCATCGCTTTTCCGCCGGAGGATTGGGTGGGATTCCCCGAGTTGGCGCAAGGGGCGACGAAGTTAGATGCGGCACCGGAGACACTGTCACTGCCGCCAGCGGTGGCCGAAAAGGATGCTGCCTCGCATTTGGGCGAAGCCGAGCTTCTGCCAGCGGCTGAGGCGGACAATCTAAGAGTGTTCCCTTCCCCGGCAAGCACGACGGATGCGTCGTTACAGTTGGCGCGTCAGGTTGCGCGGCTGGTGGCAGACGCCGAGCAGCAAATTCAGGCGGCCGCGCGGGAAGCCGCTTCGCGGGCGGTTTCCTCTGAGCGGCGGCTGTCGTTCGAACAATGGGAGCAAAAGTTTGCCGCCGGACGCGCGGAAATCGCCAATGAGACGACACATGCGATTGAAAGGTTTCAGCAGGAAGCGGATAAGCATTCGAGGATGGCCCAAGCGGCGGCAGCCGAGTCGCTGCGAACGGAATTGCCACGGTGGATGGCGCCGCACCTTGAGCAGCTCACACGCGACCTCGCGGCCAACCTCTCCGAGGAAGGGGCTGCCCAGCGTAACGAGCACGCCCAGCAGATGGAGAGGAGGGCGGAGACTTTGCGCTCAGTTTGCCGGGAGGCCGAGGAAACGGCCGCGCGGTTGAAGGGCCAGTCCGAGCGGTCGGAAGAGCAAATCATTGCGCGCGCGGAGTCGGCGGCGCGGGCGCTCGAGGAAACGGGAGAAAAGGCGACTGCGCAACGCGAGGCGTTGAGTGCCGCGGCCAATGAGATTCAGCAGCAAGTAAGCGCGGCGCTCTCGTCCGTGCAATCCTCCTACGGGCAGCTTGCGATTGACTTGGAAGCAGCGCAATCGCGGTGGCGTGCGGCGCTCGAAAGTACGCTCGCAGAAGCTCAGGATCGCGCCGCCGGCGGATTGAACGAGCATGCGCGCCGGTTGACGACTCAGTTGCAGGATGAGATGGCGCGTCACGCCATGGCGGCGCACGAATCGGCGACGAGTGCGGCAACAGAGGCAGAGCAGCGGATATCCGCGTTGCGGGATACCGTCGAGGAGCAGACCGAACGGCTGGAGTCGGCCCTGGCGCGTGCCGGGGAGGCCAGCCAGCAACTCGAACAGCATTCCGGACAGCTTGCCAAGGTGCAGCAACAGGCGCTGGCCGGATTCCAGGAGCAAATCGAAAAAGTTTTTATCCGCGGTCAAGAAGAAATGCAGCGCCGGAACGAGGCGACTCTGGAGGAGATCAACGCGAAAATCCCGGCAACATTTGAAGAAGCGAGCCGCCAAGCAGTGGCGCAGTTTGACCGGCAAGTCGCGGAGATTGTGCAGCCGCACGTCACCCTTGCCGAAGAAGCCGTTCACCGGCTGGCGGGGGGGCGATCGCTGCTGGATGCGGCGCTGACGCTGCAGCAGGACCGCATTCGCAATTCGGCGGACGAAGCGTTCGCGGAGTCACTGGCGCGTTTCCGGGAGAATCTGGGCGGCGTGGAGCAAATCCTGCAAGAATCCTCGCAAACGATCACCAGTTACAACTTGACTGAACTGGAAGGAAAAGCCAGCGATCTGAAGCACCAGATGGTCGAAGAGCTCCTGAAATCGGTGGAATGGTATGAAAGGAAGGCGCACACGCAGATTCAGAATCTGACGGAAAGAACCATCGAGCACGCCGAAAACCAGTTGCGGGAAAAAGCGGGAGAGATTTCCAGTGTCTTTGCGAGCGAGCTGGATCATCGAAGCCGCAACTTCGTGGGACACGCGCAGACACAGATCGAAGAGGTAGTGCGGGATTCCTTCGAGCGCGCACGGGCGCTTTTCGCGGAAGCCGCAGACACCACCGCAGCCGCGTTCACGGATGAGATTCAGCGCACGGGGCGGCAAGGGCTGGAGGGATTCAACGAGGAGGTGCGGCGCTCCGCGGATGCGGGACGGTTGCAACTGGACGCGGCGCGCATGGAGCTGGCGCAGAAGACAACATCGGAGCAAGAAGCTTTCCTGCGACGTTTCCAATCCTCCATGGGCGGGGCGCTGGAAGCGGGTGTGGACGAAGCTCAGAAGAAAGTATCTGAAGGATTTGGGTCGCTGCTGGATTCCTGGAAAGCGACGACGATGGCCCATCAGCAGGAAATGCAGAGCATCTACGGCCGGATCGGCGACGAGGCCGCAGAGCAGTACAAGAACCGGCTGGAAAATGTTTCCAATCAGTGGATGCTGGCGACGGTGGCGTCACTGGATCAGCAATCGAGGGAGATGATTTCAGGAATTGCTGCGACAGCGGAAGAAAAACTTCGCGAAGCGTGTGCCCAGGTATTCGCGGGTGTAGGAGAATCCCTGCGAGAACGGCTTAGGGAGATGGCGCAAGGTTTTACCCCGCCGACGGAGCCTCCCGCGCGCACGAAGAACGCCAACACGGGAAGCTGAAAACCAATATTTCCACTGCCCAGAATCGTTCTGCCGCCGCAAAGCTGCTCAACATTGTCCGGCTGCCGATTCGCCACTTCTTGGCTGGCCCGGTATAATCCCAAAGGCTTTGACCATGGCCAACCATGCTTACCTGCGCGTGTGGACGCGTGATTTCTCACTGCAGACGATGCTTGCCGAATTCGCGCGGTTCCTGACGACCGCGCCGCTTTCGGCCACGCAGAACGCCTTTGACGAACTGATCGTGCAGGCCGTGGATACAACGGAAATACCTGTGGCGGAGTGGGATTTGCGTCCCCTGAAAGTGGGCCCTGCGGAGGTTGCGGCGCTGGCGGTGCAGCACCTGAACAGCGACAGCGCGTACATCGCGAGCGCAAAATGGGACCTGTGGGGGTTTGATATCGAGAGCCTGAAGTGGCAGCACAAGCCGGAGCCGCTGGTGCTGGCTTGCCACGGGCAGGAGTTCGACGGCGGGCTGGCGGCGACGGCGGGGCACTTCATGGCCGACTTGGGCTTCGAGCACTTTTTCACGGGCCACGGCGGCCTGCTGGCGCCCGGAGCGGCGTCGAATCCTTTCAATTCGTCGGATCATCCGATTGAGCACACCTTCCGGCAGTGGATGGCGGCGAGCGCCAACCTGAAGCAATATCACGCTAAGACCCGGGAGAACATCCAACAATTAGTCCAATGGGTGGAAGCCATCGAGCGGGCGCTCCCAGTGGAACGGAGCGAATTGTGGTCCGAAGGAGAGGAAAACTTTGAAGCCCGGGTGGACGCGATTCTAGCGCAGAGGTAGCGCGTGCAAGTCTTGGACAAGCCCGATTCGCGGAGTCCTTCCACCAACGGCGGGCAACAGCTAGAATTGTTATAGCAGGCATGGATGCGCCGTGGGGATGGAAGTGCTCTGCACGCCGGAGAAAGAGTGGAAGCCCGGAGCAAATCGCGCCTGCGGCGCCAAGTCTCTAATGGGGAAAACTTCGCAAAGCGACTGTTGGCGTGCTAACGAGGCGGAGAGTGCTCCGTCCTTCTTAGGAGAGGGCCGTGGTGTTGGCACGGCCCGCAGGTGGAGAATCTCCCTGAAATTCTCACTGGGTGTCCTGTCCCTGTCTAGTTTTCTGGGCGGGTGCGGTGCGGATGCGCCCAAGCCTGCGGCGCAAGCGGGAACCAAGCCGGCGGAACCTGTCGTGCCCGAAGAAATTCAGTTGGCGGCAAAGGCGTTGTTGGGGAGCGAGTCGCAAGTGCTGGCCTTCGGAGACCTAGCAAAGAACGGGAAACAGGAATTTCTTGCGGCCAACGTCGTGCCAAAGACGCCAACCAACAATTTGCCGGGGACCATCGTTACGCGCGTGGTCGTGGCGGAAAATGCCGACGGGAAGTGGGCGGAAGTCCTGCGCTGCGATGAACACTTGAAAAACCAAAAGGGCTTTCTGGGCTTGACCCCATTGGTGCCGGTGACCGGCTGGCGTCTGCAATACGAGCAAAACGATGAAAAAGGCCTGCAACTTTATTTCACGCCGCTAAAAGGCGCCATCGATTCACACGTGCTGCCGATCGCTGTGCGCTGGAATCCGGCGACAAAGCGCTATCAGTCGCTGGAGCGGAGCTACGAGCGCTTCCTGCTGGAGTCACCGTCAATGCAAGATGCGAGGTCGACGCTGCGATGAGCGCGGTCCCACCAGCCGTCGGTAACCGGGGGTCCGGGGAATCAACTCCCGACAAGGGCTTGCGTGGTCTGATGCCCTATCTGCGACGCTACCCCGGGGGCATTGTGTTCGGTCTGCTCACGGTTGTGCTGATGGGCATTGTCGGCAACGTGCTCCCGCTCGCCACTGGCGTCATGACCGACACACTCGCCGGTAATGCGGTTCCTTTTGAGCACTCCACGCCGACCGGAGCTCTCCTCGCCCTGGGCCTGAACGCGTCGACCCTCAGCCGTTCCATTCCCTTTTACGCGCCCAGCAGTCGCCACACGCTGGGCATCTATTGTCTGGTCGTTGTTTTATGTGTCGCGATCAAGGGTGTTCTTTCTTTCTCGGCGCGCTGGACGCTGATCGGGGTCTCCCGCGACATCGAATTCGACATCCGCAACGATCTCCTGAAGCGCCTGCTAATTCTCGAGACCGAATTCTATGTCCGCAATCGCACCGGCGAGCTGATGTCGCGCGCCACCAACGACCTGAACGCCGTCCGCATGGTGCTCGGCCCCGGCATCATGTACAGCGCGACGACCATCATCACCATGATCATGGCCATCCTGGTTATGGTGGCGCTCTCGCCCACCCTCACGCTGTGGGTTCTGCTCCCCGCGCCGGTGGTGGCATTCGCGGTATGGTACTTTGGCAAGACCATTCATGACCTCTACGAGAAAATCCAGGCGGCGCTGGCCACGCTCACGGCGCGCGTCCAGGAGAATCTTTCCGGCGTGCGCGTCGTGCGCGCCTACGCGCAGGAAAAAGCGGAAATCCGCAGCTTCGACGAGCCCAACCGCGAGTATGTCTCGCGAAACATCCGGCTCATCCGCACCTGGAGCATGTTTATGCCGTCGCTTCAGGCGCTCATTGGCACTACCTTCTTGATCGTGCTATGGCAGGGCGGCCATCAGCTCCTGCGCGGTCAGATTTCCCTCGGTGCGCTGATTGCTTTCAACGGCTACCTCGCCGTGCTGGTCTGGCCCATGATCGCCCTTGGGTGGGTGACCAATATTTTTCAGCGTGGCGCTGCTTCCATGGGCCGGTTGAATTACATCCTAACGGCCAAGCCGAATATCGATGATCGCCACGCGAAAATCCCGGAGGGCACCAAGCCGCGCGGCGAAATCGATTTCCGCCATCTCACCTTCTCTTATCCGACCACTCGTTCCGGAGCCGGATCGAACGGTGTGTCCAAATCCAATGGCAGCGGTCCTCACCCGGTGCTCCGCGACATCAATTTGAAAGTCCCCGCCGGCACGACGCTGGGAAGCACCGGATGACTCGGTCTTGATCGACGGGCGTCCAATCCGCGAGTGGCCTCTCGCCACGCTGCGCCAGTCCATCGGTTACGTGCCGCAGGACACCTACTTATTCGGCGAGACCGTCGGCGGCAACATCGCCTTCGGCCTGCCGGAATATGACGAGCACCGCGTCCACGAAGCAGCCGAAATTGCCAGCCTGCATGGTGATGTCCAGGACTTCGCCAAGTCCTATGAGACTATGGTGGGCGAGCGCGGCATCACGCTCTCCGGCGGACAAAAGCA
>MNIJ01000112.1 GCA_001919715.1 Acidobacteria bacterium 13_1_20CM_58_21
TAGAGGTCTGGGGTTCGAGTCCCCACGGGCCTACCATCGTTTCAACGACGCGCGGATGAAGTATTCTGATGGGCTGCGTGGGTGTCCGGTTTGTGCCACAACCTCCCGTCGATTCGCCACACGAGATTGCGTTCCGTTTCTAGACTCATTTCGGTCGAAACATTAAGGCTTGACGAACGGCCCGGCCGCTTGGTTCGGTTGACCTTTTCCGGTTCATCGGCCTTACTCTCCGCTCAAGATCGAATGTCGGAATCAGAACGCCAAAACTAAAAACTAATGTGTGTACAGAGGTGGAGTCTTCTGTAGGTCACGGATTCAATTTAGGATGATTGCAGCAATCCAGTGCTCGACCAGCTCGAAGAAATCATTCGCTTCCGCGAAAATCTCTCCGGCCTCTGTATGAGTTGCGACGGAGGCGCGATCGTAGTCGATCACATTGCGCTTGCGCCGGCACGCTTCAAAGAAATCCAGGGGCCGGGCGGCAGAAGCTCCAAGCGCGAGCCGCCGCATCCTCAAGATCGCGAGCGATGAGCGCCCACAACTCGTTTAGTTCTTTTTTGCTGGCTTTGTGCGTGCGAACTCTGCCCTCTGTCTGGGGTCTTTTCCAACTCATCGGGGGACCCCACGATCGTGATCAGATTGCTTTTGAGAATGGAATTGAGAAAGCGATTCCCGGTGTGATAAAGTGAGAAACAAAATTTGTACCAGCTCTCAGCAGTCCAGCCAGCATCCAAATGGAGGCAATGCCAACGGAGCTAGCATTATATGGCCGTGCCGACTGGCCGGTCCGACAAGCGAATCCGGAAACAAGCGGTGGTAGAACTTGCTCTTCCAGATGCTTCGCTGAAAGAGGCAGCGATTGCCCAGAACGTGAGCGCTCGCGGGATGCGGATAGCCACGGAACACGTCGGGCACCCAGGCGACAGCGTGCTGCTTCGCCCTCCGGGGTCTGGCTTACGTACCGTGGCCCGCGTTGTTTATTGTCAGCGCATGGGAAACAACAAGTTTGCTGTTGGTTTGGAACTTTTAGCTCCACCAAGACAGTGAGCCAGGCCCCATTAGCTCGTCGCGAGAGTCAGTCCAAAAGATTACATGTGAGGGATACCTCTGGATTTGGACTGCGCCGCGCTTTTTCCGTCGAGATCCTGAATTCCCTCCGACGCCAGACCTACCAGGCCTTCCTCATTCGTATGTCTCGCGCCGCATTGCGGGCATGTCCACAAGCGCAAGCCTCTGTTTTCTGGATTGATTTCCGCAAGATACATAGGCGCCCCATCGCGGGCACATCGGACTCTCGGAACCATGTCCATCTCGTTCGTCTTTCCGTTTTGGGTCAGGATGAAGTATCCACGATGGAAAAACAAAAAGCAACGATTGTAAGAATCCATTGCCGTTTGATCACGACGATCAGCGCGGCAACAAAGGGGTGAGGTCATATGAGGAACATTCGTTTTTGTTTTGCAGTTCTTGTAACCGCAGTTTTCCTTTCCGCGCTCGGCTTGATGGCTCAGATACCGGTTGGCCAGATTTTTGGCACCGTTCTCGATCCAACTGGGGCGTCCATCGCCGGGGCATCGGTGACTGTAACCAACCTCGCAACCGGACAGACCTTCAATATCAAAACAGATGTGTCCGGCAATTATGTCGTCCGCGAATTGCCTCCGGGTGAGTATTCCCTGACAGCTTCGTCTAGCGGTTTCAAACAACTCATCCGCACTCCCATAACCGTGGCGGCCTTTCAAGATTCCCGCGTCGATGCAACCCTCCAGATCGGTGCCACCACGGATAAAATCGTCGTTTCGGCCGGCGTGCCTCAAGTGGATACCCGCTCAAGCACACTCGGCAACGGGGTGGATGCTAAGTTGATCAAGGAAATGCCCATCAACGCCCGCAACATCATCGAGACCATCAACTACACCCCGGGAGTGGAACATGTGAGTGCTGGCAACAACGTCAATCGCAACCAGCAACGCGTGAACATCGAGGGCAACCGCTCCTACTCCACAAACGTTCAGCTCGATGCGGCTAGCATGTATTTTGCCCATCGCGGCCAAGGAATTGAGTTGCCCGCCCCGGACGCAATTGAGGAGGTTCAGGTTGTCACTTCCGGCGTGTCCGCCGAGTATGGGCGGGGTACCGCAGTCTTCGCGGCCGTAACCAAGTCCGGCGGCAACCAGCTGCACGGTTCCGCCTGGGAATTCATCCGCAACGACGCCTTCGATTCGTTGTCGTATTTCAGCGTGACGAAGCCGCTGCTGAGATCGCATGACTTCGGCGCCACCCTCGGCGGGCCAATCCTCAAGAACCGCTTTTTCTTTTTCGTCGAATACCAGGGACTCCGTATCCATCAAACGACTCAGACGTCCACGCCGTTCCCGCCGACAACAGCAGAGCGTATAGGAGACTTCAGCGCGTCCACTCCCGCACCCGTCGATCCGCTGACCGGCCAGCAGTTCCCTGGCGGACAGATTAGCACCAGCCGCTTTGACCCGGTTGCTGTCAAGATCCTCAGCATGATTCCCAGGCCCAACCTTGCCTCGGGTGCCCTTTCCTTTGCCGGGCCAAATCCCATAACCGGCGATGGCTTCGTCGGTAAATTTGACTTCACCGCCACTCAAAAAGACCGACTGAGTTTCCGCTGGTTCTGGGATTACCGGCGCGGAATCAGTCCGTTTCCCGCCAGCCCGGCACAGAGTATTCCCGATTATTCGCCCGCGCCGAACAGTCAAGATCCCAAAACCGCTACGGCGAACTATGTCCGCACCTGGAACCCCTCGCTCATTTCGACCTCCCGCGCCTCCTTTACCAAGTGGGTCTACGATGAGGGCGACTCCGTGCAGACCAGCCTTGCTGATCTGGGAGCAACCAATTTTCAGGACCAATATGCGACCCACCGCCTCCCCACCATCACCGTGAATGGACGCTTCAGTGCCACGGCGCCCACCATCGATCAACGCGCCGGTGTGGATTATGGCTTGGCCCAGGACTGGGACTGGATGCATGGCTCCCATGAATTCAAGTGGGGGACCTTGGGGGAACGCATCAGTTTCAGCCATCCGAATAGCTCGGACTCGGCCGGGACGTTTACGTTTGATGGCAGCATTACCGGAAACAGCGTAGCCGATTTCCTCTTGGGAACCCCCGTAAGCTTCGGCCAAAGTTCCGCCACTATGACTTCGGGTCATTATTACATCCCGGCCTTCTATGGCCAGGACACCTGGAAGACCTCCAGCCGCTTGACCTTGACCCTGGGCCTGCGTTGGGAAATCTACACGGCGTGGCGCGAGAATCACGGACAAGACGCCATGTACATTCCTGGCGTTCAGTCGGCAACCTTTCTAACCGCTCCCCTCGGCATGGTTTTCCAATCCGATCCCCAGTACACCTACCATACCGCATGGAAGAACCTGAGTCCGCGCGTGGGCTTTGCCTGGGACATCTTCGGCAATGGCCGGACCTCGCTGCGGGGCGGCTATGGGATTTCCTACGATCCGCTCGTCGCCGAGCCGATGATGTCGGGACAGCAGCCCTTCACGCTGTCCCTTACGGTTAACAATCCCGGCCCTCTTTCCAATCCTTATCAAAACACGACGAATCCATTCCCTTATGTGGTCAATCCCGGCGCGGCAACATTCAAGACGCCCCTCAGATTGGCCGATGATCTAGTTGGTCCCTTCCAGCCGATGTACGACCAGAACTTCAGTCTCACCATCGAGAGGCAGATCACTGGGACTTTAGCTCTTCAGGCGAGCTATGTGGGGAATCTTTCCCGGCATGGATATAACGGCTACCAGGTCAACCCGGCAGTGTACGCGCCCGGCGCCACCACCAAGAACACCGACGCCCGCCGTATCTACGCTCCTCGCTATGGCTCCATGATTGGCTACTCCTCAAACTTGAACACTTCTTATAACGCTTTTCAGGCGCAACTCAGCAAGCGTTTCTCTCACGGTTTGCAGTTCCACGGGCACTACACCTGGTCGAAGGCCATTGATCAATGCTCCACCGAGGTGATCGGCAGTTGCGTGCAGCAAAATCCCTACAGTCCCGCCGCCGACCGGGGCCTTGGAGATTATGACCGGACCCACGTGGCAGTCATCACCTACATCTACGAAATTCCTAAAATCTCCGCTGTTCCGCGCTTCCTCCGCCAGGCGGTCGGCGGTTGGCAGGTCGCCAGCTATCACACGTTTCAGTCGGGAAATCCCTTCACTGTCTTTACCGGGAGGGATGCCTCTTTGACCGGTGTGGGAAACGACAGGCCCAACCAGATTGGCGATCCTAACCTTACCGGCGGCCGTTCCCTCGCTGCGCAACTAGCCGAATGGTTTAATACAGCCGCATTCGTGACCAACGGCCCTGGCCAGTATGGCACGGTCGGAAGGAATGCACTCCGTGGGCCGTTCGACCGGCGGTGGGACATGTCCGCGAAGAAAGTCTTTTATCCGCACGGAGAGCGTTTCCGTCTCGAGCTTCGCGGCGACATCAACAACTTATTGAACCACACGGTCTTCGATGCTCCCGGAAATAGCCTGGCGGCAGCCAAATCGTTTGGGGTTATCAGCAGCACGGTGGTTTCCGGGCGTGTCGTTCGGCTCGGCTTGCATCTGGACTTTTGAGGCGCGGCGGCGCTTTTTCAGCACAATCTGCAAGGGGCGAATACGCCGGGAGAGCCTGGTCTCTCCGCTGCGGGTCATGAGAGTTGCCGGCCATCAACTGCCACCACAATTATGTGGCCCGCGAACGGCACTACGGCCAGGACATTCTCGTTACACGCAAAGGCGCAGTCCGAGCCCGCGAAGGCGATATGGGTATCATTCCTGGAAGTTGGGAACTCGTTCCTACATCGTCCGTGGCAAGGGCAACATGGAAAGCTTCATGAGCTGCAGCCACGGGGCGGGTCGCGCCATGTCTCCTGGAGAAGCCAAGCGTCGCTTCTCTGTCGAGGACCACGTGCGCATGACGGCTGGCGTGGAGTGCCGGAAAGATACCGACGTAATTGATGAGACGCCAGCAGCGTATAAACCGATTGAATCCGTTATGGCCGCTCAGTCTGATCTGGTTGAGATCATCCACACGTTACGACAGGTTATGTGCGTGAAAGGATAGTCGGAAAGCAAGGAGATGTTTCAGACGAGCATCACTCTAGAGGAGTGGGTGCATGATTCGGATTGATGGCTCACTGGGTGAAGGCGGCGGACAGATGTTACGGGACCCAAGCGCCGCTTCGGGGACGAACAAGTGCCGGAGGGCTTTTACGAATTGGATTGGTTCAACCCGCAGAGCAATTTCTTCCTGAGCCTTCACATCAATTATCCGAACGCTTCCGACCGCATCCTCGGTTCGCGTAAAAATCCGGGTGGCGACATCTTCTTTCTTCACGGCAGCTGCGCGTCGATCGGATGCATTCCCATAACGGATGATGGGATCAAAGAGGTTTATTGGCTTGCTGTCCAAGTCCGCAACCTCGGACAGCGACATTTGCCGATCCAAATTTTCCCTGCCAGGCTGACGGACGCCGGCTTGAAAGCATTGGCAACAACGCACCCCGGCCAGTCCGCGTTGATCGCTTTCTGGGGCAATCTCAAAGAAGGCTACGATCTCCTCGAAAAAAACCATCGCCTCCCGCGCGTCAAGACCCGTGCTGATGGCGCCTACGCCTTTCCCCCGTCTAGCAGCTAGCCGCCCTGCGAGGTCGTGCATGAGTGCATAGGGCACGTCGGAGAATCGCCGCGATGGCGATATCCGTCGCACGACGATAGTCCTTACGGACACGATTGGCGTACGCGCCGTCCAGTGACCGTGCTCGGTCGGGAGCATAGGGCAGTGCGCAGCACATCTCGGAAATCCATCCGGGCGGGGACTTCGACTCTTGCTTCAAGTACGGCGTTGCTCTTGTGACCAGAGTTTCCAAGCCCGGACTGAAGCGAGATCGTTTTCCGCTATAGCCCATGGTGAACGGTAATTCATTTTCGGCGGGGTTGTGTTTGTCGGCTACCCGTTCGATTGGCAGGGCAAGGCGCTTCCTCAATCGAGACGCGCGCGAAATCGGGAGATTGCTAACCCCAGAACTGTGGTGTCCTCACTTTTCGCACCAGACCGCGAATAACGCGCTCATTGAAAGTGCCAAAAGGCTGGTCCGTCGTGATGTAAGTCCAGGTGGCACCGCGTTGAGAAGGATCGATGCTGCTGGTTTCGGCTTGCGCAAGACGCTTCGGAATCTCGTCGTTGATTCTTGCCTGAAGTTGTCCATAGAGTTTGTCGATCGTCATGAGATATTCGTGCAGTGGATCCCGGCCGCCCCAGGAAACCCAGTGAATCCCTTCACGAAGCTCCGCAACCGTTGCAAGGTGTTCCGACCAGAGGTCATCAATGGTGATCAGTGAGACCAACCTTTCGAGTTCCGAGGAACATGGAGTAGTGCCACTGAGCAGGGATTGGCGTCGCTGCTGAATCGCCTGTCGCTGCCCCTCGACTACACTCTCATACTTTTGAAGAAATCTTCGAATGTCGAGATTCTGTCCTTCCACAAGTCGCTGGATGCTTTCTGGCTCATAGCGCAGTCTGGGATTGTTGATACCGTATTTGACCAGCAAATCGTCTTCCAGTGAAACGAAGAATCGGGACACGCCGGGATCACCCTGGC
Source organism: Acidobacteria bacterium 13_1_20CM_58_21 (assembly GCA_001919715.1). Classification (GTDB taxonomy): domain Bacteria; phylum Acidobacteriota; class Terriglobia; order Acidiferrales; family UBA7541; genus Acidiferrum. The sequence continues at coordinate 6,647 of MNIJ01000112.1, forward strand.
GCCCGGCACGGCCGCGAAGTTGATTGTCGATCCGACGGCTTTCGTGCCGGTTGGTTCCGATAACGTATAATCCACCCAGTGCCGTGGCGCCTTCGGCGAGCCGAATGTCCGTCCCGCGTCCGGCCATGTTAGTGGAGACAGTCACGGCTCCCAGTTCGCCCGCACGAGCAATTATGCCGGCTTCTTCTTCCTCGTTTCGAGCATTCAGAACTTCATGTGGTATGTCTTTCAGAGCGGCGCTCAGCCGCTCGGATTCCTGAACGCTCACCGTCCCAACCAGAACTGGCTGACCGGTCAAATGCACGCGGCGGATTTCCTCAATGACGGCCCGCTCCTTCTCTTGCTTTGTTCGAAACAGAACGTCCGGATGGTCCACGCGGATCACCTGCCGGTTGGTCGGAATGACTTCGACATCTAGTTTGTAGATGGCACGGAACTCCTCGGCCTGGGTGGCAGCCGTGCCCGTCATGCCGCACACTCTGGGATAAAGAGCGATGAGATTCTGGAGTGTGATTGATCCCAGAACGTTACCCTGCACTTTGGGAGCAACTGCCTCTTTGGCTTCGATGGCGGTGTGCAATCCGGCCGGCCACCGTCTATCTCGCACAATGCGTCCCTTGAATTCATCCACGGATTCGACAGCGTCGTCTTTCACCAGGTAGTCGACGCCGCGCCGAAGCAATGCGTGTGCGTGCAACGCGTCCTGAACAGCCGTCAGCAATCGGAGATTCTCCTCAACAAAAAGATTGCCGCAGGCGAAGGCCGACTCCACGGCTTGAATTCCGGCGTCCGTCAGGGCAATGTTTCGTCCGTACTCATCCAACGTGTAGTGAAGTCCACGTTGGAATTGTCGCGCCAGGCCATCGACACGATAGGCCAGAAGGTTTTCGTCAGGTTTGCCGCCCGCGATGACCAGCGGGATGCGCGCTTCGTCGATGAGAATCGAGTCGGCTTCGTCAATCACAGCTACCGCAAACGGCCGATGCACCTGTTCATGCGGATACAGAGCCAGTTGGTCCCGGAGGTAGTCGAAGCCCGCCTCATTCGCGGTGACGTAGGTAATATCACACGCATAGGCGCGTTGGCGGTCCTCGACGCTCATGGCTTGCTGGACGCAGCCCACAGAGAGCCCGAGGAACTGGTAGATGCCGCCCATCCATCTAGCATCCCGGCGAGCCAGATAGTCGTTCACCGTCATCACGTGGACGCCCTGGCGCGCCTTCGCATACCAGGCAACCGCTGGGACTGCGGCAAGGGTCTTCCCCTCACCTGTTTGCATCTCGGCAATCTTTTCACTTGTGAGAGCCAATGCACCCTGGAGCTGCACCTCGAACATTTCTACTCCTAGCACTCGCGAGGCCACGACCGCCGTTACCGCGATAGAATCCAACAGATCATCGGCCCGCGCGAACGCGGCTCTCAAAGCATCGTCACCCAGTTGGGCGAACTCTCTGCGGCGCTGACTAATCAGGCGGATGCTGGATTCGGCTGAATCTGAACCTGCAAATAAAGATCGCAAGAATCGGCGCACGGCTGCTCTCCTCCTCTGCCAAGATTCGAATGTTTGGAATGCGGTTAGGCGAGGGAAGAGAACGGCGGCGGACGTTGATAGTTAGTAGGCCAGAATACGCAAGTGCTTTCGAGAAGCTCGTACTGAGACGGCCCCGTGGGATGCCAGAATTCGTCTGCTAAATTTTGTCGTTCGGCTTCGGACCGTTGCTCGCAGTTCGTCTCGGAAAGCCACGCAATCGCGCAGACTTCCGCACTGCCCTGCACACGCGTGGCGACCGGCATGCCATTCGCTGTCCCGAGAGTTGCAAGTGCGGCTAGGAGCCAACTTATTCGACGCTTCTTCACAGGTATTCAGTATGTCATACCAACAGATACGCGGTCACGCTCTTCGTAGTGGTGAGCTTGGTGCTAATCGCATGGAACAGAACCGCCAAAACTGCTTACGCGTCACGTACAGTAATCACTTGCCGGGCGCTGCTTTCTGCAACTCCGGGTCATCAGGGAAGAGGCGAAGGCCTTTGCGAAGAGTAGCCTTTGCAGAGTGGGAATCTCCAAGAGCGACGTACACCCTTGCAAGGGCCCTGAAGATCGTGGGGTCATGATCCGGATAGAAACGCACAACCCACTCGAAATGTTGACGGGCTAGAGGAAATCGGCCCGTATCAGCATACACCTCACCGAGCTCCAGGTGGCAGGCATAGCTGTAGGGATCCTTCAGGGTTCCTCGGAGCAGAACTGGTTCAGCTTCTGCGAGATTCGACATCTTTATCCATATCCCTCCCAACCGACAGTATTCGGACGCGGGTGGGTCCGGCATCACGGCCATCCGGTTCATCTGCGCAAGCAGGGCGATACGAAAATCCTTTCGATCCACTGCGAACTGCATTTCATCGGTGAGCGCAGGGAGGAAGTGACGATGCCGCTTCAGAATCTCTTCGACTAGCAACAGGGCAGAGGTATCCTGGCCGCTACGATGCTCGGCAATGGCGAGCCAGTGCATTGCTTCGGGCGAGTCGGGACCCACCTTAAGGGCGGCCTCGAGAAACGACTTGGCATCGGAAAGGGCGCCTTTCATCAAGGCAAAGCGGCCTTGAGCAATGTAATGGAGCGCAGTTTTCGGTTGAGATTCGAGAGCTCTGACAAAACTTCTGACAATCGCCTCGTCACTTAGATCGAGCCCTGTAAAAGCGCCGGCTTCCAGCGCACTTTGGACTTCTGAGGGTTCCAAATTCGTCGGCAGCGGTCCGTTGCGTAACTGAGTAATGAGTTCTTGATTTGCGTCAGATAGGCCGGGAGTAAGCACGGTTTGAGGGGCGTGGTATTCGAGCAGAGTGCGATCGTCCGTGTTCAACGTGCTGCCCTCAGCCAGTTTTCGCACTGCCGAATCGTCCAACAAATAGTAGGCGACCAGTCCTTCGGGTTGATGCACATCAATGGACTCAAAGTCCTTACGGAGAGCTGGGTTTTGCCAGAGAGAGCGGAGGCGGCCGAATTGGAAGAGGGCCGCGTCGGTGCGGCCCAGGAGCAGAAGGTCAGGTCCCTCGGCACGCCAAAGGGTAACCTCGGGAAAGTGAGGCGCGAGACTCGCGATAATCATGCGCAAGTCGGCCGGTGCAAGCGAGTATGCTTGCACCCACTGAATGAATTTTCCGCCAGGCGCAAGCTGCCGACGGACGGCAGCGTAATACTCATCCGTGAAAAGCGTGGCGATTCCGGCGATCCAAGGGTTCGAGGGCTCGGAAATGATCAAATCGTACTTCTCGCGCGAAGTAAGTAGGAAGTTTCGCGCGTCATCGAAAATAACGTGAACGCGAGGATCACTCAGGACATTACGGTTGAGGCTTTCGAGATACGGCGCCGCGCGGATCACGGCGGGCTCGATCTCAACGCAATCGATTCTCTCAATGTCAGGATAACGGCCGACGGCCGAGGCGGTCATACCGCTACCAAAGCCGATGATGAGAACGTGCCGAGGCGCAGGCTCAAACGCGGCTCCCAAGTGACCCAAAAGGAGCTGCGTGCGAGCATCACCAGTGGATGCATCTACTTTACCGTTGAGGCGAAGGGTCACGTAGTTATCCGAGCGGAAAACGGCGACCGAGTCGTTTACGCCATCTGCCGTAAACACGAGATCGCTTGTCGCGGCGATCTCGCCAAGAGTGAGATGACCTTGGTAAGAATTGCCATAGAGTACTGCTGATAAGGAGAGGAGCGCCCGGTTGTAGAAGAAAGAAGAAAATCCGACGACAAAAGTGATCAGCAGGCAGAGGAGGTTCATCGCTAAAGGCAGGATGCGGCGTTCGGGTGAGCGCAACTCCAGCGCTACTGCCAATAGCAGATTCACCCCGGCGGCGGCGGCTATCATCCGAAAACTACCCAGCCAAGGAATCAGCCAGAAACCAGTCATCAGTGACCCAACGATGGCGCCAAAAGTGTTTGCGGCATAAGCCCTGCCGACTGTCGCCGACGTGCCAGAGTTGGCGCGCGCGGTACGGTCAAGCAAAACAACAACCATCGGAAAATTGAAACCGAAAATTGCAGCCACCGGAAGCACGGTCAGCGCACTTGTGACAAATTGCGCTAGAACTAGCCCGCTAAACGTCTGATGGGTCGCACGTAGCAAAGGGGGAATGACGGTTGGAATCCAATGAAAAAGAACCAGAGAAGTAAGTGCGGCGATGCCGATCCAGGTTTGCGTCCGGGAGAACGTAGCAAGTGAGACTCGCCCTGAGCTTGCGAAGTAATGCTGGAAGAAGGCGCTGCCAATGACGGTGCCCGCAAGAAACGTCGCAAGCATCAGTGTAAACGCGTATGTGGAACTGCTGATGGTGATCGCCAGGAGCCGCGTCCAAGCAATCTCGTAGGCAAAAGCGGTGCTACCCACGACGGCAAACAGAAAAAGCAGGAAGGCAAATGTGGGTTGTTGCGGATCGACAGCGGCGGAAGCCACTATTGAGGGTGACCCCTTTACGTCTCGGGGATTGCTCGACTCTTTCGCGATCCGAAGGGCGAGTAGGCCCGCAAGGATGTTAAGAGCCACGGCGGAGGTAACGGTAACGCGCAGGCCGAGTGCGGGAAGCAGTACAAATCCGGAGATCAATGTCCCGGCAACGGCGCCCAGAGTATTGACCCAATAGAGCTGACTGACTCGCATACCCAGTTCGGCGGAATTCCGGGTGATGCCGCGAACGAGGATGGGAAGTGTGCCCCCCATCAAGAAGGTCGGAATGAACAGCACCACGGTCGTGCCGAAGAATCTCAGCACTAGCAGAAGCGGCTGCAGGCCACTAACGCTCGGATATGCCGCTACATAGAGAGAACGCACGCCAGCAAGGCCTGCGAGCGAGAAAGCTCCTGTCGCAGCGACCAGAAACTCGATCCAGGCATACAAGGTGACAGGTTTGGCGCGTTGTTCGCTCCAGCGACCAATATAAGCACTGCCGGCGGCAAGGCCAGCCATAAAGACAGCGAGCACAGTGGCGATCGCATAGACAGTGTGTCCGAAGATCAACCCCAGTGCTTTGCCCCAAGCCACTTGGTAGATGAGACCCGCTGCGCCAGAGAAAAAGAAACAGGCCAGAATGGGAAGAAATTTCTGGCGTGGAAGCGATTGTGTTCTCATTGTCGATAACTAGCTACGTGATTCAGAGCGCGTCAATATTAACGTATGGAACGAGCACGAGTGGAGTTGTCAATGAATCCTGGAGGGTATAGAAAAGTATTCTCTTCTGACTGACCGACTAGCTTTGCCGCAAGCGTAAATCGGCGGCCATTCGGGACTCCAGTTGATGCCAAGCCGGGCAGACCGCATGAGTCAGTGGACGCGCTAACCCGACTCCCCAAGCCCAAGCCCAAGCGTGTGAGTACGAGTTGTCGTAATTGGCCGAGAATCGATCGTAGTCGTCTTCTCGACGGAAACTGTGGCGCGGTTCCACGCGTACCAACAGACTGGACCAACGTTGATGACTATCGTGGGTTCGCCTTTCGGGCAGGTAGACCCTGATTGAATTTGAGTGTGGGGGCTAGCGCTAGCACGGGAGGTATTTAAGCGCTGGAGCAATTCTAGGGATGGACCTTGGCCCTCGATGGTCAGACAAACCGCTGGTGCGCTTGTACCCACACAGCACCTGCATTCCTCTTCGGTACCATCCGACTGGTGTGTCGGGGACCGGCAAATGCCGTTCTTCCATCTCGTCTTTGTGAGTATGCCCGGTCCACATTGTGAAAAAACATAGTCTCCCACTCTTGTCGCCAGTTCCGACATTTCGTCGTGAACTCCTCAAGTGGCGTGAGAAATTTGATTGGGCGTAGGTGACAAGAGGGGCCGCAAGTACGCAAATCGCGAGCATGCCCAGGCTTAGCGCGTTATCGAGAAGCAGCCGATTCATCTTTTACAAAGTAAATCTAACGTCGGCTAATCGCAAAGTCGAAAGGCTCTGTCGGCAGTCGGGAAGTAATGTCAGATTTGACCGAATACACAAGTTCCTGCCGGTTCTCAATCGGGGAGCGTGGTCACAAGGTTTGCAGGCACTGTGAATTCGCTCACGCCTTCAATGGATTCCATGCCGGGCTTTTCCGTGCTAACACGGACCAGCTCTCGTCCCCGCACATCCTGGAATCATCTGGGCCATTTCACATGGCATGCTCCCTTTTGCGAGGTTGGCGCGTTCCCCGATCCGTCGCCGTTTTTCCGGCGTTCTTCTTCGGTGTTCATCCTCTGCAGTTGTGAAGCGACAGCGTTGGCCGGCAGACTATGCAGTAATCTCCGGAGGCGAATGAGATAGATGGTTGTCGATTCGCCCCGCGAAGGCTCCGATGATTCTGACGTTCGACCCAATTTCCCGCCGTGGTTGCCAACGCGATCGTGCCCTTCATGACGAATCTTGCTGAGTGCAGTAGGCTCCCAAGAACAGCGTCACTTACCTCTGCGCCATTCTTCTAACTGGCGCTTGCCCGCCGCCTCTAAGGCTCCCAACTCCATTCTCACAGCGAACATGTTCGGGAGAATTTGCCTGCAATCTGTCGGATGCCAGGAGTTTTTTCGTGAACACAGCTATATCTGCTGTTCTTACTCTTGTGCTGATGACCGCTGGCACGGAGCCAACGGTGCAGAAGGCCAATCCTTCGGTCTCGTCGTTGTCAAGACCAAGCAATGCTGCCGCAGAAATTGGAAAATTCATGCAAGGGCTGTACCGACGCGGCCAATTCAACGGCGCTGTTATTGTTGCGGAGCGTGAAGGCCTCATTTGTCGAGGTGCTTTCGGTTTCGCTGACCGAGAGACCAAGGTGGCGTTCACGACGAATCCTCCATGCTGTTTGCCTTCGGTATCTAAGCCGTTGACCGCGTCACAGTTTCAGCGAAAAGGCTATTATCCCTAGAGATTGTTTCCGTCTGTAACCGCACGGCATCAGCGCTTCGTCTGAAGCGTGAGCACAGTAATGCTTTCATGGCGAAACGTGTATTCGAGGCCGGCTCTTTCCACGCTCGCGCTATTCACTCGCGGGTGAACGGCGAGGGGACGCATTTCGTCGTTCTGTTCATAGATGCTCGTGGCGTAAATCGTCTGGACGGCAGCCTCGGGTGCCGCTTCAAATCCCGCGATGGAAATGCGGGCAGGAATGTCGCGGGTTAAATGGCGATTCACACAAAAGAGAATCAATTTATCAGCAGTGCCGCTTATGGCCGCGACTACGTCCAAATATGGCACGTCAAGGATGCTTGGCAAACGCGATGAGCCTTGCTCCACATCGTACTTCTCCACGTGCACGTGCGTTTGCACCAGCTGTTTTGCGTCTGCATTCGCATACATTTGAAATGCCCAGTACGATGGCACGCCGAATACGCGGCTCCGCTTCTTCCAGATGCCCCCGAACTCAAGTATCCCGGTCATATCGGAGACGGGCACTATGTTGGCCGACCGCATAAGCATATTCAAGAAACCGGCCGTGCAAATCGCTCCGCCCATATTGTCATAACGCGGTACGTCCCCAGACCCAATGAACAGCCATTCAGTGAATGCGATCTTTACTCGGTCACGTGCTTGTGGGTGAGAGTAAATCTGTTGATACATTTCATGCAGCCTTCGCTCCAAACCGACGGGCAGCGCAAAATCGGCCAAGGTGATCAAATCCGGGGATGCGCTAGGATTGAGCACGCGATCCGTCCCGACGACGAAGTGCGTGGATAGATAATTGAGGGATCCCGAATTCGTGAGCTGCGCGGCGTTCCAGTCATGATATGAATCCTCGTCGCCGCCCGTCCCGATCAGCATCGAGTTCGAATCAATCTTGCGAACAGCCTCGCTGAAGACCTTAGTTCGGTCGGCGACCCGCTGCAAAGTGGGATAGCCTACCTGAAAGCCGCCCCACAATTCATTGCCCAATTCCCACAGTAGTCCGCCGGGGCGCTCACGCCAGTGTTCGTTGACGTATTGCACCCATCCGGCTGCCTCGTCCGGTGTTCCGCTTCCGAGATTGAGAGCAATTTGCGGCTCCGCGCCAATTAACCGGCAGAAACGCAGAAATTCGTCCGTTCCAAAGGTGTTGTACTCCGGCATGCCCCAAGCGATATTGAGCATACTCACGCGTTTGTCGCGCGGACCGATGCCGTCGCGCCAGTGGTATGCTGAGGTAAAGTTTCCACCGAAGCGGACAACAGGCGACTTCATCGCCTTGGCCATGGCGATAACGTCGGGATCCATGCCATCAATATTGTCCGCAGGCATCAGCGATGCTTCATCGATTAAAATTCGGCCTTCGCCGGTCACCGCAATTGCGAAATCGGCGGCCTGAAGCGGCGCAATCTTGCCGCGTGGAATCTCGAGCTGGAAATCATATCGTCTCCAGTCGGTACCGTCTGTATCGATCGCTGCTCGCGTCAATACACTTTCCGGACGATTATGCTGGCGGATGGAAACTTCTAACGCGCGGGATCCGCTCGCGTATTTTGCATAGAGACTGCCCCTGTACTCCAGCGTCCGATGCACCGGCAGGTATACCTCTTGCCTCACACCAACCTGGCTGGCAGACAGACCCATAATGAGCACAGAACGGTACGAGTTCGCGGCGTCGTTCCACCGTGGCTCATATCGATTTCCCTGAACTGGATCAAGTGGCTCCCATGGAAGTGGCAGCCCTAGCTGCGACGACCGCGCGAGCTCAGGTCTGCTGGTGATCATCTCCCTGACCGCATCCGCACTCCAGAGATTGTCTTCGAAACTGGGATTCTCGAGTATCTCCGCCCACAATCCCCCGTAAATGGAATGTCCGATCGGTTCGAGAAAGCTGCCGAAAATCGTACGCGGGATCGTATAGTTGGCCGGTTTGGAAGCATCCACAGCAATGATTGCCTCTTCGGCAGCCTTCACCGGCGCAAATCCCTGCGCTGGACAGCCGGGGAGAGCGAGAAGCATGAGCGCAACTAGAGAAGCAGCCGTGATTCGCCGTTTTGTGGAAGCGTTCCGCCCTCTGAACATAAATGCGGCCATTCCCAGTGATGTGGCTGGCAACATACCACAAATGCTGCGAGCTGACAGCGAGAGCCTTGACAAGAGCCTTGACACGTCCTCCATTATGGAGAAGGTTAGGAGTAACGCTATGGCGGTTCGAACATCAAGAACCTTCCCGATTCTCTCTACAGGAAGCTCCCAGGCTCGAGCGAAGCGCCAGCACTGATCTGTCGCTCAGGAGGTTACTCATCTTCTCAGCGATGCTCTTGAAACGCCGAAACCTCTGTCGATTCTTGCTCTCAAGGGGTTGGGCAAAGAGCACTGGAGAGGAGTTGACCCATCGAAACATATTGAGCGAGAACGGGCCTCATGGGATTGATGGCCGATCTCGTCCGCGGCCCTGTAGGGGTGGACACGGCCGTCTTCATCTACTTCATCGCAGAACATACCCAGTTTCTTCCGCTGGTTGAGCCTCTTTTCAGAGAAGTGAATGAGGGCGTAGTAAGGAGCTGGTTACATCGACGCTAACCTTGCTCGAAGTCTTGGTCGTTCCCTACCGTTCTGGAGACCATCTGCTAGCCGGGAGACATGAAGCACTTCTCACGCAGAGTCGCGGCGTCCACGTTGCAGATATTTCTCGTGATCATCTGCGCGCTGCTGCACAGCTTAGAGCCGCAACGGGAGTCAAGATGCCTGATTCTCTCGAGGTTGTAGCGGCATTGGCAGCCGGCTGCCAAGCTTTTCTTACGAATGATCGCGACCTTCCAACCATACCCGGTCTCCGTATCCTGCAATTGTCTTCCTACGTTAGGTGATCCTGCCAGGTGGTTCCGTCTGCCCTGTTGCGTGCTACGGGCAGGGTCGTCTTTCAACCCGATGGCCAACCCGAGATGTGTCCGACTACTGGGTATTGGATAACGTACAGGGGGGTTTGACCTCTTTCCACTTGACTAGCCATCTGACTAGCCATACAATGGCATTGAGGATGGTTCATGACCAAATGGCAATTACAGGAGGCCAAGGCGCGTTTCAGTGAACTGATTGACGACACGCTCGAGAAGGGACCACAAGTCGTGACCCGCCGGGGAATCGATACCGCGGTTATCGTTTCCATCGACGAATGGCATAAGCTAAGAGACGAAAACCGTTTGACCTGGAAGGATGTCCTTCTGGGTGAAGGTCCGCGATTCAAAATCCCACTCCCCAAACGTGGCACGGTCAAATCGCGCAAGCCTGCGGTGTTCGATTGATCCGCTACCTGATCGACACGAACTTGGTGTCCGAATTGCGCAAGCCCAAGCCCTACGGTGCGGCAGTCGCCTGGTTGCAAAGTCTTGAATTGGGTCAAGGCTTCTTCTCGGCGGTAACGTTCGGAGAAATTCAAAAGGGTGTGGAACTCACGCGTCGACAGGACCGTGTAAGGGCGAACGAAATCGAGGCTTGGGCAGCACAGTTGGAACGTACTTCACAAGTCTTATCCATGGATGCAGCGTGTTTTCGCGAGTATGCTCGTTTAATGCACCGCCGTTCCGATACCCTAGGCGAGGATGCCATGATAGCAGCCACGGCTCGCGTTCACGGCCTCACCGTGGCCACCCGGAACGAACGCGATTTCGCGCATTTCGACGTGGCCGTCTTGAATCCTTTCAGGTAACGAGCGCCGTCGTCCCCGCACCGAAGCGTCCTCGGATTGGTTAGGTTGGTGGATGTGGTGAACCGGCGCCCGCCCCTCCTTGCAAGCAGGTGCTCTCCCAGCTGAGCTACACGCCCACAGTAGGAGTCTTCATTTGCTCGAGCCGTAGTTCACTAGCAGCCAGCAAGACAGTGTTCGTAGTATCGAAAAGTCTGTTGTACGCCGAAGATGACCCCATCCACACCACAGAAGGCCTTGGCGGAACGCGGTCGGAAGAAAACGTGTATCCGCCAGCATACTCCATGCGACTTAGCTAAATTAGCTGGGCCGAGAAAGGCGCGCATCGCGGTGAACGCGTACAAGTAGAGGATGGTCAGAGTCACGCTCGCGAGCAAATGCGCGAGAAATGGAAGCCGCGTATCTGTCCAATCGCTGGACGAAAGATTCGGCAAGGCAAACAGCGCTCCGAGATCGCTCCACAGCAGGATCGCCGCTATCCAGGGGGCCCACCGATTCTTCACCGCCAAATTCTAGACCACGGAAAGACTGCCGTCCAATACGGCTCGTGCCAGCGCCCCGCCGGAATCGCGAACCCGCACGTGCAGGGGTGGATGGATTCGCATGTTTATTCCCGATCAAATACAAGGACGTCGCTGGGCTTGCTTTGGCCCACCATGCGTACCGTAATCGTCAAGGTCTTGAGATCTGTAGAAAGCTCGATCTGCCGGGTGTCCGTAATCTTGCCCTGGAATTTAAAACGTGGAAAACCGCGCTTCAGAGGATGGTTTCTGGCAGATCGCCCTCGTATTAGCTTATTCCATTCGCAACGCCTGCATTGGATCAATCCGCGACGCCCTCCATGCCGGAACAAGGCAGGCCAGGGCCGCCACAACTAGCATGGACGCAGCCACAGACGCGAAGATCGCCGGATCGAGCGGCCGGGTTGCATAGAGCATCGACTGGATTAAGCGTACCGTCCCGATGCTGGCGGCTAGGCCAAGCGTCAGTCCATAGAGCGCTGGACGCAGGCCGTCGCCCAGCATCAGGCGCAGAACCTCCTCGCGTTGTGCACCGAGCGCCATGCGAACGCCGATCTCTCCAGTGCGCTGCGCCGTGAGGTAGGAAAGGACTCCGTACAACCCTACTGACGCCAATATCAAGGACAGCGCTGCGAAGCCGAGCACGAGGCTGGCACTCAGGCTGGCGTTACCCAATGACCGTTCAATGATTTGCTGTATGGTGAGTACATCGGAAACCGGCAACTCCGGATCGAGTCCCGCAATCTTTTTCTGGATCGGAACGGAAAATGAGAGGGGATCGGTGGCCCCGCGCACCGCCAGAGTCAAACCCATACCGTTGTCCCCGTTAAGAACAGGGAAATACATGGTCGCCTTGGCCGGCTCACCCACCTGATATAGCGTGTCGGCAACAACTCCGACGATTTCGTAATCGGCGTTTCCGTACGGAACGACGTGGAGATGCTTGCCCACCGGATTTTCGCCCGGGAAATACTGCTGCGCCAGGAGGCGGCTGAGGATGACCGTCTTTGGGCGGCCGGCGCGGTCCTGGCCGGTAAAGAACCGCCCTTTCAGGAGCGGTATGTGCAGTGCAGCGAAGTATCCGGGATCGGCCGTCCGGTAGAGCGCGTCGGGCAGCGCCGACCCGGGCGCAAGCGGTGGATGTTCGGGAATCGTGAAGATATCATCCTCTCCGGCTCCCGCTCCAGGCACCATCGACCCAAGCGCCGCGGCGCTTACACCCGGCATGACACGCACCTGCTCCAACAGCATTTCGTTGAATGCGTTCACCTTTTCGGGGCGGTCGTATTTCTTGGCGGGCAAGCTGTAGCTCATCGTGAGGACATTGTTGGTCGCGCAACCCACATCTGTTGTCCTGAGCCGCCAGAAGCTCTTGAGCAGAAGACCGGCAGCGATTAACAGGACCACAGTCGTCGCAATCTCTACAGTAAGCAGCGCCTTGCGCAACGCCGTTCGCGATTGGCTGCCCGCCGCGCTCCGCGATGAAGCCTGCAGCGCCGGGATAGTCCCCCGTCCTGTGGACGAGAGCGCCGGCAGCAGACCTGCCAGCAAGGCCGTTGCGAAGATAAGCACGCAGGCGAACGCCAACACCGTGCCGTCCGCGTGAATACTCCGGGCGCTCGGAAGATTAGTCCACGTGCTGACCAGCCACTCCGTTGCCCCGAGCGATAACAGCGCTCCGGTGATGCCGCCCGCAAGCGAGACCAGCAGGCTCTCCACCAGCTGTTCCCGGATCAGAGTCATCTTCCGTGCCCCCAGTGCGCTCCGGATAGCGATCTCCCTCTGCCGTGCCGCGGACCGTGCCACCAACAGGTTAGCCACGTTCAGGCAACCGATCAGAAGCATGCAGCCAACGGCACACAGCAGGACGGTTAACGGCTTCTTTACATTCTGTGCGAGATCGTCCGAGAGCGTCCTCGGCGCGACATCCTCGGCCACCGGCGCACTCCGGTTCTGCAAATGCAACCCATATTGCACTGCCTCCACCTGGCTCATGGCGTTTGCAAGGCTAACATCAGGCCTCAAGCGGGCGACCACACGGCTGAAGTGATAATCATGATGGCGCAGAATCTCCGGTGGCAATCCAGACGCGTAGGGAACCCACACTTGTACCTTCGCATCGGGATAGGTGAACCATTTCGGAAGCACGCCGACCACGGTGTATGGCTTCCCGTCCAGATGGATTTGACTGCCGACAATCGATGGATTGCCGCCAAACCGCCGGGCGAAGAGATTCCACGTAAGCATGACGGCGCTGCCATCTGGACGATCTTCGCTTTCGGTAAACGTGCGTCCGATGACCGCCTTCACCCCCAGGAGCGGAAACAGGTTCCAGGTCCCGCCCCGGGCGGTCACCAGTTCCGGCAAATCTCCGCGTTCCCCCGTCAGGGCGAATTGCCAAAAGCGCCAAGCCGCTACGTCTTCAAAGCCGTGCGTCTGAGTGCGCCAATCGTAGTAGTCTGCCGGAGCAACCAGGTTGTAGTTGAACTGCTGCGCATTCATGCTGGGGTCGCGGAAATGCTCAAAGATCATCACCAGCCGATCCGGATCACGGAAAGGAAGCGGG
>MNIJ01000144.1 GCA_001919715.1 Acidobacteria bacterium 13_1_20CM_58_21
AGCCCTTGCGAATGCGGCTCCGCGGGGCCCGTCGGCCTCGGAAGGAAGACGTCTCCACATCGGGCGTTGACAGACTGAATCCGAGGGCGGCACCATCTTCACGTTCTGAACTCTCAACACCCTCTCCAGGCGAGCCACCGGCCTCAAGCTCCCGGCTCGCCTGGACTCTACGAATCGCTCATCGAGGGCGCAGTTCAAGAGGAGGACACGTGGCCAGCCGAGCAGATGCAATGCGCATAGGTAGGCAACGGCGTCTTTGGAGGACTGTTGCCGCTGGGCATGACCTTTGTCGTCGGCAGTCTGCTTCTGAAGGAGACGCACGGCACCAAGATCTGGGACGACGTCGGGGGGCATGAAATAGCCGAGTTCCGCCGATTGACTCGCGCACCGGCCCAGTAGCATTATCGGTTCGGGCAGGTTTCTTGCACTCGTAAAGTGAGCTTCCCGGACCCATCCGTTCTCTGGAGGGTAGAGAGATGGCAAAGAAAAAGCAGGAAGGCCGGTCGCGTCGAGACTTCATCAGGTGGACGGGGAGTGGTGCTCTTGCTCTGGGCGCCGCGTCCGGTCCATTTTTCTTGTTTCCGGAACGTGCTGCGGCGCAGCAAAAGACTCTGAAAATTCTCCAGTGGAGTCACTTCGTCCCCGCTTACGACACTTGGTTCGATGGGACATTCTGCAAGCAGTGGGGACAGAAGAACAACACCAATGTCATCATCGATCACATCAACCTTGTCGACCTATCGGCAAAGGCTGCCTCTGAGGCCTCCGCGCAAAAGGGCCATGATCTGTTCATGCTTCTCTCGCCACCTGCGGCCTACGAGAAACAAACGATCGACATGACCCACGTGTATCAGGAAGTAGAGAAGAAGCACGGTAAGAAGATCGATCTCGGGCACAAATCTACGTACAATCCAAAGACCAAGCGCTATTTCGCTTTTTCCGATTCCTATGTCCCCGATCCTGGCAACTGGCACAAGGATTGGTGGGCCGACGCGGGTTTCCCGAATGGTCCCGACACTTGGGAAGACCTCCGCATCGGCGCAAAGAAAATCCGAGATAAGAGTGGTCATCCTTGCGGACTGGGACTCTCGCAAGAACTCGACACCAGCATGGCCATGCGCGCCCTGCTGTGGTCCTTCGGCGCCGCTGAGCAGGATGAGGCCGGCAACGTCACCCTCAACTCCAAGGAAACCATCGAAGCCCTGAAGTATATGAAGGCTCTCTACCAGGAATCCGAAACCCCCGAGGTCTTTACATGGACTCCGCCATCCAACAATCAAGCCATGCTCGCCGGCCGTGTCTCCTTCGTCGCCAATGCCATCTCTATCACGCGCCAGGCCGAACGGGAGCATCTCCCCATCGAGAGCAAGATCATGGTCTCCCGCGCGCTGCGGGGCCCGGTTCGGCGCATCGCCGCGGAGCACGTCATGGACTGCTATATCATCTGGGACTTCGCCGAAAACAAGGAAGGTGGTCAGCAATTCCTGATCGATTACATCGACGCTTTCCACGATGGTTTCGTTGCGGGCCAGTTTTACAATTTCCCCTGTTTCCCGAGCACTGTGCCGGATCTCAAGAAGGAAATTGCGAGTGATCCCCGGGCCACACCACCTGACAAATACAAAGTGCTCGGTGACGTCCTCGATTGGGCCACCAACGTTGGCTATCCCGGTTATGGCAGTGCGGCCATCGATGAGGCCTTCAAAGCGTGGGTCATCCCGACGATGTTTGCCAAGGTTGCGCGCGGCGATGAAACTCCGGAGAATGCCGCCAAGGCAGCCGACGAGGAATACAAGCGTATTTTTGCCAGATGGAAATAGCTGGACGGTGGCCCGATGGCTGTTGTTGAGACGCGGAGTCTGACCAAAGTATTTAAGGAAGGGGAGCTCGGAGCCGTCAACAGCGTGAACCTGGAGACTCGCGAAGGCGAGTTTCTTGTTTTCCTCGGGCCTTCGGGGTCAGGAAAGACGACACTCCTGCGCATGATCGCCGGACTGGAAACGCCCACTTCCGGTGAAATCCTTATCGGCGGTCGCGTGGTCAACGATCTTTCTCCGCGCGATCGCCGCATCGCCATGGTTTTCCAGAGCTATGCTCTGTACCCGCACCTCTCCGTCTACAAGAATATTGCTTTTCCCTTAAAGGCCCAGAAAGTCAAGAAGGACCTCCACAAACAGAAGGTTGAGTGGGCTGCTTCCCTTCTGGGCATCGGCGCGCTCCTCGACCGTAAGCCCCGTGAACTCTCAGGCGGTGAGCGACAGCGCGTCGCGTTGGCGCGCGCTATCGTGCGAGAGCCGGCCGTCTTTCTGCTAGATGAACCCCTCTCCAATCTGGACGCCAAGCTGCGCGCCTCTGCGCGAGAAGAACTCGAGCGTTTTCACCGGCGAGTGGGCACCACTACCATCTATGTCACGCACGACCAGGTGGAAGCAATGGCCATGGGCGATCGCGTCTTGGTCTTGAACAAAGGCGTGGTCCACCAACTGGGCACGCCTACCGAGGTGTACGATAACCCTGCGGACACCTTCGTCGCCACTTTCCTGGGATCGCCTCCCATGAACCTCGCCGAACTCTCCGACGTAATCGTTGGTTTCCGACCGGAGCATTTTCGTCCGGTTTCCTCTGTCAACGGAGAAGCCGTAGCCTTTCGCTTCAAAGTGGAAAACATCGAATACCTCGGCTCGGAATGGATTGTCTCCGGCACACCGGCGAGCGGAAAGCTCGGTGGCCAGAAAGTGTTCTCGCGACTCAATTCAGCGCAAGACCTTTCGCTCGGCGGAACCTACGACTTTGCCGTGCCCCAATGCGAGCTTAAATTCTTTGATCGCTCCACCGAGAAACGCGTCGAGCCTAAGGTGGTTTCGTGGCAATAGCGCGTGCAAGAATCAAGTCCGTCGGCGCGGCGCAAAGCCCCCTTCTCGGTGCCGCCATGTTTACTCCTGCAGTCCTCTATATCCTGCTGCTGGTTGCCGGACCTTTTTCCCTGGCCTTTCTTTATGCTTTCAGTGACGCCCGCATCGGCAACACCGAAATGCATTATGTTGGCCTGGAGAATTTTCGTAGCATCCTGAAGAGTCCCAGCTTCCGCATGGCCATCCGCAATTCCTTTATCTTCACCATCTGCTCTCAAATCGTCGTCATCGTCGGCGCCAATATTCTAGCTATCGCTTTGGAGAAGACCTTCCGCGGGCGCGGCTTCATCCGTTTCTTGATCCTTCTCCCATGGGTGGCGCCGATCGCGCTGGGAGCCATCGGATGGAAATGGATTCTAGACTCCATTTACAGCGTCATCAGCTGGGTGCTCGTGGCACTCCACTTCTACAAGCCCTTCAACGCTCCCATGTGGCTGGGTGAACCGCATCTGGCCATCGCTTCCGTTCTTCTTGTGCATAGTTGGCGTCTCATGCCCTTTTCCACGGTCCTTCTGCTCGCCGGGCGCACCGCGATCCCCAAGGACATTCCGGAAGCCGCCGCTGTCGATGGCGCGGGCTTCTGGCGCACGCAATTCCAGATCATCATACCCATGATGCGGCCCATCCTCAGCGTGGCCGTGCTGTTTGGCCTTATATTCACTTTCACTGACATGACCGTCGTTTACATTCTCACCGCCGGCGGGCCATTCGACTCCACGCAAACGCTCCCCTCGCTCGCATTCGCCATGGGCATTCAGGGAAGTGACCTTGCCGCGGGCGCGGCCATCTCTCTCTTTCTCGTTCCCTTGCTCATCATCATTGCTTACTTCATGCTACGCGTCGCGCATCGCGCTGAGGTCAACTGATCCGCATGAGGCTCTCTCGACGCATGTGGGGCAAAGTTGTTCACGTCCTGGTGATCACCGTCTTCACCGTTCTACTGGCTTTCCCTTTCTACTGGATGGTCATTACCAGTTTCAAGCAAAACGTCGATCTCTACACCATGGAGAACAACCCCTTCGTCTTTAATGCCAAGCCCACTCTCGATCATCTGAAGTTTCTCTTCACCGAAACTCGCTTCGTCCGCTGGCTGGCTAACACTACTTTCGTCGGTATCGTGGTCGTTGCCATCACCTTGGTCCTCGCCGTTCCCGCGGCCTACTCGCTCGCCCGTCTCTCCGGACGCTGGGGTGAGCGACTGGGCATCGCTATCTTTCTTACCTACCTCGTCCCCCAGACCTTGCTCTTCATTCCTCTTTCGAGGGTCGTTGCCTATCTCGGCTTGCAGGACTCTCTTTGGGCCCTCATTCTGGTCTACCCCAGCTTCACCGTTCCTTTTTCCATCTGGCTGCTCATGGGCTTCTTCAAATCAATTCCTAAGGAATTGGAAGACGCCGCTATGGTCGACGGTCTTACGCGCTTCGGCGCGTTCGCCAAAATGGTGATTCCCATTTCCACCTCGGGGATTCTCACGGTTGTGATCTTCACGTTCACGCTGGTGACCCAGGAGTTTGTCTATGCATTGACCTTTATCTCTTCCGAGTCAAATCAGATGATAGGGACGGGCATCCCTATCTTTTTGGTTCGCGGCGATGTGTACTACTGGGGAGCGCTGATGGCCGCATGCCTGATCGCCAGCCTGCCGATCGCCTTCTTGTACAACCTGTTCCTTGACCGCTTCATTGCCGGATTTACTGTCGGGGCGGTCAAGTAGGCTTTCACTGCGAAAATTCACTTGGCTCCCAGAGTCGCACGAACCGCGAATTCTAGAGGGGTTTTCCAACTTCAGTGACGAGATTACAGATACCGAGCCATGCATCCCGTTGAATCTATTCGACTTTTAATGGGACAGCGCTGATAATTCAATTGTCGTTACGCCGCTAACGCCCGCCATGATTCAGGTAAACCCTGTAGATATTTTTGCGGGAATCACCGGATTCCTGAGAACCGTAGGTTCCATCAATAATCTCGCTGCATACCGGGGTCTGCGCACCAGGTATTCCAAGGAATCCGTTGGGAACGCTACACTCCGTTGTGAATGAACCCATCAGAAGTAGTTGGCGTGGTTGGAGTGGCTCGCCAGGTCCCCTTCGACTCAATAGGCATAGACGAAGAAAATGGCCCAATAAGCAGATGGAAAGGATCAAAAGAGTAAGGAGGTGGTCAGTATGAAAGCTCGATTTTATTTTGGTCTAGCTGTTGGCTTCACATGCCTGATGGGTGCACTGGCTCTGCTGATCGGCCACGGTTCCGTATTGGCCATCAACGGGTTCAGCGACAATCAGGAGTTGCCACTGCCGCTAACCGCGCCGATCGCCAATTCTGGTGTCTCGTTTACCGTGCGCGGACTCGAACCTAGCGTCCGCGTCGACCGGCAAGGTACAGTCTACGTCTCAAGCATCCGCGGCGTGCCCGGCGGCGTGGACCTGCACCGCTACAACGCCGCAGCGGACGGCCAACCTGGTCTGGGCGGCACCTACCCATTCAAATACGAAGGCCAGCCGGACAACTGTGGCATCTTCAACGCCCAGCAGGGCGGCTGCGCCAACAACCACCTAGATCCTTTGGGCTTAGGTTTGGGTGGCGGTGACGTGGATATCGCCGTGAACTATCCGTCACGCGGCGTCCCGAACCTCGCGCTGGTGAGCTTAACCCTGGCACCTGGCATTACCGGGACGCATTCGATCGATCAAGGAGACACTTTCAGCACGCCGAATCCAGTTGTCGCGCTCATCCCGGGCGACGACCGCCAGTGGATCGACGGCATCAATGCGCTGAACGTCTACTTGAATTACCATGATGTTCCCACCTTCAACATCGAGGTGCAACGCTCAAACGACGGCGGCGAGACTTACCTCAATGGCTTTGCCGAGGCAATTGATCCTCAAACCTTCCCCGCCGCGGGCGGAGTGCCAGCGAGCAACAGCGCTAACGTCGCCGGGCAGATCAAGGTGGATCGCAGTAGTTGTCCGAGCCGCGGAAACCTCTACCAGATCTTCGTGGCCCCGGACAGTGTAAGTGAAAACCTTTCGGGCGGAGCGCTCCGTAGCGTCTACGTCGGCGTCTCAACTGATGTAAAGATGGGCCTGCCGGTGTTCACTTTCACCGACTTCAAGGTTTTCCCTGGCCCGGCGGGTGCGCAGAAGCAGGGTGCGGAGAATCTTTTCCCGGCCCTTGCCGTGGATGACTTCGGGTTCGTCTACGCGGTCTGGTCAGACAACAGTAAGATCCTTTTCTCCTCTTCCTCCGATCAAGGGACGACTTGGACGACTCCCATCCAGCTGAACTCGGGTACGACGATTGGTAACGCCAACGTCTTCCCCTGGGTCGCAGCCGACGGTAACGGCCACGTGGGTGTCGTCTGGTTCGGCGATGATCGACCAGGCAATTCCAACGACCGCGGGAAGCTGGAGCCGGGACACCCAGCCTCGCAAAGAGCGGCCTGCACTAGCGGCACAAGCTGCATGCAGGGCTGGGCCCAATGGAACGTATATTACGCCGAGAGCGTCAACGGTCACGATGCCACGCCGTTTTTCTTCCAGAGCGTGATAAGCGATCACGTCATCCACCGTGGTACGCTCTCAACGGGCGGCCTTGGCGGTGGAGCGGACCGTAGCCTTGCCGACCTCTTCCAGGTCGCTTTCGACCCACGGCATTTCGCCAATGTTGCCTTCTCCGACGATCACAAGGTAAATAGTGGGGTGGGGCCCGACAACGGACCCGACAATCCGACAACGCTGCGGCTTATCCGGGCGAACTTCACACACCAACTCACGGCAACAGCGGGCTCCGTCGTCACGACGGGCAGTTGCGCGGGCTCCCCTCCACCACCGCCTCTAGGAGCAGAGAAGATCACAGGTGGCGGCCAAATCCCCTCCCAAAAGCCTGGTCTCTCCGCCAATTTCGGGTTCGTCGCGAAGAATGATCCGCCCAACGCGTCGCTTTCCTACCACGATGATGGAGCGACCGGTGGCAGAATCGACGTGCACAGCTCGAACATCACCGTGCCAACGGTCACCTTCTCAGGGAACTGTGCAACGTTTAAGGGAAGTGCCAAACTCAATCAGCAACCGGGCTACAACTACAACGTCAACGCCTGTGATGGTGACCCTGGTGCGGGCCAGGACACGTTTTTCATCAGCGTAAGCGGCCCGAATTTCTCCTACAGCAATACTGGATTGATTACCAGCGGCAATATCCAGATCCACCAACAGTAGCTCATACTGCGGATGGAAGTTGGGTTAAATTTCCGCCATGTGGCCGGAACCATTGCTCAGGCCGAGTTCGATTCGGCAATGCCGTTTCCGGCCGGTGAGGGGTCCGAGTAAGCGCGGCTTATCGGGAGTTGGCGTGTTGTGCCCGCGCCTTTGCCGCTCCCCGCACCGGCATAGCGCAGTAGCTCCGATGTGTAAATCCCTCCGCCTCCACGCCAAACGCGTGATCAAAACGCGCGCGGTAATTTTCCCACGCCAAAGTCGCTGTCAATTCCACCAGCTGCGCGTCCGAGAACTTCTCACGCAGCTTTGCAAACAGCGCGTCCGGCACCTCAACCGGCGTCTGCGTCATCGTGTCTGCGTACTCCAGCACGAGCCTTTCGCTTTCCGAAAACAGCGCGCTGCTTTTGTACTGCGGCAACGCCACCATTTTTCCCTCTGAAACGCCCCGGGTTCTGCTGACCGCAGAACCGATGTCAATTCAAAATGGGCACCCCACTAGCGTGGCTACCCGCAACTGCGCCAAATCCTTTAATCCCGCGTCCACCAGCTGGCTCCCGAGTAGCGACTGCTCCATCTGCCCATAGCCCCAAAGAATCTTCGAGTGATGCGGCGATGCGCACTGGCATCACCAAGCGTCCTAGTTTGCGTTTCGTCATTCCATAAACAATGCGCGTCAACAAGCCACTCAACAGTCCCTGCTTTCTTGGATCAGCCCCGCTGATTCGCGCATGGCCGTTCAAAAGAATGGGCCCGAGAAGGAATGTCTTCACAGAAGCTAGTTTCTCACGGGAAAGTGAGACCCGAAAGAATCGCAAGTACTCCGTGGTTCAGAGGGATGATCTACTGTAGTAACCGGACCATCCACGTTCACTTCAGGCATCAGGTATCACGTTTTCGTCGGCTAATGCCCGATTAACGTCCATTCTCTGGCGAATTGTGATTTCGTCCCTCATTCGGTCACTTCCGGTTCCGCTGCCTCGAGTGAAGCGCTCGACGCGCCCGGCTTCCGAATCGGCGCCTGCCCGGAGAATGGTTAATGCCGCCAGACCAGCCATTAACACCATCGCTAGTCCAAATATGAGTCTACGCATGATCACACTCTCCTTTGTGATACATCCCGTGATGCAACTTCGACGGAGAACTTGCCGCGCATGATACGCGCCCTGCCGCAAACCCGTCAACGCTGCTGGCACATCGCGCACATCGCTGCACATCGCCGGATCGACAACGAGCAAACTGTTGCGCCCGTCGGGCTCATTCTCAAGGCATGTCCGGAGTGCAATAACGAATGGTCATGCTCCTGCCCCTTCAGTGTTCAAACTGTAGAGGTCGTTTCGGTGTGCCGAAAGGCGCACAGCCTGCACGCTGGCGCGGAGAAATATAGCTCATCTTCAGCCTCTTGGATTCGATACGCGCAGCAGCGGCAACGTACCGGTTGGACCGTCTTAGGCAAATCGTCGGCATCATGGCGCTGCTTGGGCCAACACTTGCCAGAGCGATCGTCGATCTATTCTCAAACAGGAAGTACTACTGGGAGGTGGCGACACTCACCGTGGGCTCTCCTTGGCCTCAGCCAGAGATGAGCAGATCGGACCCGCACTATTGCTCTCGGGGACGCTGGGTGAAGGCTGCGCATCATGGCCCTTGCAATCGCAGATTTAAGTTGATACAATTGTTATAACATAGGCATGTGAGGAGATGAGCGGCATGCTGGAACTCAAAGTTCGTAAGATCGGGAACTCGCTGGGCGTGGTCCTGCCAAAGGAAGCCGTCAGCCGGCTGCACGCGGAC
>MNIJ01000040.1 GCA_001919715.1 Acidobacteria bacterium 13_1_20CM_58_21
CGAGGTCGCGCGCGATGAGCGCATAGTCCTCAGGTTCGCGCAAGAAAGAAGTGACCCACTTGAAGGCTTCAATGAATTCGGGAAAATTGCCGTAGGCGTAGCGCTGGCGAACTTCCTGCTGGGTCATGACGAGGCCGTGACGAGCCGTCAGCAAGCAGACGGTTGCAGGCTGGATGGAGCCTTCGAGATGGAGGTGCAGCTCCGCTTTGGGCAGCAAGGCAATTCGGTTGGAAAGCAAGGGCGGCGTCATCCGCGGAAGATCAGCGCGGCAGTTGCGGCCGACCGGCGTTTACCCACGCCGTTAGCCAGAAAGAGCCCACATCGGTTGCCGCGTCGGAGAGTTGACGAATCAATATTGCCGCAGCTTGGTTGTAGAAGCGATCGTAATACTCGTCGGTGAAGGAGTTCTCCCCGTGACGTGCGTTGCGGTCAGCGAGAAGAATAGTCTCCAGCCAGCTATGAGAGCTGAGGCACGCTTCGAATGCGTGATCGGTAGGGTCGTTGATGAAAATCGCGTCGTTGGGGCGCATGGGGAAAAATGACGAATAGCGGTCGATCAGCGTGCTCGCGAAGCGCTCGTTGACTCCCGGTTGGGCGCTTAGATGTCCGTCGAAATTGTCCGTGGTGTTGAACGGATCGTGCGCTTCCGCGACATAGTTCGCGAGGATAGCCGCGTCCAATCTTGCTTCGTCCCACTTGCCGGCCTTCATCGCTTCTGTCAGCTTTTCGCTATACACGCCGATTTGCCAGGGAAGAAGTCCGTTGGCATCGAGCTTCGCTTTGCCAAATTTGGTTACCGCGGCTTTGTAGTTGCGAGGCAGGGCTTCGAACGGGAAGCGCCCATATTTGTCGAGAAGAATGAAATGGTTATGCCTCTCAGCGGGAGACTTGGCGATCGCATCCAGTGGATCGGTAACATGCTGAGAGAGCAAGGCGAGGTTGGATTCGAAGAACGGGCGGATATCCTGGGGCAAGGTGTCGATGGCTTTGTTCACGACTAGCCTGTGCCCATTCTTTCCCCAAGCGAATGCATGATCGGGGAGCGATAGTCCGAGCGCGGCACAGAGAGCCAAGGCGCTCTTTCGTCGCCACGTCCGCCGTATGACCGCTCGCCGCATCACGCGATTCCCCTATGCCCGGTTGGCCGCACGCAATGTGCTGAGTTTGCGTCCGTAGTTGTAATAAATCACAAGACCAATGGCCATCCATACGAAGAAGCGGATCCAATTCATGATGGGGAGGCCGGCCATTAGCAGGAGACAAGTAAGAATCGTCAAGATCGGAGCAAGGGGCCCTCCGGGTGCACGAAAAGCACGATGACGATTCGGTTCGCGGTAGCGGAGAATCAGCACGCCTCCGGCCACCAGCGCGAAAGCAAAGAGCGTTCCGATGTTCGAGAGATCAGCGAATGTTCCGATATCGAGGAGACCTGCGGGAATGCCCACAACAAACCCGGCCATCCATGTGGAGAAATCCGGCGTTTGATACCGTGGATGGACGCGGCCAAAGATGCGGGGGAAAAGACCGTCGCGGGACATGGCGAACCATACGCGTGCTTGCCCAATCTGGAACACCAGGAGAGAAGAGATCATCCCCATTAGTGCGCCGATCAGCACTACCAGCCGTATGCTGGAGATGTGCAGCCTCTTGAGCGTGTTGACGACGGGAGCGGCATCATCGACGAGGGTGTCCCAGCGAACGAGTCCGGTGAGCACGACGACGACCGAGATATAGAGCAGAGTGCAGACGACTAGGGTGGCGATGATGCCGATTGGCAAATCGCGCTGCGGCTCCTTGCATTCTTCCGCCGCCGTAGAAACCGAATCGAAACCGATGTAAGTGAAAAACACGATCGATCCGCCCGTCAGAATGCCAGGCCAACCGTTGGGAGCGAAGGGATGCCAATTGGACGTATGGATGAAGCGCGAGGCGAACGAAACAAACACAAGAATGGCAATGATCTTCATCATCACCATCACGTTGTTGGTCTCCGCCGACTCGCGGATACCACGAACTAGGATGACCGTCAGGAGCATCACAATTATGAACGCCGGCCAGTTGAAGCCGAAATGCCACCCGGGCCCATAGAGCACGTTGCCTTCGAGGTCGAAGAGTCCACTGGGGAGGTAGGCGGGCGAAATCCAGCGAGGATTCGGATGCACGCTGAACCAGTCCAACAAGTTGACCAGGTGCTGCGAAAACCCAACGCTGACGGCCATGTTGCTCACCGCGTATTCCAGAATCAAGTCCCAGCCGATAATCCAGGCGATGAGTTCGCCCATCGTGGCGTAGGTGTAGGTGTACGCGCTGCCTGCAATAGGAATCATAGCGGCAAGCTCGGCATAGCAAACCGATGCGAATCCACAGGCGATAGCCACCAGGATGAAGGATAGGGCGATCGCCGGACCCGCGCCAGGTCGTCCAAACGACGCCGAGCGGTGAATGAGGTATTCCAGGAGCGGAGCATTCAGAATCGACGAGGCTTGAAACTTCTGTCCGGCGATCGCCGTGCCGACGATGGTGAAGATTCCCGAGCCGATGACGGCGCCGATGCCGAGCGAGGTTAGGCTCAGCCATCCCAGAGACTTTTTTAATCGGACCTCAGCGTTCTCCGAATCCGACAGCAGTTGATCGATACTCTTGCAGCGGAAGAGGTGTGATCCCACCCATGCTCTCCGATCGCATCCGGGCAAACCGGAAGCCGAAAATACTGGCTACGCATTTAAGGAATGAAAGCGCCTCAATGTACCCCGAGACGCCCCATCACGCAACCGCTCGGCGCAATCTGCCGGCGCATTGGTGTTCACGGGCAGGTTCCGCACGTCATGCCTGTTCGAGTTGCGCGTACCGCTCGATAAACTTTTTCGTGCCGCGTCCGGGGAAGCTCACGGATACACGGCGGTCTTCGTCGTCGCCCTCAACCCCAACGATGGTTCCAACGCCGAAGCTCGGATGACGTACTTTGCGTCCCAGCATGGGATTCGAATTGCCGCCGCGTTTTACAGCGGGGCGCCCGATGGAACCTTGGGCCAGCTGGCGGCGCGGCGCTGCTTCTGCCTGCTTCGGCCCGCCGCGCACACGGCGGAGGAATTCTTCCGGTGAATAGGAATACTCGGGGTCGGGTTCGTAGCGTCGCGTCTCGCCAATTTCTGCCATTGATCCGCGAACTGTGTCCACCAGTTCTCTTGGAATCTCGGCAAGAAAACGTGACGGCAGGGAAGCGCGCAGTTGCTGCTCATTGCCGAAGATGCGCCGGTACACCGCGCGCGTCAACGTGAGCGACTGCCGGGCTCGAGTCATCCCAACGTAAACGAGACGTCGTTCCTCTTCGATTCCTTTGTCTTCAGTTATGGATCGGCTGTGAGGGCAAATGCCTTCTTCCATCCCCGTGAGGAAGACGTGATCGAATTCCAGGCCCTTGGTGCTGTGCAAGGTTATGAGAGTCACGCCGGGCTTGCCTTCAAATTGATCCGCGTCACTTACGAGTGCGGCGGCATCGAGAAAGTCGGCGAAGGTCTCCCCAGCTTCCATGCCTTCGGCCACGGCACGCGCAAGCTCCTCCAGGTTTTCCAGCCTTGCGACATCCTCCGGGGTGTTGCGGTCCTTGATCATGGCCATGTAACCGGATTCCTCAAGAACGGCATGCAAGAATCCGGGCGGTTCCTGGGTGGCAAGCGCATCCTGTAATTTGCGGATGAGCTCCTGGAACGCCCGTAAAGGAGTCACCGCACGGCCGGACGATGCACCGGAGATAAATTTCTCAATGGCCGCCCAAAGCGGTGTTCCGTCAACGCGTGCGGACTCGCGGAGCGCATCCACGGTGGTCTTGCCGATGCCGCGCGGCGGCACATTCAGGACCCGCAATAGCGAGATGTCATCCTCCGGATGCATTGCCAGGCGGACGTAGGCGAGCGCATCCTTCACTTCCGCACGATTGTAGAAGCTGAAACCGCCCACGAGTCTGTAACGCACGCCGCGGCGACGGAAAACCTCTTCGAAAGCGCGCGACTGAAAATTAGTGCGATATTCCACCGCACACGTTTGGTCCGAATCGTCGTTGAGAATGCGCTCGAGCTCGCCAGCCACAAATTCTGCCTCAGCCTGCGCATCCCGCGCCTCCAGATACTTCAGATTCGATCCCGGGCCTTTCTCCGCGCTCAGCGACTTGCCCAGCCGCTCAGGATTGTTCGCGACCACCGCGCCGGCGGCGTCGAGAATATTCTGCGTCGAACGGTAGTTGCGTTCCAGTTTGACGATTCGAGCGGCGGGAAAATCCCGGGAGAAACTCAGGAGAATGGAAACGTCCGCGCCTCGCCAGCGATAGATCGATTGATCTTCGTCGCCCACAACACAAACGTTTTGCTTCGGCCCGGTCAGCAGCCGCAGCAGCTCATATTGCACGCGATTAGTGTCCTGATATTCGTCCACGTGAATGTATTGGAAGCGTGCTTGCCACTTTTGTCGCGTCGGCGTGGATTCGCGCAGCAAACGCGCCGATCGGAGGAGCAGGTCGTCAAAGTCCAAGCCTTTGCTGTCGTGAAGGAGCTTTTCGTATCCCACGAAAATATCGGCGATGCGCCGCCCGTTTTGGTCGAACGCTTCGGCGCGCAACTGCTCGGAAGTCTGGCCATGATTTTTCGCATGGCTGATCCGGCTGAGAACATTCCTCGGCGTCAGACTTTCGTCTTCGATCTGCAGCTTGGTCATGGCCAGCTTGACTGCCGTAAGCTGGTCTTCATCGTCGTATATGGCAAAACCCCGCGGCAGACCGGCGGCGGCCGATTCGCGCCGCAGCAACCGCGCGCAAAGCGAATGAAACGTGGAAAGCCAGGGCCCTCCAGGAGGGACCCCGGCGCGCAACAGCAGGTCCGAGACACGATTGCGCATCTCTTCCGCGGCTTTGTTGGTGAAGGTGACCGCAAGAATGGCTTCGGCGGGGACTCCGCTGGCAATCAGATTGGCCATGCGATACGTGACCGCTCGGGTCTTGCCGGTGCCGGCGCCGGCCAGGATCAGCACGGGGCCTTCGATGGTTTCGACGGCCAGCCGTTGTTGGGGGTTCAGATCATCGAGAAGAGCGAGCATTTGTCCAGTGTGGTTGGAGAAAGTTTGCACACGTCATGTTAGCCGACGACGGCGACGCGCGCAAACCGGTGTGTCTGAACTGCAAGTCCCGAGTCGTTCAAGGTTCCGCGGACCGGCTCAGGTCTATTTCGAAGTACATGAGGCTGCGATTCTTTTCGAGGGCCACTATCTCGGGCACATATAGATGAGCGCTATTCAGAAGCTCGAATTGGCTTCGCAAGTTGAAATAAAGAAGCCCCTGCACCGTGCCGTGCGGCGCCACCACGCTCGCTTGCACTCCCGCGTCGCGTATAGACTGTTCCACTTCCGTCCATTTCTTGTCCCGTCCGGACTTCGGACCGCCCAAGGGGATGGGCAATCTCTTACTGGTTACGTTTTTCGTGGAGGGATGCGTGATCACGTCGGCCGCTTCTTCCGGCGACAGCGGGTACAGCGCCTGATGTTCTTCTTCCGACAAGATGAGATTTAGTCGAATGCGCTCTAGGTTAACCTTCATGCTGTCGTCGGAATCATTTCGAAAAACGACCTGCACGGCGATGATTCCTGCCGCAACGGGCGACTTCTTCGGGAACTTCTCCTTGTAGAGCGCGGGGTCGGTCCATGGCCGGGCCGTAATGGTCATGCCTTCGTGGGATTCCAGAGAAGTGGTCTTGAGCAACGACGGTTGCTGGGTGGCTCCCTGTTTGGCCGCCAGCAGCGAGACGGCAACAAAGGGAAGGATGAGGGTTAGTTTTCGCATCGGGTTATAATAGACTTTTCTCATCTTGAGGCCTTCGATTCCTGGGGGTCGTGCAGGGTTGCTCTGCCTCGCGCACCGCGTGCCGCTGGCAGAGCGCGGACAGACCGGAGCCACGCTTAGTGTATTTCATTTATAGCCTTCTCATGGGCCTAGCGGCCCTTCTGCTCGTGCCCTACTGGCTCGTCGAGGGAATGCGCCACGGAAAGTATTTCTCTAACCTCGGAGAACGCTTGGGATTCTCCTTTCCGGGGCTCGCCAAGCTTCCCGCGCATTCCACGGGCGCGATCTGGATTCATGCTGTGAGTGTCGGCGAAGCCCTTTCCAGCATTACTCTTGCGCGGCGGTTGAAAGAAACCTACCCCAAGCGGCCTCTCATTATCTCCACGACCACCAAAACGGGGCAGGAGCTCGTGCTCCAACGCATGCCCTTTGCCGATGCCATCATCTATTTTCCGCTGGATTGGGCCTTCTGCGTCCGTCGCGCGCTCGGCGCCGTGCGACCGTCGGTTGTGCTGGTGCTGGAGACCGAGATCTGGCCGAACTTCTTGCGAGAAGCCGGACGGCGCAAGATTCCTCTACTTTTCGTTAGCGGGCGCATTTCTGACCGCTCGTTTGCACGCTATCAGAGCTATCTCGGTGTTTTTGCTTTTTTCCTTCGTCCCTTCCTGAGAAACGCATTGTCCAATGCCAGCGCCTTCCTCATGCAGAGCGAGAAAGATGCGGAGCGCGTGCGGGTCCTGGGCGCCCCGGCGGAGCGTGTCCGGGTTAGTGGAAATTTGAAATACGACCTGGAGCTTCCTGCGCCCACGCCATTGTCGAATTGGCTTGCAACTGAGATCAAGCGCAGCGGTCGATCACCGATCATCGTTGCGGGAAGCGTCGTTGCGACGGAAGAGCCGCACGCGCTCATCGCGTTTGGAACTTTACAAGGGGAGTATCCAAAGGCGCTGCTTGTGCTTGCGCCCCGCAAGCCCGAGTGTTTTGATGAAGCTGCGCAGTTAATCGACGAATCGCATCGCAAGTTCATCAGGCGGTCGCGATTGCCAATTCCAGGGCCGGCACAGCCACACGCCATTCAGTCGTCCGATCACTCCACCATCCCCGACGACGTAACCGTTCTCCTGCTTGACAGTATTGGTGAGCTGGCCTCGCTTTATGGACTGGCCGACGGTGCCTTTGTCGGAGGCTCCCTCGTTTCTGCCGGCGGTCACAATATCCTCGAACCGGCGGCCTTCGGTAAGATCCCCGTGTTTGGCCCGTCGATGGAAAACTTTGCGGAAATTGCCGCGCGTTTTGTTGCGGCGCGTGCCGCCGTGCAAGTAGAGAGCCCCGAAGATGTCGGGGTGGCCTGGATTGAGTTGTTCAGCGATCCACAGCGGATGAAAGAGATGGGCGCGACGGCGCGACGGCTCGTGGAGGACTCTCGCGGCGCGACCGATCGCGCCATGGCCGAACTGGCCAAGCAGATGGATGGTGCCGTTCGATGAATGTTTCGTCACTATTGCGGAGACTGCTGTGGCCCCTCTCGCTGCTCTATGGTGGCGGAGTTCGCGCGCGGGTTTGGTTCTATGCCAACGGGTGGTTCAAAGAGAAGCGCCTGAAAGGGACGGTCATCAGTGTCGGGAATCTGACCGTTGGGGGTACTGGCAAGACGCCTATGGTTATCTGGCTCGCGGAGAAGTTCCTGGGGGACGGGAAGCGCGTTGCGATTTTGAGTCGCGGCTACCGAGGGACGAATGGGACAAGCGACGAAATCGAGTTGATGAAGTTCCGTTTGCAGGGCCGCGTCTCATTTGGAGTTGGCAAAAACCGCTTCGCCGAAGGGCGCCGGCTCGAATCGCATCAGTCCATCGACGTTTTTCTTTTGGATGACGGTTTTCAGCATCTCCAGCTAGCCCGCAACCTTAATATTCTCTTGATGGATGCGTCTCGACCGCTTGCTGGGGAGTCTTTACTACCGGCCGGCAGACTTCGGGAACCACTCGTGGCCATGAGCCGCGCAAATTTGATTGTTTTTACTCGCGCCGAAACAGCGTCGGGAACGCTTGAGGCGATCGGGAAGCTCAATCAGTATCCGGTTTTCGCTGCCTCGACACGGCTGCTTGGATTCCGCCGCTTCGGAGGTGGGATCACTCTTCTCTCCGCCAGTGAAATCGGTCCCGGCCCGTTTTTTGCCTTCTGCGGCCTCGGCAATCCCGACGCGTTCTTCCGCGATCTTGGAAATTGGGGTCTTGCCATTTGCGGCCAAGCAATCTTCCCCGATCACCATCGCTATACACAGCGTGACATCCTGGAGGTCAGGCGGGTAGGGAAGGAGGCTGGTGCAAACGCGTTTGTGACCACCGAAAAGGACGTACAGAATTTGCACGATCCCAAGTTTGAGGAAGCCCCGCTCTACATCGCGGTGATCGACCTGGCGGTGACTCCAGAGGCTGATTTCAGAAACGTTCTTGATCAAACGCTTGCAGCCGGCACGGGAGCGGCGGTGTGAAGATTCTCATACGCGCGACGAACTGGGTCGGGGATGCCATCATGGCGCTTCCGGCGCTTCGCGCGGTGCGCAAGCGTTTTCCTGATGCGGAAATCACGATCGTCGCGCGGCCCTACGTCGCGGATATATATCGCGATCAAGAGATATGTGATCAACTCATCCCCTACGACCCGAAAGGCTTGCACGCAGGGTTTTCCGGCCGCGAGCGGCTGGCGGCGCAACTTCGCGCGCAGAAGTTCGATGTCGCGCTGTTGCTGCAAAATGCGTTCGATGCCGCGTGGCTGGCCTGGCGCGCGAGAATTCCAGAGCGCATCGGATACGCGCGCCACGCCCGTAGCCTTCTGCTGACCCAGAGCGTACCCCTCCCCCGGCAGGGGGAAATTCCTGCGCATGAAAAGTATTATTATTTGGAACTCCTGCGCCGGGCCGGATGGGGGAACTCCGCGAAGGACGAAACGTTTATTGGCCTGCGCGTTCCCGAGGAGAAGCGCCGGAGTGCCGATGAATTTCTTTCTAAGTCCGGCGTGCGCCTGGGTGCCGTGCGAATTGCCGTCGCGGCCGGCGCGTCGTACGGATCAGCAAAGTGCTGGCCGCCTTTGCGTTTTGCCGAGGTGGCAAATCGGCTACAGTCGGAGACGGAAGCCGAGATTATCCTCTTTGGAACGGCCGCCGAGGCCAACGTTTCGACGGCCATCTCCGCCGAAATGCCCCGGCCTC
>MNIJ01000223.1 GCA_001919715.1 Acidobacteria bacterium 13_1_20CM_58_21
TCCTTCCCGATATCCCGATCGAGAAAACTGAGGAAACCGTCTTCGAAGCCGGTGTCGCGTGCGGACAGCATCAGAAATAACCCTCCCGCTTCTTTATCTCCATCGATCCTTCTTCGTCGTGATCGATGGCGCGGTTCTCACGTTCCGACCGGCGAAAGGAAATCATCTCCTCGATGATCTTTGGAACAGTATCCGCATCGGAACGGATCGCACCTGTGCAGGGCATACAACCGAGCGAGCGCATCCGGCATTTGACAAATTCGGTTTTCTCTCCGGGAAGAAGCTGGTCCTTGGAGTAGATCAGCACGATGGACCCGTTACGCAGCACCGCTTCCCGGTCAAGTGCGTAGTAAAGCGGCACGATGGGAATCTTCTCGGCGTGGATATAAAGCCAGATATCCAGTTCGGTCCAATTTGACAGCGGAAACACGCGAATGCTTTCCGCTTTGTCGATTCGCGAGTTAAAGATGTTCCACAATTCCGGGCGCTGATTCTTGGGGTCCCACTGCCCATGAGCATCGCGGAAAGAATAGATGCGCTCCTTGGCCCGCGATTTCTCTTCATCACGCCGTGCACCCCCAAACGCAGCATTAAAGCCGCCCGCTTCGAGCGCATCCAGTAACGCCTTGGTCTTTAGCAAGCCGCAGCATTTCTGGGTCCCCAGTGCGAAGGGATTTGCTCCTTGCTCAAGCGCTTCGCGGTTCTGGTGGACGATCAACTCGGCGCCGACTTCTTTCGTATAGGAGTCGCGAAACGCAATCATCTCGGGGAATTTGTAGCTGGTGTCAACGTGCAGCAGAGGAAAGGGGATTTTCCCGGGGAAAAAAGCTTTTTGCGCCAAGCGCAGCATCACCGAGGAGTCTTTGCCGATGGAATACAGCATCACCGGGCGGGCAAATTCCGCCGCGGCTTCACGGAGAATGTAGATGCTTTCTGCCTCCAGGGCTCGGAGATGGTTGAGCCCCTTAAATAGCGAAGTGGCTAGCTCTTCGCTCCATCCTCTGCGAGGGCCGACTGCGGGAAGCAGTTCGGGCGTTGCCTGTGTCATGCCCTTCCTTTCAAATCCCCAAAAAATGCTGGCCAGAAACAAAAAACCCACCTGCCAATCGACTCTGGCGGTGGGCTTCACAACTGCTAGGCTAGGTTAAGATTCCTAGATCAATAGCCTCCCGGTGCCAGAGGACAGGGGTGTACAACACATACAACAAATATGTGCGTTCCTCTGGGACTGATGAAGGCTCAATGACATGGAAGGAAGTATACACGAGGATCTTACCGGTGGCAAGACGCTCATCGAGTCAATTTTCTTCTACACAGCATTTGAATTTTACGTCGCTAACCCTACGTCATCGATGGTCGGCCCCACTGTATGGCAGCAAGAATGATGAGGTTCAATTGCCGATGAATGAACGATTCTTGGGATGTGTCTGTGCTTGCTCAAATGCGCTCCCTCCGGGCTGTCACCTACAGTAGGGCGTCGAAGAAAGCCGCTTGACAGGTACGCGGTTCCGGGTGTTTCATGGCTCTTCAGAACTGAATAAATCGATTTATTGAGTTAAGTTTTCAGATGTTTGCAAGAGGTGTAGCCATGCGCTGGAAAGTCCTTCTTGTGATTCTTCTCTCTCTGGTGGCAGTATCCGCCTACGCTCAATTCAAGGCCAGCATCCAGGGTACTGTTACCGATCCTCAAGGGACAGCAGTGCCTGGGGCCAAGGTCACGGTCACCAACCAGAGCACGGGCGCGGTACGCGAAACCACTACCAGCGATCAAGGCTTCTATCGGGTTAATGAGCTGCCACCCGGCAGCTATACCGTTACCGTCGAGGCGGGTGGATTCAAGCAGACGATCTCAAAGGACATCGTTGTCGAGGCGGAACAGCCTCGAGGCCATGACGTCGTCCTTCAGATTGGCGCAGTACAGGAATCAGTGACGGTTTCTGCATCCTCCGAGGGATTGCAAACGGAGAACGCCAGCACTACAAGCACTATTAGTTCGCAAGAGATTTTGACACTCCCGCAATTCGGCAGGGATCCCTATGAGTTGGTTCGCCTTACCCCGGGCGTTTTCGGCGACGCCTCCCGCCAAGGCAATGGTAACTCCTTTGCTCTTCCGCAGCAGGTAGGTCCTGGAGGCTCGAACAGCGAAATATTCCAGACGGAAAATCAGGTGCAAATCTCCTCAAACGGTCAACGCGTAACCGCCAACACGTACACCCTCGACGGAGTGAGCGTCGACAGCCTTAGCAACGGGGGATCCGCGGTCATTACTCCGAATCAGGAGTCTGTACAGGAGATTATTGTCACATCGGCTTCATTTAATGCCGAACAGGGGCGTAACTCCGGCGCCCAGGTCCAGGTCATCTCCAAAGGCGGGACCAACAACTATCACGGGAGTGGTCTTATTAAGTTCAACGACCAGGGGCTGAACGCCTTCAATAAGTTCTATGGCCCGACCACGGGAACCCTGCCTACCATCACCTGCGAAGGCGGAACCTTCACCATTGTTGCAAGTCATTGTCCGACGCGGAATGATCAGAAATATCGGGATTTTGGCGGCAGCCTTGGCGGGCCGATCCTAAAAGACAAGCTCTTCTTTTTCTTCTCTTACGAAGGGTTGCGGCAAAGCAACACGGTCACGAAGCGAGATGTGAAGCTGGAGACCCCAGCTTTTCAGAAGTATGTCATACAGGCAAACCCTAACAGCTTGGCAACCATGATCTTCAGTACGTCGGGAATTGCCCCTCGTATTTCCACGACAACCAAAGAGGTGGATTGCTGTTCGCTAATCACTAATCCGAGCGATCCTAACTTCCACCAGCTGGGACAGTGGTATCAGCCGGGCGTCGGCACTGGCCAAGCGGTCGGTAACGGCCCGGATGGAACTACCGATTGGGGCATTTACGATCTTCGAGTTCCAAACTCAAGCTCTGGCGATCAGTTCAACGGCCGCGTGGATTACAACAAGGGACTCAACCAGTTTTTCTTCAGCAGTTACTTTGTGCGGCTCAACAATCTCAGCGGCGGCAACCGGCCTATCGAGGATCTGACGCTAGCCCCGGACAACTACGTCACTACCGTAGGATGGACGCGTATTATTAACTCAGTGCTGGTGAATGAAGCTCGTTTCAATTTCACCCGTTTTGCGTTCAATCAGCTGCAACCCTCTGGGCTCACGGACTACGGCATTCCGCAAATACGCCTTTTCGATTTTGATGCCGGCGGCCTTGGC
The DNA here is from genome assembly GCA_001919715.1 of Acidobacteria bacterium 13_1_20CM_58_21. Classification (GTDB taxonomy): domain Bacteria; phylum Acidobacteriota; class Terriglobia; order Acidiferrales; family UBA7541; genus Acidiferrum. The sequence continues at coordinate 3,230 of MNIJ01000223.1, forward strand.
GATCCCGGCACCATTATGGGTATCGGCGCCGCGGGCACTACTCCTGGGAAGTTGGCCGAAAACACATTCGCTTTCAAAGACACTATGAACTGGATACGGGGTAATCAGGCTTTCAAGTTTGGTGTCGATATCACTCGCGAGCAGAATAACGACAATGAGAGCGGTTTCGAACGCCCGAATTATCAGTTTCGCGGTCTATTGAATTTTGCCAATGACGCCTGCTGCTTCTTTGAGGGCGTGGCCGTTAATCCGCTGACGGGCGCTAATCCCGATGGCCAGCGATATTTCCGTACGGCGGCCTATTCTTTGTTCATCCAGGACGACTGGAAGATTCGTCCAAATCTGACCATCAATCTTGGCCTCCGATGGGAATATTTCCCGCCGGTCACCGAGACTCAGAATCGGTTGAGCAACTATATTTTCGGGACCAATGGCTTCTTTAACGGGAGCGTCAAGACCGTCACCCAACTCTACAATCCCGACAAAAAGAATTTCGGTCCGCGGCTTGGATTCGCCTACAGCCCGAACGTCTGGGGACATAAAACCGTACTCCGCGGCGGCTTTGGCATCCTTTATGATCGGCCGTTCGGCACTCTGTATTCCAACGTGCGCCAGGACACTCCCTTCTTTGCGCAAGCGGGCATTTGCTGCTTCTTCGACCCAGGGGCAATCGTCGGTCCTCCGCCAGGTTCCAATATTCAATATGCACTGGGTGGCAGCAGACTGGCTGACAGCTATCCCGCTAATCCAAGTCTTGCTTTCGGCGTGGCTCCCGACGGGGCCCTCTGCGGCAATCCCGCATGTACTAGCATAACCAAGGTCGATATCTTCGGCGCGCTCACGAACGAGCCGACTCCGTACGTTTACGTTTACTCGTTGCAGACGCAACTCGAGCCGTTCCATAATCTCCAAGTGACCGTCGGTTACCAGGGAAGCAGAAGCCGCAAGCTGGTCCGCACGATTGACCTAAATCGATTTCATCCGGGTGACACGTTTGATCCCTGCAATCCCCCTCAGGTAGGGAAAACCTGCGGCAATGTAGACGGAGTCCAGTCTGCAAGTCCCGATGGAGTACCGTGTGGCGCTTCTAATCCGGCGTGTCCGGCTCCCGTCATCGTTGGCAATAATCGTTTCGGAAGAGTGTTTATTCCGTTACCGGATGTAAATGCTAGCTTTGATGCCGGCATTTTTGAAGTGACTCGCCGTTTTTCCCATGGCCTTACGCTATCCAGCGTCTATACTCTGAGTCATTCCATTGATACCTCGTCGTATGAGATTGGCTTCCAGCAGACCGATCCCAGCAATCAGCTGCTCAATAAGGGCAGCTCAGACTACGATGTTCGGCACCATTGGCAACTCTCCGGCTATTGGGAACTGCCGATCCTCAGCAATCGGCACGATTTTTTGGGCCGTGCTTTCGGCGGATGGACTCTCGGCGGGATTCTGGACAAACATTCCGGGTTCCCTTTTACCGCTTTGATCGGAAGCTGTGATACCAACAACGACCGCAATGGCGACGGGACTTGTCCGGATTTGCCTGCCGCTTATTCCGGTGGGATACTCAAGAATGCGTCAAAGCAGCAATGGATCAACGGCGTATTCCCAAGCCCTTCGACGGAATTTGACGTTACCACTCGCGGACCCGGCTGCCGCTGCCGCAACATTTTCGTTGGCCCCGGTTACACCGACGTCGATGCTTCCATTGGGAAGATTTTCGCCTTTCCCGGCACGCGATTCCTGGGAGAGGGAGCCAAGTTGGAGTTTCGCGCCAACTTGTTCAATGTTTTCAACATTTTGAATCTACAACCTCTTGCCCCGGCCACCGCTCCCACGGACATCATCAACACTGGGAGCTTCGGCAGGCCGTCGGACGGTCTAGCAGGGCGAGTCATTGAGTTCCAAGCGAGGTTTAGCTTCTAGCTGACGTCTGATTGCTCCACGCTTGAACACGTGGGCTGCCTCTAGTTTTCGCCAAGAATGTACCTGGTGTCTGGCTCATTCTCGCTCTTGGCGCATTGACTGCCGCTGCACTCCGCGGACAGACTACAAACTCTGCGCAGGTCATCGAAACAGACACCAGCGCCTCCTCGTTTGGTGGACGTGAGGGAATTCGAACCCCCGACCGCATCGGAACGTGGACTATCGGTGTGATATCTCCTTGAGCCAAAAAAATAGAGCGCCTCAATCTGAGGGAACGCTTGGGTCGGCGCGCCCGCTCGGGGTCGTCTCAGCCCTTTTCGAGTGCAACATCCGCGAAAGATTCCTCATAGAGTTTTTCGACCAGTCCAACTTCCGCGTCCGATAATGGTGCGAATTCGCCGGTCCGGGCGAGCTTCGAGAGGCGACCTTTCCCTTGCCGCAAGAACCTATGCAGCAGGTCCACTTTTCGCTGCGGCATGTCCACGATATCTTGCAATCCCTTCGCGAAGCGATCGTAGGCCTCCAGATATGCGACCTCCTGAGGGAGGTCGCGTTCAATCGTCTCTTCAACGCACTGATAGAGAAACTCCGTGTGTAGTGTGGCATCGAAATATCGGTAGAAGTCTCTGGTCTCGTTCAGCACGCTAACATTTCCGCTTGCTGTCGGCTGCCATTCGATAAGCCCAAGCAGCGGTTGAGAGTACGACTCTAGGACGGTTTTATATTGCGCGATTTTGCGGTAGATCGCCGCGCTTACCGGAAAGACCACGCCCGCCGGATTGTAGCCCGCCATCGCCAGGGTATGGTGAATGAGCCATCGATGAAGACGTCCGTTGCCGTCTTCAAACGGATGAATGTAAACGAATCCAAACGAGAGGGCCGCGGCGACCACAACGGGATCAATGCCCACATTTGCGACACGCTGGTCATACGCTACAACACCATCCATCAGACTTTTAAGATCTTCAGCCCGCGCGCTGATATGCACCGGGATGGGTTCCTGCGACCGGCGGTCATGCGTGCCCACAAATCCGCCTTCGGTCCTCAGTCCCAGGTTAACGAACCTTGTATCCCCGATGACAATCCGCTGTAGTCGCTCAAGGTCGGCGAGGCTAAGCTTCCGGAAGCCCGCTTCACTGATAGCTTTTGCCCAGCGTTCCGCGCGTTGTGGAGACGGTTTCTCCCCTTCGATCTGGAACGACGCTCGGCTGTCGTCGAGCAGCAAGAACGCTGCGGCGCGCATCATGATGTCCGCAGGCGTGCGCCCGACGATTTCCTGTGCTCGACGGTCGAGACCTTTCAAAAGATAGGTCTCGATCCTGTCGGTTCGACGAACGAGGGGGCAAAACGCAGACGTCCCGGGAAGATTGTCCAGTACCTTATGGCGGCTGGATGAAACTCCTTTCGCAAGCCCGAATTGCTGACTTAGATCAATGACAGGAACTGCCCGGACCTTCCCTGGCTCGGGAACGTCCAGTAGTCGTTGCGTGAGCCATTCGTGTAAGAACCACAGGCGCCGGGTATACGCGCCAGTTGGCTCTGTCCTGAGCAGCGCACTGACCTCCTCGTCGGGAACGACTCGAAAGAGTGCGGATAAAACCCCGAGGTCCACACCTTCCCACTTCAGGGCGAACTCTAAGTGGCCGCGCAAATCATCCGCTGGTGCGTGGCGGGGCGTCAGGAGTTGCCAATCGTTCGTCTTGATCCGGTGATGCCGCTCGGCGATCCCGGTCAGTCGGCCAGGCAGCGGAACCCTCAAAGCATAATGGTCAATGAGGGCGGCGTATCCAGCCGTTCGCATCGGCTCAGGGGACGGTCGACCGTGAAATTCATTCACCAAACGTGAAAACTGATCACTCTTAGCCATTTCTTGTTTTTTAGATCACCAGGTTAAGACTGGTTGAACTCCCAAGATCGTGAAATTTGATTACCGGCTACGGATTATAATCACCAGACATCGTATATGTGAATTATAATCACCACGACCGATCTTGGCAAGTTCGGTCTCCTACCTACGCAGACTCCTGCGAAGTGAACGCGGGCGGTTGACGTGGTCCCATCGGCAGATGTCTCTCGGCTTGAGCTTCATCGGATGGAAGCTTTTTCAGAGTGATGGAGATGGTTTGTTGCGGGTGCCAGAGCGCGCTCGGGGTCGACAAGCAGCCAGGCCGCGGCACCAAGCACCGACAAGCCAGCAGCAACGAAAAAGGAAGTAGTCCAGCCAAACCGGGCTGCGATTGCGGGCGTGAGCGAAGCGGTGAGAGCTCCTCCGAATTGATTGCCCATATTCATGAAGCCGGAAACGGAGCCTGAGGAACCGGAAGCAATATCAGCCGTGAGCGACCAGAATGAGCTTTGCGAAAGATACAGTGCGCCTGCGCCGCCGGCGAGAACGATGCTGGCCAGCCCGGCGCTCTGCACCTGCGAACCAAACGTAAGAAACACGGCGGTCAAGAGGAGCGCAAGAACGGCGATGCCGCATCGTCCGATACGTTTTCCGTGCAGTTTCGTGAGTTTGTCGCTGATCGCGCCGCCCAGCGGACTGCACGCGGCCATAGAAAGGAAAAGCAGCGTCGTATAGGACGCGCTGGCCTTCAAATTCAATCCCCGGACTTTAGCCAAATAAATAAAGAACCAGGTAAAAAAAATCCAAGCGACATAGCCGAAACAAAAGTAGGCGAGCGTGACAGCCCAGACGTTCTTGGAGGAGAGGATGGTGCTCCAAAGAATGCGGTCATCGGCTGCAGTAATACTTGAACTCGATTCTTTGGCCGCGCCGGAGGAAGCAGAGCGTCCAACCGTTCGTCCGGCCTGAATGTGTCGCAGTTCCGCAGGGGAGACCCTGTTATGCTCTTCCGGAGTGTTCCGCGCAATGACGTACCAGACGACACCGGCAGCCAATCCTAAGATGGCGCTCATCCAAAAAGACCACCGCCAGCCGTAGTGAACCATAATGTAGGTAATGAGGAATGGTGTGGAGCCGGC
>MNIJ01000156.1 GCA_001919715.1 Acidobacteria bacterium 13_1_20CM_58_21
CTACTCGGTGTACTGCTGGCTTGGCGCGGCCTATCGTTGCTGGTGGCGCGCTTGCCCGAGAATTCGTTTCCTGCGGAATCGGTGATCAAGATGAATTGGCCGGTCCTGCTGTTCAGCATTGGGCTGGCATTCTTGACGTCGATCGTCTTTGGACTTTGGCCGGCGCTGCAGCTTTCGCGTCCGCAGCTCGCGCGGCTGGTGCAGAGCAGCTCGCGTAGGGTGGCGGGCAGCGTCAGGGCGCGGCGCAGTCACGGCGCGCTGGTCGCCGCACAAGTGGCATTGACGCTACTGATGCTTACAGCGGCGGCGGCGGCGGGGAAAGGATTTCTGCGCTTAGTGAATACCGATCTCGGCTATGACCCGCACAATGCCATGTCTGTGCCAATCCCCGTGCACGAAAACACGCACGTGGCATGGAAGGATCGTGCCGAGTTCTTCGAGCAGATTCGCGCGCGCATCGCCGGCATGCCGGAAGTTGTGGCCGCGGGCATTTCCACCAACGCCACGCCGCCCTCTAATGGCTGGCGGCAGAACATCGAAATCCTGGGAAGCACCGCGACGGAAAAGCCAGAAGTACGCGTTAATTTCGTCAGCCCAGAATATTTTCCGTTGCTGCGCATTCCCTTGGCCCAAGGGCGGTTGTGGGACCACACGGAAAACATGCGTGGCGCGGCGTTGGCGGTCATCAACCAAACGATGGCCAAGCAATTTTGGCCCAATGGCGACGCCATCGGACATCAATTCAAACTTCCAGTGCTGAAGGATTCGCCTCCGTATCAACGCGTTGCCGCGGAAGCCACCGGAGCGTTTCAGATTATCGGCGTCGCAGCGGACGTGCGCGACGACGGCTTGCGGAACCCGATCAAGCCTCAGGTGTACATCCCGTTCACCTCCAACATGTGGATGTTCACCCAGATTCTGGTGCGCACGCGCGTGCCGCCCCTTTCGATAGTGCGCGCTATTCGCGCGCAAATCGTGCAGATCGATCCGCAGCAGCAGGTGATGCGCGTGCGTGACCTCCACGCCTGGATTACCGGGCAAGAGGAGTACGCGCAACAGCGTCTAATGGCAACGCTGTTTGGCGTCTTTTCCGCGCTGGCCCTGGCGCTTGCGGCCGTGGGGCTGTACAGCGTGGTCTCTTACGGAGTGGCGACGCGCACGAACGAGTTCGGGATTCGCATGGCGCTGGGCGCGCGGGCTGCGGACGTATTCCGCATCGTACTCTCGTCGACTGCGGTGAATGTTGGAGCGGGGGTCATTGCCGGAATCGTGCTGAGCATCGCGTTCAACAAAGTGTCGACGAAGTGGGTGACGGAGAGCTCGCGCGATCCGCTGTTGCTCGGCGGCGCGACGGTGCTGCTCGTCGCCGCAGCAACACTGGCTTGCCTGGTTCCCGCGCGACGCGCAGCCGCTACGGATCCCATGCAAGCGCTGCGATACGATTAACCCTAAAAAAATGATACGCAGAAGCAGGCGTCGCCACTCGCGTGGTCCTGACTTGCCCGAGTTCGTTTCGTCGCGTAACCGAAATGCCCTCGGAGCTCGAGAACAAGCTACAGGTTCAATCCAGACGGAAGCTCGATCTATGGCAAGGCTGCCACGAAATCGTCGAGAAGATTGGGTGCGCCTGTTCGTTATGGTCCCACCAACCGGACGAGCGATATTCAAGTGAGGGATCTATGTCATCTCCCCCTGCTTGCAACAAGCAGCCGCGCAAGGGTTGACGTTCCTTACCTACGATCGAAGGCCAATTCCGCCGTTGCTCAAAGCCTGGGCGGAAGGAGAACGGAAGCACGGCGGAGTGATTTCTGTTGACGAAAAGACCATCTCGCCATCGGATACTGGCGGCCTCGTATGAGCCTTGAGTGACCTCTCGAGGAAAACGGCGAGATGGGACTGGACCAATCGAGTCTGCTTCTTGCGGCGTTGACGGGCCATCAAAAATTGTCGCGCTGGTCGAGGGTTGTCCGTCGTCAAAATTAAATTAGTTTGATTGGGCCGCAGGCTGTCTCTGGCGAATTGTTACTTCGCCCATACAGGTGACCCCCGACTCCGGGGCAAAACCGGCCATAGCGACCCCCGACTTTTTTACGCCTTTTTTCACAAAAACCAGACGCTCCGAGTGCCTGTGCTCCGCAAAAACTCCATCAAGCAATTTTCATCCAATGTAATGTTACAGGGGGTCGAAAGAACAATTCGCCAGGGACAGGTTTCAACGCATCTCATCCCCCGGATGCCAAGGACCGAGCAAGTCGCCCACCCCCAGTTGCGGCCTCGCCCGGACGGCCCCCGAAGAGCGTGGGCCTGGCCCCGGTGCAGCGATGCACCTTCTTGTTCGTTGATTAATTTTTGCCCTCATGTGGCATGTTGGCTGTGCTCAGGTCGGCGAAGAGCCCCATTCGAGCGGGGCCCGTTCTAGAAGTGGAAAACGATTCCGCCAGCCAGTTGGAAACTGTTCTGCGATTGCTTAAAGAAGCCGGTGCGCACGTAGTCGCCTTCCAAGCGGAAAGAGAGGCGCGGGTTCCAGCGGTAGTCCCCTCCGCCGCCGCCCTTGATGACGTAGGAGGCGCGGCTTTGTCCCGCAATCTGAGGCCGTTCTTGAGCGCCACCAAAAATTAGGTGCAGCCAGGGTTCCCACTGTCTCTTGCGCAAGGCGATCTTCGGGCCAGCGCCGTACATTCCAATCTTCACGTGTTCGTTTGAGAAAATCGCAGGAGCAAAGACGGCGGTGATGTTTCCTTCGACCCCGAACCAGTCGTTCGTGAAGTACACCACCGAAGTGTTGATGCCGGTGGCGTTGGAAGTGAAGGCCGAGGAGCGGAAGTGCAACCAGCTCGCGGAGATGCCCAGCTGCCAGCGGTAGTCGTCGCGGCCGCCGTAGAGAAACTTTGGTCGCGGCGACGGCGAAGCTGGCTCGGCGTTTTCTAGCGGCAAGGCCAGGGCGGTCGTGACCGCCGGCCGAGCGAACGGGTTCAGAAGGTCACTCGGCAGCGCGGCCTTTATGGCGGAACTGGCCGCGGAGCCCGGAGCGGCGTTGCCCCCGTCGCCATTCAATGCCGGCGCGTTTAGCTGTGCTCGCGCAACACCCACGCTCCCCAGCAGCAGAATTGCCAACGCAAATAGCCTCTTCATGTTGCTCCCCTTTAGAGGGCTGGTCCCCCAGGCACTAGCGAGGCGACCTGACAGCCCGCATTTCAGGCATACCAACTTCGCAGTAGGCGCGTTCCAGGTTCTTTAAGGCCTGCTGCAAGGCTTGCGCTGGCACCTCCGACAGGAACGGGTGCTCCTTCTTCCAGTTCGGCAGCAGGCCACACAGCCCGGCATAGACCAAGCGTTTCTCTTTTTTGTTGTAGACGAAACGACAGGACCCCGCGAACTGCCGCAGGTTGCAGAGTTGCTGGCCGCTCGGCCGGAGTTCGAACCGGTAGGCTTGCCGTCTCAACACGGTCTTAAATATATTTGGTCCATGGGAATCAGTAAAGAACTTAATCGTGGCAGGCATTCGAGTTTCTCGATGGCACACTTAGTCTGGCTCGCCAAATTTCGAGCTGGTCACCTCGCTCGAAGGGCGTTTCCAGTCGCAAGAGCGACCTGACTTAGCACCCAGCTATTGGCAAGGCGTGCTGTCGTCGCCTTCCTATTTCGCAGCCAGTGCCCCGGGCAACCTTCTCGAGAGTTATATCGAGCAGCAGGAGAAGCCCCGCTGAAGGGACATCCTGGCCATCCGGGATCCCCGTCCAGGGCTTAACGGCCCTTTGTCCATGCTCGTTCGCGGAAATGTGAGAAAAGAAAAAATGTTGGCTCGGCCTTCTGCCGGCAGAACCATCGAGAAGCCGCGGCAGTCCCCGGACGCTAGCGACCATGTCTCAAATAGTCGTCGGTCTTGTTCAGCCAGTCCTCGCGCGGAGGATCGAAGACGTCCAGGTCCACGGTGTCTTCGAGCGCCCAGGCCTCGTGGGGCATGTGCGGGGGGATGCACAGCACTTCGCCGGCGCGCACCACCAGCTCCTGGCCGTCGATGGCAAATTTCAGCGCGCCTTCGAGAATGTAGGTGACCTGTTCGTTGTGGTGGTGATGCAGCGGCACGTGCGCGCCTTTTTTGAGCAGCACGCGCGCCAGCATGATTTTATCGCCGACCAGCATTTCGCGGCCGATGAGGGGATTCAATTGTTCGCGCTCCACGTTTTTCCACGCCACGTGCTTCATTTCTTCTCTCCGTACAGCCTGGCGGCATTGTCGTGTAGGTACAGGCGCGCCAGCTCCAGGGCCTTTTCTTCGCTGCAGGCGCCTTCGGCGACAAGTTCTGCCAGGGCCGCGGCTACCGCCGTCCGGGCCGAGCGTGCCGCCAGCCAGAAGGTCTCTTCCGCGCCGACCGCATCGTTGAAGGGAAAGGCGTCTGAACCAAACATGATTTTCTCGGGGAACAGCGAAATCCACTGTTTGAGAATGCTCTTCAATTCCGAGGGATAAACGTAGTAGCCCACCAGCGAGGAATCGGTGTAGACGTTCTTGGCCGCCGTCAGCCAGATCATATCCAGGGTGTAGGGATAGCCGCCATGAATCAGTACGAAATTCACGTTGCGGTAGCGCGGGTCGCGCACCACATTTTCCAGATTCAGCGGATTGCCATTCTGCAGGCTGAAGTAGTCGCCGATGCCCACCGCGCTGTGAAAATGCACCGGGAGTTTCAGCTTTCCCGCCTGGTCGATCAGCACGCGAAACACGTAATCCTGGAAAGTAATGTAGTCCTCGTCGGATGGCACGCCACCGGCGCGGAACTGGGCATAAATCGCTTCCGCTCTTTCACGCGGGGGATCGCGAAAGTACAGGGTGCGGAAATAAGCGGCCTCGAATTTCATGGCCACGCCACCCTTTTTCTGGTTGTCCGCGAGCGTTTGACGAACGAAGGCCTCGTAGCCGGCCAGATCGGCGGGCAGGCCGAGAACATTTTCCTGTTTCTCGTAACGCTCTAGCACTTTTTCCTGCAGCGGAAGGTACACCGCCAGATCGCCGTTCTTGGCGATCAGCCGGTGGTTGTCGAAGGGAAAAAGGAAGGAATCGACAAAGAACACCCAATGAAACCGCCGGGGATCGAGATACGGGGCCAGCGCCACGCGATTGGCCAGGCAAATCTCAATGTTCATTTTGTCCAGGATGCCATTCCAGTAAGCCGCGCCGCCCGCCGCTTCCGCGGCCTTCTTCTTATCGATCAGCCACTTCGCGTGTTCCGGCTGGAAATCAAGATAGGGGTAGCCAAAGAGCGCTTTTGCCGCGGCGACAAATTCGGGATTGCTGTCGCGGAGACGCAGCACCGTGCTTTCCTCGGGGGGCGAAGTCATGGCGTCCATGTCGGAGTCGTCCGGAAATGTTGCGTGCGAGTGGTTGTCGTAGATCGGGATCAGCTCGATGCGCTTCTGGAGGCGGGCGTAAACTTTCTGCACGTCGCCGTCGGGGAGCGGTCTCGCTTGCGCGTATGCGGCCACGGCCCCCGCGAGGGTCATGAGCACTGCGGCGCCAAAGTAAATCCAATGCTTCATTTTTCCCCGTCGGCTCCCCGAAAACAATCACCAATCAGCGGGAAATCGCGGCGCGCCAGTGAAGCGAAACGCGCTGGATGCGTTCCAAAGCTTCCTCCAGCACTCTCCTGGCACTGGCCAGCGAGAAGCGCAGATAGTTCTTGCCGCCCGGACCAAATGCCGCCCCAGCGATTCCCGCTACGCCGGCTTCCTCGAGCAATACCCTCTGCACCTGGTCGGCAGAGAGCCCCGTATCTTCGATATTCACCCACGCGTAGAAGGCGCCGTCCGGCACCTGGCAGCGAAATCCGGGGATGTGATTGAGCCCGCTGACGAACTGGTCGCGTCGTTTGCGATACTCCACGACCATGGCCTCCACGGCGCTAGTCGAATCGCGCAGCGCTTCAATGGCCGCCACTTGGGTGAATTCCGCGGCGCACGTGAAGGTGTTCAGCACCAACAGGTCCATGGCATCGATTACCTCCACGGGCGCCACCGCGTACCCCAGTCGCCAGCCGGTCATGGCAAAACTTTTCGAGAATCCATCAATGATTACGGTGCGATCCGCCATGCCCGGGAGCGACCAAATGGAGTGGTATTCCCCGCTGAACAGAATACGCGCGTAGATCTCGTCGGAAAGGACCCACAGATCGTGCTTCCTGGCCAGCACAGCGAGCTTCTCCATAGCCGCATCGCTGAAAACCGTTCCCGTGGGATTATTCGGCGAATTGAAGATCAACATGGTGGTGCGCGGCGTGACCTTCTGCGCGATCTCATCCACGTCGGGCTGGAACTTGTTTTTCTCCTCCAGCCCAAAAGCAACCGGCGTCGCACCCAGCCCGCGGGTGAACGATGGATAAATCGGAAAGCTCGGATCGGGAAGAAGCACTTCGTCGCCGGGCTCGACCAGCGCCATCATGGCCAGCGAGAGCGCCATCTTGCAGCCCGGGGCCACCAAGACCTGCTCACCGGTCGCAGCTACGCCGCGCGTGCGCTTCAAATAATCGGCAATCGCTTCGACGAGAGCCGGTAGGCCGCGCGTGGAGCAGTAACGGTCGCGCCCCGCGGCTACGGCAGTGCGCAACGCCTCCACGACCGGCGCCGCGGGATGAAAATCCGGTTCGCCGAGTTCCAGATGAATGATGGAACGCCCTTGCCGCTCCAGGTCCTTGGCGCGTGAATACACCGCCAGCGCGCCTTCGCCATGCAACTGAGAAACCCGCGATGCGATCCGTGTCATGATAATTTCCGGACGGGAATCTTATCACTTCGCGGCGAAAAACGGCGGCGGAGGAACACCGGCCGTCGATGGTCTCGGACTAGAAGGAGTAACGCAGCGAGAACTGAATCAGCCGCGGGGTCCCCACGGTCGAGAAAATCTTTCCGAATGGCCCATCCGAAGTGGGATTCCCGGAACTGTCGTGGGTAATGGTTTCCACGTCGTTGATCGAAGGATTCGCGAAGTTGACGTGATTCCAGATGTTAAAGAAGTCGGTTGTGAACCGCAGGCTCTGTCGCTCGGTGATCTTGATATTCTTGATCAAAGAGAAGTCCCAGTTCTGCTGGAACGGGCCACGGTAGATGTTGCGGCCCAGGTTTCCGAAGGCGGTGGTGCAGGCAAAGGCCGGGTCGGCCAGGCAGCCGGCCGGGTCGGCTACCGGCGCGGTTGTAAAGTTAGTGAGCTGGAGATAACCGTTCAGCCGGGAATGAATGTCACCGGTCGTCGTTCCGCGACCGATTGATCCTCCCGAGGCAAGCTGCGCGCCGAGCGTCGCGGAGGCCAGCCCGGGTCCCAGATAGGCCGTGCCGGCGACCGAGTCGGTGACCGAGAACGGAGCGCCTGATTGGAAAATCGTGATGCCGCTTAGACTCCAGCCCCCCAGCAATCGTTCCTTTGCTCCGCTGGCGCCTTGGTAAAACGGCAAGTCGTAGCGATAGCTCACCGCGAAACGGTGAGTCCGGTCGAAGTCGGATAAGCCGCGGGAAAACTTCAGGTCGGTCTCATCATTGAACGCCGTGTTCAGCGCGGTATTGCCGCTGGAGGTCGCGTCGGTGGACTTCGACCATGTGTAGGCGGCCTGAAAATAGCCCGCCACCCAGCGCCGCGAGAGCGTGGTTTGCAGCGAGTGATAGTGTGAATACGCATCGTTGGCAAAAATCTGGAAGCCGCCGTAGCCATTGAGCCCCTCGAGATTCGCTCGCGCAACTCCATTGCCAGTGGTGCTTTCGGTGATTAGGAACGGCGTTCCGTCCTCCGCGGTGACCGTCAGCGGATGCGCTGCGGTGGCCAGCTTGGCCTGAATGCTGGTGCGCGTCTCCCGCAGGTGAACCGCGTGGGTTCCGACGTATCCGACCTCGAGAATCCAGTTTTTCCCTAGCGCCCGCTGGATCGTCAGGTTCCACTGTTGCGTGTCCGGAGCCTGGAAATCACGCGGCACCGTCAGCACAAACAGAAACTGCGATGGGACCAGCCCGGCACTGCCCGCAGCGCAGGCATAGTTCGGAAATTGCCGGGTGTCCCCACCCGGAAAATTCTGCAGCGCTCCCAGGCACGGCACGAAATTGGGATCGAGCACCCCCGCTTGTGGCAGAGCGTTCATGCCGGTGAGGAAAAAGTTGGACAAGCTCCCCGGCGCGCCCCCTCCAAAGGCAATCGGCAGATACGGCGCTTGGAACGATAGCTGGTCCACCGTGCCGACGTCCTCGCGCACGAAGTAGATTCCGTAGCCCCCGCGAACTGTCGTCGAGTGGCGGCCCAACACATCCCAGGCAAACCCCAGGCGCGGGCCGAGACCAGTGGTGTAATTGTTGTGGTAGGTGGTGTTGTTGCCGGAGCCGCCGAGACCGGCCACCTTCAGCTGGTTCGCGCAGCCTCCGTAAACAAAGGGATACTTCCCGCTATTGGCGAGCTGCGGATCGAAATTGCCAATGTGGCAAAGATCGTCGTAGAACGCGCCCAGGAGTTCCGTGCGCAAGCCCACGTTCAGCGTCAAATCCGGCCGTACCTTCCAGTCATCCTGGGCGAAGAACCCGAAGTTGTTGTTGCGGTATTGATGATTGAAAACACCCCCGCCCCCAAAGCTGAAATCTGGCGCGCCAACAACGAGCTTCTGAAAATCTGTCGCTCCGCCCGGATTGTTTACGAAGAACAGTTGGCCATTGAAGGTCTGCGGAAATAGTTTGTCGAGAATGATGCGTGTGTAGTCCCCGCCGAACCGCAAGACGTGTCCTCCAAGCACCCAGCTGACGGTGTCTACCAAGTTGAAGGTATTCTGATTCTGGAACTGATCGGCAGGAGGCGTAGGCCCGATCTGAAAGCCGGAACTTCCCAGCGTGAACTTGTAAATGGATTTTGTGATGTTGTTGGTGGGCCGGTTGATGCCCACGTCCGCCACCGTCACGGGCGGCACATTGATCAGGCTGTCGTTGATGTGCACAAAACCGAACCGGAAATCATTGACCAGCCGGGGGGAAAACAGATGCGTCTCGTTCACGCTAAAAAAGCGGCCGTGCACGGGAATGTCGTAAGGAAAATTCAAATCCGTGGCGCTGATGCTGCTCGCTAGTGTTCCGCCAAGCGAGGCCTGCAGGCCGCCCGCCCCGAACGGCAGGAGCGATTCGGAATCCGAGAAAAAGAACCGCGCCGCAACCTTGTCCTGGGCGCCGCGGAACTCGCGGTCCCAATTGACCGTCGATTGATCGTCGGTATACTTCCCCGGCTTGCTGACCAGGAAGGGCGCGGTGGCATAAGAAGTCGTCTTAAGGGGATTCAAGTTCGGTGTGCCCACCGAGGGGATGAGAAACCCGCTCGCATCTCCGAACTGCTCGCTCTTGAATTGCAGCAGCTTCAGGATGACCGGATCGATGTCTGTGGGCGCGATAGGAAATGCCGAAGTGCTCAGCGCATTGGCGATCGACAGAGCATCGCGGGTAGTCGGCAGCGACGGGAATCCCGGATTGTTGATCTGCGTGCCCGGAGAGAGAGCGCTGCGCTGCCGTGTTCCCTGATAGTTCACGAAGAAGAGGCCGTACTTTTCCTGGCCCACTGGCCCACCCAGGCTGCCCCCGAAAATGTTCTGCTTTACCGGCGGACGTTTCTGGCCCGCGGCGTTCAAAAAGTAGTCGTTGGCGTTCAAAACGTCGTTGCGGAAAAACTCATATCCATCGCCGTGGAGCTCGCGCGTGCCGGATTTGAGGATGGCGTTGACGTTGCCTCCGCCGTTGCGCCCCTGGCTGGCGTCGTACAGCGATGTTTGCACCTTGAATTCCTGGATCACATCGGGATTGGGCAAAGGAACGTAGGTTGCCTGGGCCACGTTGTAGTCCGTGGCGCTGATTCCCTCGATCAGGTAATTGTTGTTGTCCTCGCGCTGTCCGTTCACGATGACCCGGACGTTGCCGCGTCCCAGCTGCGCTGAGGCATTCAGCTCGCTCTGCGCACCGCTTGAAAGCGTCAGCAACTGCTGATAGTTCTGCGTGGCCAGCGGCAATTCCCGCACCGTTTCCGTGCCGAGCGACTGGCCGGTCACGGCACTGGTCGTTTCCACGCTGGTAATCTGCGCGGAAATCTCCACCTTTTCGGTGACCGCACCGGGCTTGAGCGAAATGGTGACTTTGGTGGTCTCCGTGACGTGCACTTCAATGCCCGAGGCCTTGGCCTGCGCGAAGCCCGATTTATTTACCAACACGGCGTAGATTCCCGGGGGCAGCAGGGGAATCACAAACGATCCGTCCGCGTTTGTCGAAACCTTGCGCACCAGCGACTCCGTGCGGGTATCAAGAACCTGGACTTCGGCTTCGGCAACCGACCCGCCACTGGTATCCACAACTGCGCCACTGATGGCCCCGGTCGCGCCACCTTGTCCGTAAGCGCCTGTACTCGTTAGTGTTCCCGCCAGTACGAGGACCACGGTCAAAAGTCTATGAATGCTTCGCATCGTTTCCCCCAAACTATAGGACTGCGCTGCTCGACGGTCGTGAGCAAACCCCATTTAGCTCGCCAACACCCTGCGCTTAGATGAAGGACCACGGACCCCAGCGGTAACCCGTCATTTCCCGCTTTTGAAATTAGCGTTTCACTTTTAGGGTGTCAAGGAACTAGGTAGGTCAGCGGAGAGGCAATCCGGTTCATGAAGACGATCGGCGATATGTACATCGAAGACGACCGATGACGGGCGTGGTGTGCGTCGGAGTTGGTGTGGATGACCCTCACGATTAAGTGCGGAATTCTTTCCGCGCGCGCACCGCTTGCGGATGAGGCCTCGGACCTCAGAGATCTTGTGTGTGATGTTTATTTTGTCCAGAGCTTCGATGGCAGCTGTGGCCAGCTCGGGAACTCGACGGCGGACAAGCGGTTTGGCAAGGCCCGCATCCCCCGCCAGTTGCTCGAAATCCTTTGGCGTGACTTTATCCGATGAGTATTCGCGCCCGATGCGCATAGCCATGTCGGTGTTCAGTTCGGGGTAGTAGATCGTGCTGATCGCATCATACAGCGGCGCTAACCTGATTTCCTTGTCCGCGTACACGAGTGAAAAATCCTTGACCTCATTCAATGAAGTTACCGTACGGGAATATTCATGATGCTTAGCCTCCGAGAAGGCCAAAATGTTCCCTTACGGGAACAAACATGTTCCCCACCTCCGCGCATTCCCTGCCCGCCGGAGACCAAGCGCTGCCCCGGCAAAACGAGCGAGCGCCTGGTTGAAATTCCCGGGCAGGCCCGCGAGCATGATGCGCTTTTTAGATATCCGCAATGCGCAGACGGCGAAAGAGTCTTGAAGGGATTAAAGAACAAACACGCGGCGAGCGTCCTTTCGGACGTAGCGCTAGGAAGGCTTCTTACCACGTGGGCCGTAAAGCCTCGCGTTGTTCGGCCGATTCGTAATGGCATTTCAGCCCCGCATCACCGATTGTATCTTGCCAGCCAATCCGCGATCTCCTTGAATACGTCGCGGCGCTGCTCGGCCAGATTCGGGAAATGCGGTGAGCCGGGGTAGGTCACCATGCGCACCGTTTTTCCCCGTTCCTTCAGCAGCACAAAAAACTCCCGGCCCTGAAACGTAGGCACGCGGATGTCCGCCTCACCATGCAGAATCAATAGCGGGGTGGTCACCTTGTCCGCGTGCATCACCGCGGAGAATTGCAGCATGGGAGTCGGGTCTTTTTCCTGCAACCGCGCATCGTAGTCGGTCTGCCAGATATCGCTTGTGGGGATAAAGCTCAGCCAGTCCGTAATTCCCGCCCCTTCGATGGCCGCTTTGTACCGCTGCGTCTCGGTCACCGTCCACGAGGTCATAAACCCGCCCGCGCTCCATCCAAAAATCGCCAGCCGGTTGGGATCGGCCCAGCCCTGGGACACGGCGAAATCCGTCGCACTGTCCACGTCGCGATACGCCCGATCGCCGAAATGTTGGTAAATCGCGGACAGAAAATCCGCCCCGTAGCCGGTTGAGCCGCGGTACTCAGGTTCGAGCACCACGTAGCCCGTCGCCGCGATGAGGCGCACAACTACATCGAAATTGAGCCGGTCGTTATCTTCCGGTCCGCCGTGCGGTAACACCAGGAACGGACATTTTTTCCCTGCTGTGTATCCCGGCGGAAACGTTGCGATGCCCTCGAGTTTGATTCCCTCTTTCGACGTCCAATCGACCACCTGTACTTCTCCAAGGGCCACGCTTCCGAGCGTGTCGTCCCCTTCGTGCGTGATCGTCCTCAGCTGGGTTCCAGACGTCACGGCCACGTTGGTCGTATGTTCCGGATCCTCGACGGAAAACGCCAGTACGTCCGGCGAAGCGCTGAATGCCGGAAACACGGGCAGGCCCTCGAGAACCCCTCCCGGCCAGCGGTACATTGTTTCGAGCTTCCCTCGACGAAACGTGTCGGCTTCGGTGATCACTCCCTTGTGCATCTCCACCCACACCGTTCCGCGGGGATCGGCCGTCACGGTCGTCGCCGTTCCCTCGAGCTGCGGGGTGCGGTCCACCGGCGGGCCGCCCGTGACCGGCACGGTCCAAACATGTTCCGGCGTTAAGGTCGGCGTGGTCGTCGCCGCAAAAACGATTTCCTTTCCGTCATCCGACCACGCGATCCCGCTGGTCCCGTCAGGAATCTCCGCCAGCCGGCGCGAACCCTTTGCGCTGCAAACATTCACGAACGAGTGCAGCTCGTGGAAACCGATCTTCGGCGTTTGAGTCATCACCGCGATTTCGGCAGAATCCTTCGACCACGCGATATCCGTAATGACGTTCAAATCCGGACACCACCACGCACCGCCTATTCCATCTGCGCCTACGACATACAAACTCGTCTGGTCGTTCTCGACGACCGTGTGCACACCTTCAAGAGGATCCTTAGCGCGCGAGTCCGCCAGTAGTGCGAAGCGCCGACCATCGGGCGAAATCGTCGCGCCGCGTGCGCCGTTCGGCAGCGCCATAATGATCGTCGGCTTGGCCGCCGCCAGCGGCACGATCGCGAGTTGTCCGAGCTTCTCCACTTCGTAGGTGCCGTACAGCGCTCCGTCCCTCGTGAATCCTCGAGGCTCAAACCTTTCCGGCAGCTCGAGCTTGTGCGAATTTTCGCCGTTCCAGTCGATCAAACGCCACTCATGCTTGGTCGCCCCTTTCGTTCCGTCGGTGCTGACGTTGTACAGAATGGTCTTGCCGTCCGGTGAAACCGCGACCGCACGCGCGCTGTGCAGCGCCGAGTAATCATCAATTCCAAACGGATGTTTGTCCGCCGCGTTGCTCTTTCCCGTCCCGGCCAGGACTGCTCCCACAAATCCCAGCAGCACCACGGCACGCAACAATCTGCTCGGTGTCCTTCTCCTCGAGTCTGCTTCTCGCCGGTCGGCTGCGCGCGCTTGCATGTCTGGCCTCCCACTTTAGGAATGAAGAAACTAACACAACCGCAGCCATAAACGACGGGATGAACACCCGCAGTCTCCCCTTGACGCCAACATCCCCGGGCGAGACGATAGTTCAGGGCACCTTTGAGGTAACCTGCCCGCTCTTTGAACCGTCTAACGAAGTAGGCCGCATCCCCGTGAGGGGGGTGAATATGACTTCCCGCAAACTGATTCCTTCCATTTTGGTCCTGCTGTTTGGTCCTCTGTTCGTGGGCGCGTGTCCCGCAGTGGCGGACTCGAGCCATGCCCGCATCATTCGCCTGAGCCTGGTTCAGGGCGACGTCCGGTTCGCCCGGGAGACCCGCGGGGACCCTCTGGCGGACTCTAAAGCAGGCTGGGAAACCGCCGGGCTGAATCTGCCGATCCGCCAGGGCTATGTTCTTGCCACCGACAACGGCCGCGCGGAAGTGGAGTTCGAGAACGGCGCGATGGCTTTCCTAAAGGAAAACACGGTGTTGGAGTTCTATGACCTTTCCCTCAATGACGCTGCGCGCACCACGCGCCTCGTTCTGCGGCAGGGGAGCGCTTCCTTCTATGTGAATCCTGCGGGCGGCGACTATTTCAGCGTCACTGGGGGCGACTTTACCGTGGAAGCCGATGGCCAAAGCAGCTTCCGCCTTGACAATTATGACGACGGCAGCACTGTCGAAACCTATAAAGGGCGCGTTTCCGTTTTGCACCATAAGAACGCGACGCAGCTTGAAAAGGGCCAGTCCCTTACGGTAAAGGCCGGCGACGATTCTTCCCTGAAGGTCGGCCGCCTTGCTGATGAAGATGACTTCGATCGCTGGGTGTCCGGCCGCATCGACAGCGTCTCGGCCGCCACGACCGCGGCGATGCAATACACCGGTTCCCCTAGCTACGTTCCGGGATTCGCCGATCTGTATACCTATGGGGCCTTCTCAAACTGCGGGGGATACGGATACGGTTGGAGACCGTTTGGTGTGGGGCTCGGCTGGTCGCCATTCACGAGTGGGCAATGGATCATGGATCCTCAATTCGGCTGGACGTGGGCCAGCTCTCAGCCCTGGGGCTGGGCTCCCTATCACTATGGAGGATGGCTCTTCGATGCCTCTTGCGGCGGCTGGTTTTATTCCCCGCCGATTCTCTACGGATACGGATACCCCGGCGTGCCGAGAAAGCGCTTCCCGGGTGGCGTTCATCCGCCGCGTCCCATCTACCGTCCAGTGACGGGCGTGTTCGTTCGCCAGGGTGGCAAGAGCGGCATCGTGCCTATGCATCCGCTCGACCAAAAAGGGAAAACTCCTCTGAATTTGGAGCGTGGCGTTTTCTCTAGTGTGGGGACGAAAGGCGTGAGCGTCGAGATCCTGCCTGTCGAGCACGGACAAAAATGGGAAACGTTGAAGTCGCCGCCGCGCGACTCCCTGAGCAGCAGCTTGGCGGCCACAACGCCGCCAACGCGCGTTTTGAGAACCGTGGGCGAAGGCAAATCTGAAATTCGCGGCCTGTCGCTCGGCAAGGATTCTTCCATCACCTACGATCCCCGTGAACACCGCTTTGTGAGTACGAATTCTTCCGCGGCTCCGTCTTCCGCGCCGAGTAACGAAATGCGGGTGGAAAATGGACGCACGGCCGCTGCCACGTCGACCGCAACCGTGGTCGCGCCCCCGCGCACACCGGCAACTCCTCCGGCGACGCGGAGCGCTTCCTCTCCTCCTGCACGGACGAGCGTCCCACCGCCGGCACCGCGTTCCTCGGGCGGCGAACGCGGAGGTTCCAGTGGCAGCAGAAACGGCAGTTGGAGCGGTTCGAGTGCAAGCGGATCAGGACGATCCTCGACGCCGTCCTCCCCTCCTCCTTCGGCGCCGTCTTCGCACCCGTCCTCCGGCCGGCCGCACTAATCGAATCGGAAACAATTCAGACGAACGGCTCCCCTGGGGGAGCCGTTCCCTTATCTTATACCCGGGCCTGAACGCCGGGGCTTGCGCTCACCATGGGGTCAGTAAAAGATCATGCCCGCGTAGCCCACCACCGCGTCCGGATCTCCAGAAACGTCGGCGGACGTAGCATACTTCACCAATTCCGGTTTCTTTGCACCCAGCCTATTGAGCGCCGTCAGCATGGCCACCGCAGGTCCCAGCCCGCACATAGAAATCGCTTCGTGGCGGCACGTTTCGTAGAGTCCGCGTGGTGCGAGCAGCAGCAACTGGTCGATGGCTTTGCGGTCCTTGATGCGCGTTGTAGCGTCATCCTCGTAATGATTCAAGTCCGAGGTGGTCAATAGCAGAACGTTCTCTTTGGCAGCCTCAAGCACCTGCCCGATGGCTTCCCCCACGCTCACCAGGGATTCGAATTGCACGGCTCCGAGAGCTATGGGAACAAATGTGAAGTCCGGCGCCAGCACCTGAAGAAACGGCAACTGCACTTCGAGCGAGTGCTCCGCGCTGTGCGCCACGCTGTCGTCGCGCAGCAGCGGGCAGGCTTTTTCGAGCGCTTCGGCCAGCGCCTCGTCGATCCGCGCGTCTCCGAGCGGCGTGCGCCAGGCGCCGCTCGAAAGTATGGCCGCCGGCTCACCCCGCGGATAATGCCGCACCCCGAGAATGATGATTTTCCTGGGCAGCGCGATCCGCCGAAGCACCGCGCCAGCCACGTGACCGGAATAGGCATACCCGGCGTGCGGCACCAGGCAGGCCCTTACCGGAATGGGTGGCTGGCTCCGATCGGCGATGCTGTAGCTGTGAATGAGCGCCTGGAGTTCCGCGGGTCCCGCAGGATAGAAGCGTCCGGCAACCGCAGGGAGGCGAAGCATGTTGCCGCTCCGCAAATCAAATGGGTTTCGAGGGTTTCCCTTTGACCGTGATGGCTTGGGACGTGTCGGGTTGGTAGAAAACGGTCACTTTGTCGCCGTACTGGTAACCGCCCTTGTCGATGATTTTCTGCATTCTCGACGACGCCGCTTGCGAAAGAGGGAACGTTCGGATGGCCATGTCGTTGCCCTTCGCGCGCACGGTAATCTGCGCGTTATTCGCATGCATCACAAAACCTTCAAACTTATCAAGACCGGTCGGCTTGGGCTTGGGCTTCACCACAGCGACGACGATCGGCGCCGCGGTATCAACGACAATTGGCACGATCACCGGGGCCTGCGCGGCCGCAGGGCAGGAAAAAAAGCCCGCCTCGGCAAGCATCAGCGGCAGTCCGATGGCGGACATCTTGACGATTCTGTTCATTCCGTATCGTCCGTGGCAATCCGCAAGGACTTTAGAAATCGCACGTCCTGGGGCGTCATGGCCAGCCGCGGGGCCGGCCTTCTCTCATGCTCTTCCAAAAACGATTCCTGATCCACCTGAATCCGCAGCGACTCCAGAAAGCGGCGGTCCTGGGTCGTCAGCTTGGCTGCCTCGGCCGCTGCCGCGTCGCGTTTTGCCAGCCCGATGGTAGCATCCAGTTTCAGCACGATATCGTACCCGTGAGCACGCACGCCGGCAATCGCACCCGTAATGCGATCGGAATCGGACACCGTGTCATTGATGGCGTGTCCCAGTTCACGGAGCAAGTTTTTCAGGTGATCATCGAGTTGCAAGGCTGGCTCTCCCGTACGTCTTCGGCCATTCTAGGCCCACCGATTGTTGGATACAAGAGAGCATCACTCCTTTGTCTCCAATACGTCCACAGTACCATCGTTCAGGTTCGCATGGGCCTAAAGTCGGAGCACCCTCCTTCGTCCTGTCCGCCGCGTTTTGCGCTAAGATGCTCTATTATGTCCACAGCCGCAAGGGCCGCCGCCGGGCCCCCGCAGCCGGGTGGTTTCCGGCGTCTCTGGCGCGTGCTCCGCCAGCTTTTTCACGAGGCCAGCGGCGCCGTCTTTGGCGTTCTGGCGCTGGGTTGGCTCAACGCCGCGCTGCGCGCCTGGACGCGCGACGTTGCTCGCTGGCTCATCGGCATCGCCGTGGCGGTTGCTCTGTTATTTCTGTTTTTCGCCGTAACGTCGTTTCAGAAGGCCCGCAGGTTGTAGCGCCGGTCTTCCCACTGGGCGGCACGGGGCTGGCCGAATCGCCCGGCTCGGCCCATCGAGCACACCATCATGTCTGACGCAAAAACCAAATCCGAACGGAAGGAACGATTCACCACTCTCTCCGGGCTCCCCATCGATCGTCTCTACACGGAAGAAAATCTTGCCGGCTGGAACCCCGATGAGGCCCTCGGATATCCCGGGGTATATCCCTTTACTCGCGGTATCTATCCCACCATGTACCGCGGCCGCTTCTGGACCATGCGCCAGTACGCCGGCTTCGGCACGGCCGTCGAATCCAACCAGCGCTATCGCTATCTGCTAAGCAAGGGCCAGGCTGGTCTTTCCGTCGCTTTCGACCTGCCCACGCAAATTGGCTTGGATTCTGACCATCCCCTGGCCCTCGGCGAAGTCGGCAAAGTTGGCGTGGCCATAGATTCGCTCGAAGACATGGAGACTCTGTTCGAGGGTATTCCGCTCGAAAAAGTCTCCACCTCCATGACCATCAACGCCACGGCCGCAATCCTGCTCTGCCTCTATGTAGCCGTCGCGAAACGGCAAGGCGCGAGCCTGCCAAGGCTTTCCGGCACCATCCAGAATGACGTTTTGAAGGAATACATCGCCCGCGGCACTTACATCTATCCGGTGCGGCCCGCGATGCGCATCGTCACGGACATTTTCGCGTGGTGCCGCGACCATCTTCCCAAGTGGAACACCATCTCCATCTCCGGCTATCACATCCGGGAAGCTGGTTCGACCGCCGTCCAGGAAGTCGCCTTCACTCTGGCCGATGGAATCGCCTACGTCCAGGCGGCGCTCGAGGCCGGCCTCGGCGTCGATGAATTTGCCCCGCAGCTTTCTTTTTTCTTCAATGCTCACAACGATCTTCTGGAAGAAATCGCCAAGTACCGCGCCGCGCGCCGTCTTTGGGCCGGCATCATGGCCGAACGCTTCGGTGCCAAAGATCCGCGTTCCATGATGCTCCGTTTCCACGCGCAAACCGCCGGTTCTTCGCTTACCGCGCAGCAGCCGGAAAACAACATCGTGCGCGTGGCCGTCCAAGCGCTCGCCGCGGTTCTCGGCGGCTGCCAATCCTTGCACACCAATTCTCTCGACGAAGCGCTCGCCCTTCCTACCGAAGATTCCGCGCTCATCGCGCTGCGCACCCAGCAAATCCTGGCTAACGAAACAGGCGTGGCCAACACCATCGACCCCGTCGCCGGCTCCTACGCCATCGAATCCCTCACCAACGAAATCGAATCGCAGGCCTCACACTACCTTACAAGAATCGACAAAATGGGCGGAATGTTGCACGCCATTGAAGCCGGTTACGTCCAGGGAGAAATCCAGAAAGCGGCCTACGAGTTCCAGCAAGCGGTCGAGAAAAAAGAGCAAATCGTCGTCGGCGTGAACGACTTCGTGGGCTCCACGGAAGGGACTGACGCCCGCATCATTCCCATTCTCCGTATCGACGCGCAAATCGAACGCTCCCAGATCGCCCGGCTGGGCGCCCTGCGCGCCAAGCGCGATACGGTCCGCGCCAAATCGGCCCTCGCCGAACTCCAGCGCCGCGCCGCAACCAACGAGAATCTTCTTCCTGCTATCCTCGCTGCCGTCGAAGCCTACGCCACGGTCGGCGAAATCTCCGACGCCCTCCGCCGCGTCTTCGGCGAATACCTGGAATCCGTAGTCATCTGAGGATGGAGGCAAACATGATCGAGCTCATCCTGCTGCTCGCAGTCCGGGGCGTCATTGGCGAGCAGCCTTATGCTTCAAAGGCTCTGCCTTGCTCATGAACACGCCTTCAGGTCACGAACTCCCGTGGCCCCGCTTGATCCGCACGCCCTCGGAGGCCGCCCGTTTTATCGATCATGCCGGGTTCTGCGTCCTGTTCCCGCTCAAAAACGTTCCGCTCGGGTCGCTTTACTACGCCGTGGCAAAGCGCCGAGACGTGCGCTGGGACAAATATGCGCAACTCATCTGGAAATGGAAAGACGAATTGCCAAAGAAGCGCCGCGCTCTTTACGCAAAATATTTCAAGAGCCGCGGCTCATTTCTCTCGCTCCAGCTTCTGCCGTATTTTCTAGCCATCGAGGGAACGGCAGTGGGGGCCGAAGCCTGCTACAAAATGGGGCGTATTTCTCACCATGCGCTGGAACTTTGGCAAGCGCTCGAAAAGCACGGGGCCCTGCCGACGCTCGAACTTCGGCAGGCCTCGAAACTCGAAACGCCAGCCGGCAACAAGCGCTTCAAGAAGGCCATGTTGGAATTGCAGGGTCTGCTGCTCGTCACCCACTCCGGCGCCGCACAGGAAACCGAAGCCTGGGCCTCCAACTGCTTTGATCTGGTGGCCCGCGCCTTTCCCCGACAGGTTCAGCAAGCCCAGAAAATATCCCCAGAAAATGCCCGCACGGCGATTGCCGCGAGATATCGCACCTTGTACCCCTCCACGCCGACCGTACAGATCGCCCGCCTCTTCGGGTGGACCAAAGCACAGGCTCTCAGCGCGCTTGCGCTATAGTATTCTTCCCTACGAGAGGCTATGAAGTTGATCCTTGCTTCCGCTTCGGAACGCCGCGCCCAGATTCTTCGCGACGCGGGCTTGGCGTTCACGCAACTCTCCTCCGCCATTGACGAAACGCCTTACCCGGGCGAAGCTCCTCACCAGCTCGTCGAGCGCCTGGCCGCTGCCAAGGCCGAACTGGTCGCCGCCCGCGTGGTCGGCCCGTCGATCGTCATCGCCGCCGACACCATCGTGACTCTGGAAGGGCACATTTTCACCAAGCCGCGCTCCACCGACGATGCCCGCCATATGCTCGAACGGCTTGGCGGCCGCACCCACGCGGTGGTCACCGGGGTCGCTCTCATCCGCCTTCCTGATGGGGTCCGGCGCGCGTTTGTGGAATCGACGCTCGTGCACTTCGCCGCGCTCCCGGCCGAAGAAATCACCCGCTATCTCGCGACCGGCGAACCCCATGACAAAGCAGGAGCTTATGGCATCCAGAGCCGCGCCGGCCGTTATATCCCGCGCATCGAAGGCTGCTATTTCAACGTCGTCGGCCTGCCTCTCGCGCACCTCCTGTCGTCCCTCACCGAGCTAGGCTGGTCGGAAGTCTAGAGGTAGCTATGAGCGTTATTCCGGAGGCTCATTCTCTTTGGGCTGGCCCTTTCTGACTCCTCCCGAGAGCGAGTCACTCACTCTTCGACGCGCATTACCTCGATGCGGTGTGGAAGACGACCAAGCTGCCCCTCCGCTCGGCGTGGCAAAAAAGAAGAGGCGTCCTGGTGAGAACCAGGGCGCCTCTTTTGCTTCAGGGGGGTGGAGGAAGCTTAGTTAGGTTTCGGCTGCGTCTTGAGGTTGTGTTTCTTGTTATAAATGTTCTTCGACGCCGCATTCTGTTCATGGTTGACTTGCTTCTTTTCCGAAGCCGTCAGCGTTCCGCCGTTGGCCTTGCGGTCCGCGGCCACCTGCCGGTTAATGCCCTTCTGCTGCTTCTCGGCCTTGGCCGCTTCGCCAGCCGTCATCTGCCCGCTCTTGATGCCCTGGGCGACGCGGTCCTGCTGATTTTCACGGCGTTGGTCCACTTTGTTGTTGGCATAGTGCTGGGTGCTAGCGTTGTGCTTGTCCTTGCCGATCTGCTTGGAAAGCTGATTTTGCTGCCCGTTGATCTGTTTTTTCTCTGCCGCCGTCAGCTTGCCACCATTGGCCGCGCGGTCCGCTTTGGTCTCGGCATTGAGCGCCGCTTCTTTGCTTTCGAGCTTCGAAGTTTCACCAGGCGTCAGTTGGCCGCTTTTCACCCCTTGGGCGATGCGATCCTGCTGATTTTCTTTGCGCCGCGCCACGGTGGGCTTGGGCTTCGCCTCCGGCGTGGGTGCGGCCGCTGGTGTTGCCGCCGTCGCGGGGCTTCCGCTCTGCGCTTCGTCGGGCTGCTGCGAATCGGCCGACGACAGGTCTTTGGCCAGCGCCACGGTTCCGGCCATCAGCACCAGAATGGGCAAGGCACTCCACTTCATGCAGGTAAATTTCATCGGCCCTCTCCTAAGCTTTCAGAATTTGCGAGTCCCGGCTCACCCTGTAATACCCGATGCTGCTCGGAAAGTTGGGCCGCCGCTACTGGTCTGCAGTACAGGTTTTGCGGATCGCCTCGCTGTTTTCCGCTACTCTTTGGACACATTTCCACCTTCTTTCATCCGCAGGCCCGGAGGCCTTTGGTCGCGTGTCTGGAGCTCAGTTTTTTACGACCTTACTGCGAATGCGGAGAGTTTGTTTCCGGGAGGATGAGGAGCGCTTCGATGAAATGCGAGCAGCGTTGAAATCCCGAGGGCGGCCACACGGGCCGCCCATCTTAAACCTCGAGCGAACTTCTCGGCTACTTCTTTTCTTCGGCAGGTTTTTCTGCGGGGGGAGGAGCACTCGTCTGTGCCGGAGGCGCCGGTGTTTGCGAAACGCCTGACATGCCGTCCTTGAAGCTGCGGATACCCTCGCCAAATCCCTTCATGATTTCCGGGATTCGCTTACCACCAAAGAAAATCAGTATGACCGCCAGAACCACAATCCAATGAAAAATACTAAATTCACCCATAAACCGCCTCCACGCGCCCGCCGCGGCGGGTAGCCCTGCGCGGCAAGTCTGGTCCGCTTCTTGCACCTACAGGATAACACGCTCGTCCCCCACCCGGCGCGTCACATGTTCACGATCCAGGTATTCCAGCAGGGGGATGGCATACTTCCGGGTGATCCCGGTGAGTTCCTTGAATGCCGGCACAGAAATCCGGTCGCCCCTGGCCTTCTTGTAAGCGGCCAGCTGCTCCCTCAGATGCGCCAGCGCTTGACGGTGGAACACCAGTTCGGCGGACACCCGCACCAGGTTCTTCTCTCGCAAGAGAATTTGCAAGAGTTTTTCCGCTCGCTGGGCTTCGACAGCAAGTTTTGCCAGCACCTCCGTCACCGCTGGAACCGCCAGACTCGCGGAGGCAAACGCTGCTTCGAGCTGTTCTTTGGCGCGCGCTTCTTCGGGTAGCAGGGCGATCTCCGATCCCGCCTTTTTTACCAATTCTCCCTGTGCGTCGAGCTTCTTCTCCGAGACCAGCTCTTCCAGCGCGGCGCGAAATGTTTCGTTCCGCACGCGCTTTCCCAGACTGGCGCGGAGGTCCTCACGCGCGATTCCCGGCAGCAAGGGATTTTCCTTCTGAAATTTTGCGACTTTTTCGACAATTTTCATGCGCACTTCTTCAAACAATTTTCCCGCCACCAGCACCAGCGGTTCGCTCGATACCCTTCTTACGCGTCCCGTACGGTGAAGTTCATCCACCGCCCGGTGGATTTCTTTTTCCGTCCAGCCCGTTCGCGCCACGATCTCTGCCAACCCCAGCCCCAACAGCGCGCGCGCGGTCATCGCCGCCAAGGTCTCCTCGCCGTTCTGCCGCTCGAGCGTTCGAAGAAACGCCGCGCGCCCCGAATCGCGCAGCATCGGTCGGCGAAAACTGCCGCACAATGAAGCGATCGCCCGCCAGCACCAGCACTTCGTCCTGTAGCTTCAGGTTCGCGAGCGCCGTCCCGCCGGGCGGCAAGTCCTGATCGCCGTGAAGAAATACTTCGGCGATGGTCTCTGCCGTTCCCGCGTGAAAGTGCAGGCGCGCACCCGGTTTCATTTTTCTCGCCGATGGCAACAGTTCGAGCCGCACATCGATCCGGCGCGTCTTCCGGAATCTCCCCGGTGTCGCTAGCACCATTCCGCGCTTCAGGGCGGTGTGCTCGATTCCCGCCAGGTTCACCGCCGTGCGTTGTCCCGGCATGGCGCGCTCCACGGTTTTTCCCCCGGACTGCACGCCACGCACCCGCAGCCGCTGGCCGCGCGGGAAGAGTTCCACTTCGTCGCCCGGGCCTACGCTTCCGGAAATCAGCGTACCGGTTACCACCGAACCAAATCCCTTCATCGCAAAAGCGCGATCAATGGGCAGCCGGAAGTACCGCGCCGCATCCTTCCCGGACGCCTTGGCCGCCGCCTCGCTTAAAGCTCTCTTCAGTTCGCCGAGACCGGCTCCCGTTTTCGCGCTCACTGTCACCATCGGCGCGTGTTCGAGGAACGATCCTCCGACGAACTCCTCGGCTTCCAGCCGCACCAGTTCCAGCGTTTCGCTCTCCACCAGATCGCTTTTCGTCACCGCCACCACGCCACGCTCGACTCCCAGCAAGCGGCAGATATCGAAATGCTCGCGCGTCTGCGGCTTGATGGATTCGTCCGCGGCGATCACCAAGAGCAACACATCAATACCGCCCGCGCCCGCCAGCATGTTGCTGACGAAGCGCTCGTGCCCCGGCACATCCACAAAACCGAAGCGCACACCGTTTTCTTCCAGGAATGCAAAACCCAGATCGATGGTGATTCCCCGGCGCTTCTCTTCGGCCAGACGATCTGGGTGCGTGCCGGTCAGCGCTTCGACCAGCGTTGACTTGCCATGGTCGATGTGCCCGGCAGTGCCAACAATTACGCTGTGGGTCGGACTAGACATGGATGAAGGTGTGCGCTATTTCGCGCCGTCCGCATGCTACTGGAGGACAGAATGAGCGGCCAAACTTCCGAGCTCACTTCGCGGCAGCAATCTCGTCGACGATCGCTTGGGCGGCTGCTCGCGGATCAGGGGCCGCCAGAATAGGCCTGCCAACCACCAGGAAATCGGCGCCGGCGCGAATCGCTTCGGTGGGTGTGGCTTTGCGGGCCTGGTCTTCTGATTTGGATTCCACTGCTGAACTCTTTGAGCGCACCCCGGGCGTCACGATCAAAAAATCACGGCCGCAAGCCTTGCGAATGGCTTTGGCTTCTTCGACCGAAGCCACGACCCCATCGACGCCAGCCTTTTTTGCAAGTTCTGCCAGCTTCACGACCCGCAGTTTTGGAGTGCCCCCGATTCCCACTTCCTTCATGGTCTTCTGATCCACGCTGGTTAGAATGGTGACCGCCAAGAGGCGAGGCCGGTCGGCGCCCATCGGAACACCCGCACTGATGGCCTGTACCGCAGCCTCCAGCATGGCATGGCCGCCGAGCGCGTGCACGTTGACGAGCTGCACTCCGCTCATGGCCGCCGCCGAAAGCACGGCGCCAGCAACGGTGTTGGGTATGTCGTGGAATTTTAGGTCGAGAAAAATACCCGTGCCCAGCGCGGCAACTTCCTTAACGGCAGCGGGACCGGCGGCCGTGAACAGCTGGTTGCCAATCTTGAACATGCCTACCAGATCGGCAACCTGTTTCGCGAACTTCACGGCGGACGTCAGAGAATCAAAATCCAGCGCGACGACCAGGCTGCTGCGGGGATGAGCGTCGAAGGTCAAGGTCATAGTTGACCCCGACTCCTTCGGGGTCAGTGCTTCTCGGGCAGTGCCATCAACTCGAGCCGGAC
>MNIJ01000036.1 GCA_001919715.1 Acidobacteria bacterium 13_1_20CM_58_21
CAATGTTCCGAACTTGTCCGCGAATTTCTCCAACTGTTTCTCCATTCCCAAGAGACTTTCCAGTAGCTGCTTGGTGTTCTCTTCCATCTGCATGCCCCGTAGTCCCATGGCGATGACATGGAGATGCGCGTAGAGAGTATTTGGCGAAACAGCGATGACCTGTTTGTCGCGGCAGTAGGCATCCAGTGACTGCCCCTTGCCGTCTTGGGTCATAAGAAGTTCGTAGTACACGCTTTCCGAAGGGACGAACATCAGGGCCACATCGAGCGTGCCTTCATCGGGAACGATGTATTTTTTCGTGATGGCATCGGCATGGCCCTTTACCGCAGTCACGAAGGCCCGGCGCGCTTCGTCGCCCTCCGTACTGATTCTGCGATAGGCATCCAGAGGAAATTTCGAATCGATGGCCATCAATTTGTTATCGCGGAGTTTGATCACGGCATCCGCTGCTTCTCCGCTGGAAAAGCGGTACTGCATCGCGTATTGCGCCGAGGGAAGGGAATCCTCGAGCAAGCGCTCGAGCGTCACTTCCCCCAGAGACCCACGCGACTTGGCGCCCCCCAAAATACCTTCGAGCGTCTGCGCGGTCTGGGACATCTGTTTACCAGCTTGCTGCACTTCGCCGAGCAACAGCTGCATCTGGCTGATCTGATCACGCGTGTTCTTGAGTTCGTCGGCCATCTTGTTTTGGGCGTCGGAAGTCATCTGGCCGGTAATCTGGGCGGAGTTCTTAACGGCATCCTGCAGGGCGGGGGCCACGCTATCGAGCCGCTGCGCGACGCTCTTGGCGATGGTTTCTAGTTGTCCAGTGCTTTGGGCTTGCGACGTGGCAATGGTCTGCAGGTCGCGGCGCAATTCGGTCATTTGTGCTTCGATGGCGCCGCTTTTCTGGCGGCCCTGCAAGGTCTCGAAGGCCAGCCAGATCATCAGGATGGCCACAAGGATCACGCCGCCAATCAAGAATGCGTTCATTCACTCTCCGATATGAACACGAGAAACGGTCTTCTTACTCTACTCGCACTCGCTGTGTTCTGAAAACTCCTCCCGAAAAGCAGAGAGCTCCCCGACTTGGCCGGGGAGCTCTCGGGCTTTCAACTGATGACGGTGGACGGTCTTTACCAGCTCACTTTTAGCGCGAACTGGAACTGGCGCGCGTCGTAGGAGGCGGTTGGCTGGCCTGCGGTGCAGGTTGAGCCAGCCACAGGATCGCAAAGCTGGTCGACGGCAGCAATGTTGGTGCGATTGAAGAGGTTGAAGGCGTCGGCGATGAGGTCGATCTTGCATCGTTCGCCGAGGGAGATGCGGCGCGAGAGGCGCATGTCCGCCTGGAAAAAGGTCGGTGATGTGAAGGCGTTCCGGCCAAGATTTCCGTTGCAGCCTGCGGGCGGAGCGACGAGGGGCACCTTAAACGTCGTGCCATCGCTGTTGAGACACACGCTGGGCGGACCGAAGGTCACGCCGGGAATAAAGGGCGAAGAGGTGGCTCCGCCAACCGAGGGGCGTCCCGTCGAGGTGCTGAAGTCGAGACGTGTGTTTTCACCGGTGATGACGTTGAACGGCCTACCGGAAGAGTACTCGATGATGGGGGAAACAGTGAAATCGGCGACTAGATGCTTGAAGAAGCCATCTCCGGACTTGGCACCGGCCGATTGGAAGACGGCACTGTTCACCCAGCGATGGCGCTGGTCGTTCACGGAATTAGAGCGCTCCAGATTGAGGAAGCGGCTGTCCTGAGGCTCGAGGGGGGATTGCAGGTCGGTGGCGTCGTCAATGGAATGGGACCAGGTGTAGCTGGAAAGCAGCTCAAAGCCATGGGAGAAACGCTTCGAGAGGTTAAAGGTCAAGGCGTTGTACCAGGAGTTGGCGTTGGAGAGCTGCGCGTCGACGCTGTTGAAAGGAACAGGAACGCCGAAGCCCTTGGGGTAGCCAGCCACAGTCGCCAGAGCGACTTGCGTTGCGTACCCGACGGCGAGAGGCTGTCCCGGCGCAACAAGACCGGCGAATGACGGATTAGGGCCAGAGGGGCGGAAGAAGTTGAAGAACGCCGCCGTGCCCACGAATCCGACGGCCGCTGCCGGGTTGTTGCAGTTCGGCGCCGCGAAGCCCTGGCCCAGAGCGCCCGGAGCAATCAGGAAGATGCTGCCGGAACCCGTATTGACGCAGGTATTCGGCGCGCCACCGGGCACGAGGACGGCCAGCGGCTGGCTGGCGCTTAGCCCCGAAGCCACGGCGTTGAACATGTTCTGCGCCAGCAGAGCGGGATCCGTGCTATTCACATCCTGCGCATGGTTCAAGTGCAACCCGCGGGACCGCTGGTAACCGAGGCTGAATTTCCAGGAGCCCGCGATTTCGCGCTCGATGGTGAGATTCCCCTGCTCGGCGTAGCCATACACAAAGTTTTTTCCGAGAGGAAGCGTGAAGGGCAGAATGGGAAGCGGGAATCCTGCGGTCAAATAGTTTTGATTGGCAAAAAGAGAACTGGAAGCAAGAGGATCGAAGCGTTGCTGATTGGGCAGGTAAAACATGTTAGGAAGGGCGTTCAGCGTGCCCTG
Organism: Acidobacteria bacterium 13_1_20CM_58_21; assembly: GCA_001919715.1. Taxonomy (GTDB): domain Bacteria; phylum Acidobacteriota; class Terriglobia; order Acidiferrales; family UBA7541; genus Acidiferrum. Next base: position 2,553 of record MNIJ01000036.1, read on the forward strand.
AAAAATAGAACCGCCGTTGAGATTCGCCGGCGAATCGAACCCCGATCCGCATACGGGAGGGGCCGGCGGAGGCAGCAGGCCGCAAGCGGATGCTTTGTCGCCGATAGAAAGCAACTGCACGGAGCGGCCACCGTCGGCAGTCACGGCGTCGAAAGCAGTAGCTAGTAGTGGATGATCGTAGAAAATCCCGAAGCCGGCGCGGACAACGGTCTTGCCATTGCCGGCGGGATCCCAGGCCAAGCCTATCCGGGGGGCGACATTGTTGTAATCGCGCGGAATGCCTTCCACAACGCCGAGTGCTTGCTCCGCGGCGGCATTTAGGGCAGTTCCGGCCGCGAATAGCGGGCTGATTTCCACGTCATAGCGCGCACCGTAATTGACGGTCAGGTGCCGGTTCAGCCGCCAATTATCCTGGAGGAAGAAGCCCATGGGGATATTGTCGAAAGGATTGTTGGAACTGCCGATTCCCTGGATGTAAGACTGCGGGATTCCCAGGCCGTAAGCCTGCAGTCCGGTCGTGTTGGGAACACCAGCACCGATGGAGATGCCGCCAAAATTGACGTCACCGCCAAAGTCCAGCTGGAAGATTTGCTGTTTTTTCGAGCGCAGTTGAATGAGGTTTACATCAACGCCCATTTTGAAAGTGTGTTTGCCGCGCACGAGGCTCACGTTGTCCGTGAATTCAAAGCGGCGCTCGATGCGGTCGACGGGAGAATAGGGTTCCCGGCCGAAATAGCCAGTCCCGGGAATATTGACAGCGATCAGGTCGCCACCCGGAAGTTGTGAAAAACCAAAGTGGATTCCGCGGCGGGCGACCTGCATACGGAACTCGTTGAAAGCGGTATCGCTGACAATAGTGTCATGCTGAAATGTCAAGTTGAGGTCGCGCGTCTGGCTCAGGCCCGCGCGCGACCCGGAATTCTGGCCGAACACCTGGTTCTGCGACGTGGACGGAAGGCCGGTAACGAGAGAGGGCGAAACGCCCACGCGGAGGAAGGAGTTGTTGCGATTGTCCCAGTGATGGTCGAGGCGGGCAGACCACAAGCTGGTCTTCTCCATGGCCGGGTAATTTCCCCGAATAGAATTCAAAGCCACATAATGGAAATGACCATCGGATGAAACCGGCAGCGGGACGAGACCTGTTCCGATACCCAAGGGGACGCCGGCTCCGACCGGGAGACACACCACACTGTTGACCTGTTGTCCGAGAGGGCAAGGCGCTGGGATGGGGAAGAACTTGGAGCCTAGGGCCGCAGGAATTCCAAACAGGGCGGAAGAAATGGGAACCGTGGTCCCGTCGATGTTCTTGTTCATATCGGCATTCACCGCGACATTTGAGGAAGCGGCTGTGAGTGCCGCAGCTTGCTCGACCTGCATGGCCACAGGATTCGAGCAAGAGGCCCCGCCACCCGTGACCGTATTGAGAAGCGCGGTGTAGGAAGCCAGTTGGTCGGGGGTCATGCTGAGAGGAAAGGGGATGCACGGCGAGACGACCCCCGTCTTCAGCCCGAAATTCCCGCGTCCAATGCTGGTGAAACCGGATTCTTCACGTTGCGTATACTCGTAGGAGAAAAAAACAAACGTCTTGTCTTTTTTGACTGGGCCGCCGAGCGTAAGACCGCTTTGCGTGCGCGTGTAGGCTTGTTTGACCGGATTGAGATTGCCGGTGACCGGATCGACTTGACCAGAAAAAGGATTACGCGCCTGAAAGGCCTTGTTACGGAAGTACCCGAAGGCGTTTCCGTGAAAATCGTTGGTGCCACTCTTGCTCACGATGTTGATGACGCCGCCACTGGCGCGGCCGTACTCAGCGTTGTAGTTGCTCAGAATGAGCTGAAACTCCTGTATGCCCTCTTGCGAGAGGGTCGAGCGAATGGCGTTGATGGAGTTGTCGACGGCATCCGCCCCGTCAACGCTTACCGCCGTTCCACGCGCGCGTGCACCGCCGATGCTCAAGCCGCTGTTAGGAGCCGGGCCAATGGTCGGCGCCATGTCCCGAGTGGTCTGTGAATTCGTAAGCGTGAAATTGATATAGCTGCGACCGTTGATCGGCAGATTGTCGATGCGGCGCTGCTCGACGGTCTGCGAGACATCCGTCTTGCTTGTTTCGATGGGTGCGGCTTCCGTGGTCACTGTTACCGACTGCTGCATGCCCTTGAGGTCCAAACGCGGGTCAAACGTCGCGGTCTCGCCGACCGTGAGAACCATGGAAGCATTCTCATAGACGGCAAAATTAGCGCCGCCATCAACGGCCATTTTGTACTGGCCAGGCGGAAGTCCAACAAGATTGTAGCGCCCGCTATCATCGGTGACGGAGGTCCGCGGTGCACCAGTGGCGCCATTGGTCATCGTGATCTTTGCGCCTTTAACCGGTAAACCTTGAGGGTCGGATACCGTTCCCGACAGAGTTGCGGTATTCACCTGTGCCGAGGTCATCGCCACCCAACCGAGTAGCAGCAAACACGCCGTCATTACGATTGTTAGTGCCCGAAAAACAGCCAAAGTATGTCGCCACCGAATTGAAGTCGACACACCCACACCCTTGCGTTGCATGAGTCCTCCTGTTTTGGCACCAACCGATCCTCCGCTACCCCTAGCGGTGGCGGGCTGTCCCACCCTTTCCCAGATCATACAATTGAATACTCGGCTTTTACTGCAATATATCGTGGCCTTCAATTGAAAATTTCCCCGCCGTCGCCCACAGCGAACTACGAAAGAGGGGCAGCCCCGGGACCTTCCGACTGGCTTGACTGCGTCGAGATCCCAGCGCAGGATCGATGAAAGCGGGAGGACTGGCAAGAGACAAGGTACGAAATGCCCGTTGGAAGGTGCGATGTCGTCTCTTGTCGTCATGCCCAGAGAACCCTTCGGCAATTTCAATAACGAAGCGCGGTCCAGAGAAGTACGGCGATGTGAGATCAAAAATATCCCGGGCCCCGCCTACGGTTCAAACCTGCCATTCAGGCAGCGCGTGGGACCGTAGTGAGTCAGATTCGAAATTGATGTATAATCCCTCCTCCTTACATATCCATGCAAAATGGAGACGAAAACGAGTCGGGTGCTCATGCCATTCTGGGAGTCAACGTCGAGCCTTCACTGGGGCGTCCCGATTCGCTGGAGTGGTTCGAGTACTTGGATAAGTCCCTATTCAGTTTGAAAATTCTCTGCGGAGGATTTATGAAGAGGAATGCCCGCCTCCTCCTCTTGGTTGCCGTTGTCGGCCTTTCTGGCTGCGCCGGAGGCTCGCAACAGACCACTCCACCAGCTATCGTCGTCACCATTACGACGGCGCCTCCCGCTTCGCTTGGGGTCGGAGGGACAGCAGGTGTGGCCGCCACGGTCGTGAATGACACAGCCGGCGCGGGCGTGACCTGGAGTTGTACGCCGAGTTCTACTTGCGGTTCCTTCAATCCAATGTCCACTGCCAGCGGAGCTAGCACGACCTATACGGCGCCCGCAACGGCGCCTGCGGGCGGTTCGGCTGTCATCATTGCTACCTCCGTTACGGACCACGCCAAGAGCGCCAATGCATCGGTCATGGTCGTCGGCATCGTGGTCACCCTGTCGACGCCGCCTCCCACCTCGCTTGCGGGCGGGGGGACAGCAAGTGTGGCAGCCACGGTCGTGAATGACTCAGCCAACGCGGGCGTGCAGTGGAGTTGCACTCCGAGTCCTCCTGCCTGCGGTTCGTTCACTCCAACTTCCACAGCAAGCGGCGCTAACACGACCTACTTGGCGCCCGCAGTGGCCCCTGCGGGTGGCTCGGCTGTCATCATTGCTACCTCTGTGACGGACGTTACGAAGAATGTCCAGAGCGCCCCCGTTAGGATTACCGGAACCGCGTCCAATGCCACCTTGAGTGGCCAGTATGCCTTGCTCATTACAGCGGCCACGGGAAACCAGGGCATCAGTGTCACCGCTGCCAGCATCACTGTCGACGGAAATGGGCTCATCACCGGTGGAGTGGAGGAACTTATCTCTCAGGGGGGCTCTGATATATTGGATGCCGTTACGAACGGAACATACTTGATTGACCCCAACGGCCATGGCACGATGTTGATTCACACCATGCTCATGGAAACTCTCAAGTTCAGCTTTGTTCTCACCTCCCCTACTCACGCGGTCATCATTGAAACCGACGGGACTCCCGCGAGTGGAACGCTGGACAAGCAGCAGCCCGCCGGGACAGGCGGCTTTACCGCCGCGCAGATTTCGGGCAACTATTCCTTCCTGATGGACGGAGTCGATGCTGTAGGGACGTTGAACCATATGTCCGTCGGCGGCACTTTTACTGCGGATGGTATCGGCGCTTTGACAAGCGGCACGCTGGACATCAATAACGGTGGAACTCTTACAACCGCGTCATTCATTGGAACCTTCACAGCACCAGATTCCAACGGACACGGAATGTTGTTTGTAAACACTTTGGTCATAAACTCTGGAAGACGTTTTGAGTATTACATCATTTCGCCCAAAGTGTTGCGCCTCGTTGAAAACGACGCTATCAGTCTCGTCGGCGGAAGTGCCTATGCCCAGGGCTCTGCCGGTTCCACCCTGGCCGCACTTTCTGGCAAATTCGTTTACCAGCATCACGGCTGGATCTCTCCGGGGCCGGGGCGTACCGTCGCAGCCGGCCAGCTCAGCGCAGACGGCATGGGAAACGTCACCACGGGAGTTTCGGATTCCAATTCCGGCGGATTGCCAACCACGGTCATCAAAGGAACGGCGGTTACGGGCACCTACATGATCTCAGGTAGTCCTAGCGGCACACTCAATCTCACCGACGCGGCGGGAACCTCGACATTCAACCTTTACTTGGTTGATCCTGCTCTCAACATCCTCGACCCCAGCAATTCGAGCGGAGGCGGCGGTGCGCTGCTTCTTCACACCGATACAAGCATCGTCGGCACAGGAGTTCTGATTCCGCAGGTCGTTTCGGGTTCTCCGACCTTCTCGCAGAATCACGGGCTGAATCTGGTTAACTCAACAACCTCTTTGACTCCTCCGAATGAAATACATCTCGCTGGCAGACTCGCGAGCGATGGCACCGCCAATTTTACTGGAGCAGCCGATTACGGTCAGAACAGCGCCTACGCCCCCCCGAACGCTGTCTTAGGCAACGCCGTTACGGGCATGTTTGCCGCGGACAGCGTGAATCCGGGTCACTTCACAGGTTCCCTCACGCTCGCTAGCGACCCCACCAACCCTGCGTGGTTTCCATTCATATCGCCAACAATTTCCACGTTTAACGTTTCCTATTATCAAGCCAGCAGCTCGCAAACACTGGTCATTCAGACCGATACGTCAGCGGATGCGTGGGGATACTTGTTGCAGCAGCAACTCCCATAGCCGCCCAAAAAAAAGCTAAATTGTTTTGCAGAATTGTAGGTGGCGGACGAGGCCATGCGCCTGGGGGGCCAGCGAATGGCACTCCAGCTAGAGCTGGAGATGGCGCTGGACGAGTTTGCGGAGCTTTTCGCGATCTTCGTCGCGCATGTGAACGAATTCGACGCCGCTCCCATCCGGTCCGATATTGCGAACGACGGCGGTGAAATTGATCTTACGGAGACCGGAGCGGACTTCGAGCTTGATGGAGTCGCCGACGCTTAGTTTCTTGGGGGATTCCAGATAGGCGCCGCCCAGACTGATTGTCTTTACACGAGCGAGGCCCGCCGATGCACCGTCGATGTGTGCACGAAGTGGTGAGTCAAGTGGAACGCGAACGTAGCGGCGCGGGGTGACATAGCTGGAACTCGACTGTCCTGGCGCTCCAAACGCTGCCATCGCCTGCTTGAACGAGGGACGATTCTCGATCACCGCCAGCGCATCTTCCGCCGCGGCGCGCAAGCCGGCAGGTTCCGCATAAGTCAGACCCTCACGGCTCTCCGCCAAAGTCCGAAGAAGCTCGGCGGCTTCGGAGCACCGCATGCGCCCGAGCGCTTCGATGGCCTTAATGCGCACAAACTGGTCACGCAAAACCTCATGTTCACCGGCGGCGATTTCCATGAGTTGCGGCACGGCTGTGGTTTCCTGCGCCAAGCCGAGCTGGTCGATCATCATGGGAACGACCATCGGATGCGCGCCGGCGAGGATAGCGGAGAATACGAATGCGGTGCTCACGGCTGATGCGGAATTGCTGGGCCGCGAGAGTTCGCTGACCGCCAAGTCCTGAAGGTTCCATTCCCAACTAGCCATGGCGCGTGCAACACCCCGCAACAGCCGCTCCGGGTCTGTCGCGGCCAAAAGTTTGATGGCCGCAGTCACGCGCTGGCGGCGGGCTTCATAAAGCCGCGTTTCGAGAAGGTTTAGAACCGGCACACCGATTGTCCGCAACAGCCGCGCCATCGCCGGCACCATTTCCGGGCCTCGAGGTTCCGTAAGCAGCAAGGTCATGCGGTCGAGCAGTCGCTCGGGATCGCGCTGCAGAAGCCGGGGCAGGACGGGATCCAGGGCGCGGTTGGCCAGAGCGGCGTCCACCAGCAAGAGCCAGCGGTCCTGCGCCACCAGGCGGTTTGCGAGCGCCGCCATATGACCGTGCTCCTTGTCCTGAGGCCCGCGCTCCAGACCGGTCAGAATGGATTCGAAACCGGAATAGTCGGCGCGACTCACGGCAATGCGGCCGAGTGATTCGACAAAGGCAGCGAGCAGGGCGGCGGTTTCCGGAGCCTTCTCTACGTCCATAGCCTTCATGGCCCCGCGGCTCAGGTCTTCCGGCAACTGATTCGGCCAAAGGGATTCGATAATCGAGGACAATTCATTCAGTCCGGCGGCCACGGAGCGCCGCGCCGAAGCGTCCGCATGGTCGATGCGGCGCGCATAATTGAGGACAATGTTGCGGGCCTCGCGGCGGGGAGCATCGGCGCCGGCATCGGCAAGTTGCCCGAGGGTGTGGCGCAGCGCCGCAACCGGAACACACCAGACATCCGGGCTGCGCAAAACAGCCGATTTTTCCCGCGGAGAAAGTTCCAGCCAGAAGCGATCGATCAGCTGTTCGCGGTGCGTGTCCGAGGCCCAGGAGACTGCCAGCGACGAGAGATGCTGTGAAGAATGCGGACCAGAATAACCGCCAGCCTCGACGACGACATCGCTCATGCGATAGAACATCGGCCTTACGGACGAGGCGGTAATCGAGCCGCTGGAAAACTCCGCGGTGAGAAATTCAAAAATGATGTTTTCTGAGAGGCGCAACAAATATGGTTGCGGCCGTTCACCTTCACGCGGCCTATACTGGGAGACAGAACTGAGCAGCATGCACACGCTATCGCGGCTGGCTTCTTCCATTGCGCTGTGGAGCGCGCGCGCTGCTTCTTCCGGGGAAAGGCCCCGCGCGCTTTCTAGAGGCGGAGTCAACCGCGCCAGAAGCCGCAGGCCGGCCACCAGATCGTCAAAGTCCGGCACCCGGATGGGGGCATCGGCCTTCTCGCGCGGGGAATGTCCACCGTAGGCTACCAGCGCGGCGATGAGACTCGCCAGTACAGTGTCCACCCTGCGCTCCGTCTGGGTATTTACGGAAATCCCTTCCACGCGGTTCTCCAGAAGTCGCGCCGGCCACCAGGCATTGCCCTTACCGTTCGCGGGTTCTTCCGATTTTAGCAACGAAGCCTTCACCAGTCTTGCCAGCGTGTCCAGTTCGCCTACATGGAATTTTTTCGAGAAGGCTATGGCGTGAATGCCGGCACGCTGTAGGTCGATCGCCAGGGCCTGCATTTCTCCTCGCGCGTCCGGCAGGTGTGTGTCACCGATCCCTGGCGCCACCAGCCCGCCACGTTCCACTCGAATCTCCAGCCCGCCCAGAATTTCGGTGGCGTTGCGAATGGCATCGTAAGCACCGTCCAAACTATCGAGCCGGCGCGGATGATCCTTTTCGTAAAGGCGTTCCGAGCGCATGAGCAGGTGCAGGTTTCGGAGGGCACGAAGAACTTCGACGGCATTGCGGTCCGTTGCGCCGATAGGAACTTGGGAGACCGCATTGGCAAGCTGGCGCAGCGACGTGCGCGGCGTGGTATTCGGGCTCGTTGACGAAGACGGAGCCCCGCGCTTTACTTCCTGGAGCGGTAGTATGGCCCTGCTGACCAAAGGACTCTCCCCATCAGTTCGTTCCCGCCGCATCGAACGGCGCGGGAGTCCGCCCTCAGTCTCGCGCTGGACCTCGCGCTGGACCTCGCTGGGAGGGCAGGTGTTCCCCTATCAAATAATGCAAGCACGCCTCCCGCCTGAAACTGATGACCCTAAGTGCTTTGTCGTGAATAAAGAATATGAAGGGTTCTAGGATTCGATGCAGACTTATGTAACAAAATGTTACGGTTTGGGTAGACCTTCCAGAAGTTCGTTGAGGGAGCCGTTCGGCCTCAATTTCGGGCATTACTCGGCCGTGCTACGGTTGTTTCTCGTGCAGCGACTCATCAACCGTCACCGTGCCACCTTCACTTACTTGGACCGTTCTTTTGGTTTGCTGATATCCATTCAACCGCAGAGTCACGGTGTGCAACCCGGCGGGCACCTGCACGCGCGCGGGCGTCAACTGCCCCGTAGAGGTTCCGTCCACAATGATTTCCGCGCCTTTCGGATTGGTGTTCACCTGCGCCCAGGCCACCCGGCTGGCGGATTTTTCGCTAAGTGGTACGTTGAGTTGCGTTTGGATATTGTCCTTGACCTGAATCCCTCCGGCGTAAGGCTCGTAGCCCTGCAAGCGCAAGACAAGGTTGTATTGGCCGGGCGCGAGCGGAAGCGTTACCGGCGTCTGACCCGATTGTTTGGCTCCGTTGATGAAGACATCGGCTCCCGGCGGCTGGCTGCTGATAAAAATGCCTTTGGCGAGTGATTCGAGTTGGATCTTGTGGTCTTGCGCGTCGCCAATCTTTACTTGCAGGGCGGTTTGAACGGACTGATAGCCTTCCTTTTGCACTTCCATGCTGTAGCGTGCAGGAGACAAATTGTTGAAGCTGCAGGGTGTTTGGCACTTGTTCAGGACGCGGCCGGCAGGACCGCGCAGCACTGCAGTAGCGCCGATCACGTCGGTGACGACATGAATCGCTCCGCGCCCTGCGGTAGGAACAGGGTGTGAACCTTCGTTAGGATTGCCGTTGGCAGCCACTGGTGTGTCGTCGTCTTCGAGGTGATCGATAACCCGGACACTTGAGGGGGCGTTCCGCAACAATTTCAAGAGCGCACCGTGTTCTGCTGGCCGGAGCTTTCCCACCAGCGTGAGTGTGTTGCCGGCGACTTGAACTTTCACGTGGCCGCTTAATCCCTTTGCGGAAATGGCCTCTTCGATCCGGCCTTTGTATTCTGCCGCTTTGGCGCTAAGGGAATTCTCCGTTTTCTTGGGTGCCACCTTCTCGGCGGCGATCTCTGCGGGCTTGGACTCCAGCGGTTTTGCCTCCCCACCTGCTCCTGCCGCAGCCACGGCCTCCTTCGGTTGCGCAGAATTATCCGTTCCCGAGGGAAGTGCCGCCGGGCTGTCGGGAATGGTTTCTGATGTCGCCGGCGCCGCCGGGGGCAAGCTGCCGCCTTGCTTCTGTGCGTCATGAAGTTCGCGTGCGGCCTGAAAGACCGGTCTTATTTTGTTGGCTCCATAAATGATGACGCCCAGAAGCAGCAACGCTGCAAGGATGGTTCCGAATACATTCTTCTTCGGGACTTCCGGAGCGTGCGCGATGGTTCCCGTTCTCCGTACGACCGGAGTTTGGCTTGGTGCCGATGCCCGCGCGTTCAAGGAGCGCGCCGTCGCGATCACCGTTTGATCTTCGCCGGTGAAACCACGGCCTGCAGTATTTCCGGAAACCAGGGTCGCGCCAGGCGAGCCTCCACCCATGGCCATCGTCGATTGTGAGTTGCCGCCTGGAGCGAGTGTGCGGTACTTCCGCAGATCTTCGAGCATTTCGCGGCAATTCTGGTATCTCTGTTCGGGCTCTTTCTCGAGCGCCCGCATGACCACTGCGCTGATCCCAGGATGAATCGATGGATCAATCTGTCGCGGCGGGACGGGTTCTTCGTTGACGATCTTGTAGATCACCGTGGTGATGTTCTGGCCCGGGAAAGGCTTTTCGCCCGTCACCATTTCGTAGAGCATGACGCCCAGCGAGAAGATGTCGCTGCGGCCGTCGACGGCGCGGCCCTTTACTTGTTCCGGTGACATGTAGCTAGGGGTGCCCATGACGTGCGCGGTTTGCTGGACGGTGCCGAACTGCAGAATCTTTGCGGTGCCGAAGTCCGTAACCTTGACGGTATCGTCGGCGGTGAGCATGAGGTTCGCGGGCTTGATGTCGCGGTGGACGACGTTGCGTTCATGCGCGAATTGCAGCGCGCTGCAAGTCTGCTCCATGATGCGCAGGGTGCGCGGCAGGGGAAATGCGTGGCCGCTATCGAGTAGCGCCTGCAGGCTCTTCCCTTCAACCAGCTCCATCGTGATGTAGTAAAGGCCGTCTTCTTCACCGGCGTCGAAAACCACCACGATGTTCGGATGTGTCAGCAAACCTGCGGCGCGCGCTTCGGTTTGGAACCGCGTCAGGAGTTCGGGGCGCGAGAGTCCCGTGCCTTCTTCGCTCAGCCGGATGGTTTTTACGGCGACGGTGCGCCCGATGACCGGGTCCATGGCCTTGTAAACGACACCCATCGCGCCGCGGCCCAGTTCACCGGTGATTTCGTACCTTCCGGCTTTTGTTACTGTTGGCATCGTTCAGTCGATCTGTCGCCCCGAAGGCGGCACAGTAAATCCAAACCCAATCCGGGTTAGCCACTGGAGGGAAGGGAACCGGAGAACAGTCCGGAGACCTTCCGTCGTCAATTTCATGGTCTTCATCCGGGGGAAATGCATCCGCCGACACCCAGGCGTCCTATCCTCCACGGTACGCAATGAATTTTCCGTTGGTCAACGCTACTGCCGTACCAGTGTTTCACACTCGATACGGTCGGGGGCTTCTTATGCCTTGGCGTTTTTCTAAGAGACTTAGAATGAGTTATTTATGGGGGTAGGCACGGTATTCAAGTGCACTTGGGGCAGGTATAGGGTTACTTCCCAATCAGCAAGCAGCCGAAAGAAAACGTCCGCGACACTAGGGCCGCCGACGACCCTCCCCCGGCGACATCGTGCGTTCCGGCATCGGGACATTGGTTTCTCGGACTGGGCGGTCAACTTCGTCCGGGCGCGCGGGAGCCTCAAGTCCGTCCGTGAGCAGAAACCCTTGCAAGGCGATGCCGTTGGTCCAGACGCTCTCCAGCGTGGAGATGTACTCGATCTGTAACTCGAAGAGTTTTCGTTGTGTATCCAGGACGCGGGGATAAGACGCCAGCATCTGGCCATATCTCTCTACCATCAGGCCGTACGCTTTCTTGGCACGTGGAAGCATCTCGTCGCGATACTCCATGGCCATTAGGCGTGCGTTTGCGTATTGATCCACGGCTGATGCCGCGCGCTCGCGCAGCGTAAGCGCTATGCGCTTCTTTTCCTGCCCGGCGCGATCGACATCAGCCCGGGCCGCTCCCACATTTCCCTGGTTGCGATTGAAGAGCGGAACCTGCACGGCGACTTCCGCGGTTCCCTCCCAGCCTTTCGCAAAGGGAACGCTACCAAGCGTTTCGTGGTTGTATTCCATGCCAGCGCGGACTTGGATATCAGGAATCGACTCACGCCTCGCACGGACCAGAAAGGATTGAGCCCGTGCCTCCGCCGCATCGGCAATTCGAACGGCAGGACTCTCTTTCACAATGGTCTCCACGGCCTCTTCTTCATTCACTTCCGGCCACCCTTTTTCCAGATCACCGGCCACCATGGTCAATGGCAGATCCGGCTGCCCGATCACCGCCGCGAGGGAGCGCCATTCTTCGCGAAGCGTGTTCTCCTGCATCCGCGCGGTCATGCGCATCCTTTGCGCTTCCACTTCTGCTTCGAGTACTTCAGTTTCGTCGGCCTGCCCAGTATTCATCAGTCGCCGCGCTGTCTCCGCGGCATCTTGCGCGATCACGGCCATGTCGCGCCGGGCATAGAGCAGCTCCTGAGCGGCCAGCACGCGCAGAAAGGCCATCTTCACGGCGCTTTGCACCCGCATTTCTTGCTCTTCACCTTCGATCTCGGCGAGCTTCACATCTTTTCCGAAAACCCCGCGGCTCAGTCGGAGTTTCCCGCCCGTGACTACCGTCTGCTGCAGAAAAAAGCCCTGCTTCCCGCCGCCCACCGCCCCCCCGCGGATTTCATCGCCCGTGTAAGCCATGGTTGGATTCGGATAGAGACCGGACTGTTGCTGGCGCGCGTTGGCCGCGCGAATCTCCGCCTGCGCTTGACGCAGGGTGGGATTCGATTCGCTGGCGATCTTCTGCACTTGCTCAAGGGTGACCAGCGCGCTCTTGGCATTTTCCTGTGCTCTTCCCATCCGTGGATATTCCGGTCTTACCGGCACCATTTTCATTCCATGGTGCGGCTCCTGCGCGGGCATCTGCATTTGCTGCGCCCGCACGCCGCCAGCCGCTGCCAGCACGCTGGCCACAAATACCGTTCCGCATCTCCCCGCAGCTCGCATGGTAATTCCTCTCCGCGCCCTCGCGGTTCTCTGAGATCTCTGCGTTACGTCAATTTCTCTTGTTTTACTACTCATGGTGACGCCCTTCCTGTGCCGAAGGGCCTGCCGTCTTCTTCGACATAATGGCGTCATATTCTTTGTCCGGCAGAACCCGCACCATGGTCATCATTCCCATCATTCCCGCGCTCCAATTTTTCGGCAGCCCGTAGGTTTCGGGCTTTTCCACCACTTCGTCCATCCCCATTTCCGTGAAGGCGTCCTGCGGAAAACCTGGCACGCTCTCAGCGTTTGAGGCGATGGGGGAGGGATGCACGTGCTGGAACGGCACGCTTTTCGCGAGCGACTCCATCTGGCTCAAGGCCTTTGCCTCGGTCTGGTCGGTGGTTTGGATCTGCCTGTCGCGCAGCAAGTCCATCATGCTGTTCATCATGTGGTGTGGCAGGTGGCAGTGGATCATCCAGTTGCCGGGGTATTTCGCGTCGAACTCTACGACGCGGGCCTGTGCCACGCCAATGAGAACAGTGTTCATCGGAAACCAGGTGGACTCCGGCGCGCGTCCGCCTTCGGTGCCGGTGACCACGAACTGATGCCCGTGCAGGTGCACCGGGTGATGATCCATACCAAGATTTAGAATGCGCAGCCGCACGCGGCTTCCCAGCCGAGCGAGCAAGGGCGTGGTCATCGGCGCGGAAACGCCGTTGAACGTTAGCCAGTTGAATTCCATCGCCGCCGTATTGGGAACGCTGTTGCTCGGCAGGACTGCCCATTCCTGGAGGATCAAGCCATAGTCGTGGTCGACGCGGGGCTGGTAATCTTTTGCCGGATGCGCCACGAAAAATCCGATCTGCCCCATCATCTCCTGCATGGCGCTGTGCGCGTGGTAGAAGAACGTGCCTTCCTGGTGCACCGTGAATTCGTAAACGTACTTTTCACCGGGAGCGACGGGCTTCTGGCTGATGTAGGGCACGCCATCCTGCTCGATGGGTATTTCCAGACCATGCCAGTGCAGGGAAGTCGACTCCGGCAGGCGGTTCTCGAAGACCACACGTACGCGATCGCCCTGCTGCACCTGAATCGTCGGACCGGGGCAGCTTCCGTTGTAACCCCACGCGTCGATGGTCTTGAACGGCGCGATCTTTCTCTTCACCGGTTCGCCGACGAGGTGGAAAACCTTTACGCCTCCATCCATTTCGTGAGGCAGGTCCGCCACGTCCGGAGTGAGCACCGGGAGACTGGACATCCTCGGCTGTGCGCTCTTTTTTTCGCCGCCCGCGACTAGGGTGTTCCCCCGTTCCGTTCCGGGGGCCCGGGGCTCACCCCGAATTCCGTAGCGTCGCGCCTGAAGGTCCTTGCCCCATCCAAACAGCCCCGCTCCCAGAATCGCCGCATCATAAAAAAACGCACGTCTCGATTCACTCATGGCAGCCTCCGAATAACGATCTTTGATGGTGGCGGCGTCAAACCGCTACCGTGTCGGTGTTCAAGTAAGACCGCTGGCAGGCGAAATCCTGCATCGAGCGGAAATTCGTCAGGGACGATCTTTTTACGGTGGGAGAAATTCCTAGATTCGCAAGCGAACTGTTCGTGCCGAAAGATTCAATTGCGGCGGGGACTTACAATCCCCTCCGCATTTGGCACCAAGGGTTTGGACTTGAGAAGGGGATTGCGCTCCGCGGACGTTGCTCTTCGCGGCGCTCTCTCGCTGCAAAAAGTCGTTGCCTACCCGACGGATGGATTGTCTGACTACCGCTGGCAGTTCGCCCTGCCCACATCTCTTAGAGACTGTGAGATAAGTAGCTGCTGCGTCTGGATGCGCTCCGGCGCCGCCGTGGCACTCCACTTCTTGTGAGGGCTGCATGGAGAATTGCGGAGGGCAAGCGATTCCCATGCACAGGGGCACACAGAGAGGACTGCTTAACATGGCGAGGACTGTCACCATGGCAAGCATCGCCGCGCCTCGTTCACTCATCCGCGTTTTCTGAGTCTCTTTCATGCACCGGCAGCCCGCGAGCTGCTCCAAAGATGTTCTCACGACGCCGCAAGCTTGAATAGCATTTCTCTTTGGAATTGCTACCACAGCTGCTTCCTGAATTACCGAAGTGCCAGCCAGTTCTCAGGCTTTCCCTTTTTCCGCTGTCAAGGTAGCCAGCACGCTCTTGAGCCGCGCCACGATCGATTGTTGCGGATTCTCTCCAACGATCGTCTGGCGAACGATCCCTTCGGGGTCGATGACGATGTACGTGGGGAAGGCGTGAATCCCGAACGTTCTCTGAATGGATCCCTCGGGGTCTCGATACTGGTGCCAATCCATTTCCTTCTTGGCGACAAAATCGCGCCACTTGTCCTCTTCCTTGTCTGCGCTGACGCTGATCAGAACGACTCTGTCCCGCGGATATTTTCTGGTGAGTTCTTTGAGTTCGCCAACGGAGGCACGGCAAGGCGGGCACCACGTAGCCCAAAAATCGAGAACGATAAATTTTCCCGTCAGCCCGCTCAAGGAAACTGTTTCTCCCTGAAGCGTCCTGACACTGAATTCCGGCGCATAGTCCTCACGCGCGCGCCTGGGATTGTCCATCAGCTTCCGGGCGTATTCCGTGTATCGGCCCTGAGGGTCAAGCTGCAGATACTGACTGATTTCCTTCGCTCCTTCGCCATCTTGCGACTCTTTCATGAGGGTCATGCCGAGCCGAAGATGGTATTCGGTTACCCTGGAGTCCAGCTGCAATGCTTGTCGATATTCAGATTCTTCTTCTTTCAGGGTCTTGGCGTCAGAGCCAGCGGAGGCAAGAGTGAACCCGCGCAGACTATGCACTTGCGCGCGTTCCACGTCGTTGGTGGCCAGCTTCATCGCTTTGTCGGCAGCGCCCAGGGCGTCTTTTTTCTGGCCGAGGCTTGCCAGCGCCTGGGCCAAGCCTAGGTAACAAGCGAGGCACGATTCATGTTGAATCTTGTTCGCTTTGCGGAAGGCTTTCTCCGCGCCCTCGTAGTGACGAGCCACGAGAGCTTCCTGTCCCGCTTGCAGTTCCTGCTGCGCACCGGGATCGAGTTGCGCCTTTGCCTCTTGCGCGCTGCTTGTCCCGCCAATGAATGCCGTCGAGACCAATCCACCGGCAGCCACAAACCAAAGCACGCTGTTTCGGGCGGAAGTCCTAAAGGGTGCGTTCATATTGGCTGGAATTATGCCACAAGGCTAATCGAATTCATGAATATGATGTTTCAGTAGCCGCGGAGGTTTTTGTCTACGACAACCTTTCCCGCAAAAGAGCGGTAGACAACCTAAAGTAGCCCGCGGCCAAGATCATTCCGAGGACCCGCTAGGCCAACCCAACCTTCAGTCCATATTTTGCTCTCGGCGTGGTGGGCCTCGTCACAAATCGTT
>MNIJ01000159.1 GCA_001919715.1 Acidobacteria bacterium 13_1_20CM_58_21
CAAGGCTGGCACGTCGCCTGGTGCCTCGATATTCTTCGCCATAGCCAGCGGTGCGACGAAGCCACAAAAAATGGACCACGAAGTATCGGTAGTCTCTGGATTGTAGAATGGGCCTTCGCCGGCGGTAACCTCGCCCCAGCCGGAAAGGCCGTCGGAACGGGCTTCCACTAGCAAAATACGGCGTTCCCATATCTTGCCAAAGCTGGTCTCAAAGGAAGATTTGAGACGAACGTGAATTTCACGAAGCGTAATTGCGTCTATTTTCAACAGCAGCCCCCAATCGCTTGCGATGTTGCGTCAGGTTTCTGCTTTTGTTGATTTTGTAGCTGAACGCTGCCGAGCGCCGGAACAAGTAGCAGGGTCGGCGACCATACCGTGAGTATCGAACTTCGCATCGATCCCTTTCCGTTGTGCCTGATTCCACTCAGAATTCAATGCGAAGGCCAACCTGCCCCTCGCGGCCCGGTAGAAACTGCGAGACTGTGCCAAAGACCTGCTCTCCGGGCAGCAATGGGGTGTGATTCTGGTTAAAGTTCACCGCCGCCGGATTGGCGCTATTGAACAGGTTGAAAAATTCAAACATCGCCTGGATCTTCAAGCGTTCGCGAATAGGGAACGTCTTGGCGATACGCATGTCCATGTTCAAGAAATGCGGAGAGGTGAATTGGTTTCTGGCAGTCTTCAGGTCTCGGCCATCAAAGTTTCCGTTGCCGTCCTGATCGATAGGCACAAGGGCGTTCTGTGTGTAGTGAAAACCGCTCTGTACGCGGAAAAGGCTGCTGAACTGGATCTTCCAAGGGAGCTCTACGAGGCCATGGGTTTCGAAAGTGTGGCGCAGGGCGAGGTCGGAAGGACCGCTGTCAAGTTTGGCACCGTCATAGAAAACGCCGGCTCTCGGCACGTAGTTGCCGTTGCAGGCGAAGAACGCAGCGGTAGCGTTGGTGCCGCCCGAGCAGCCTGGGCTGCCGGGGTCGGTGACGACCGGAGGAATGCCGCGAAAGCTGTCGGTTGGGAAGCCGTTGAAGCCGCCATTGCTGCTGCCGAGCGACCCGGTCCCTAGATTGAAATTGAGCCCGTCGTCGTGCTCCGAGACGTAGGTGTAGCTGCCACCCACCGTAAAGCGGTGGCTCATCCGCTTTTCGAAGCTAAGAATTCCCGCGTCGTACTTGCCGGAATACCAGGGGCCAAAGCCGTTGACGAAGACAGCCGTGGAACTGTTCTTAATGCGGGCAGCGAAGTCGAGATTCGTTTGGCGAACACCGAGGAGGTTCTGGATGTCCTTATGGTAGTAGTCCGCGCTCACGACCCAATCGTTGGAGAGCTGGCGCTGAACGCCCAAGGTATAGCTACGGGTGTAGGGTGTAGCGAAGCTGGGATCGACCGTAACCGGGAAATTGCTGGGCTGGATTACTAGGAAAGAGAGCGTGCCGAAGGGACCCCAGAACCAGAAACTGCCGGGCTTGTTGATAGCCGCATCGGCGGCGGAGAGGAAAGCGTTTGGACTAAGACCAGACAACTGTTGAACGTTGTCTATATTTACAACCGCATTCGCGGGAATCGGGGTGGGTCCCAGATTATTGAGATGGTCAACCCCATAGAGAGTGGAGGTATTACCGCCAAAACCTGGGAACGGGCAAGTAGCGCCAGACGAGGCAACCTGCGCGTCTGTCATAGACGTCGACTGGCACACGCCGAAGAGGTCAGGAGCGATCGTAGGTACGCCGTAAAAAAGACGAGGAAAAGAAAGCGGCTGAATCTCGCGAATGTCGGCGCCGCCGAAACCCGGAATATCGCGAACCAGGCCGAGACGGAAATGATCGTAAAAGAGACCGAAGCTGCTGCGGACGACGGTCTTGGGAGTAACCGACCAGGCAAACCCGACGCGCGGAGACACGTTGTCCTTCTTGTCAAAAGCTGAATCATAATCCCAGCGGAGGCCGCCATTGATGGTCAGGTTGTGGGTAATTTTCCAATCGTCCTGAATCCACAAGCCGTTATAGTTGTTGTTCAATTTGACGTGATTGGCTTGCGGCGTAAGGCCGCCTTGCGTAGCGAGAAGAAAGAACCCAGCGTCGATAGGGCCGAACTGCAGGTAGTCGGCTTGCGTCGCGAAAAGCTGGTCCTGCTGTGCACTTGCTTCGACACCATCAACGTTGGTGTGTTCGAAGTCCCAGCCGAACTTGATGGTGTGACGATGGAAGGTCTTGGCCAGACTGGCTCCGAAGATCCCATATTTCTGATCCAGCGTGGACGAAGTGAACGTAGCGCCATAACTTGGCGAGCCGAGATCACCGAAGATGCCGCCGGTGGTAAAGCCACTGAAGACATTGAAGATAGTGTTTGGGCCGGCTTGCGGGTGCGCGGGACTGGCAAGAGTCGGCTCGTCGCGGTATTGACCATGAATATTCAAGATAAAAGGACTGGACGAGCCAAACGTGGCCGTGTCACTGAAACCGAGGAGAAGACTACGGTCACCAAGATTCGTGCGTGTGGAGGGAAGAGAGTTCGAAAGGGAGAGAGGATTTGTGCTGTTGACATGCAGATTTGTGTAGTTCATTTGCTCGGTGAGATGGTGATTGTGAAAAACCTGGTCGAGTTTGGTAAACAAGCGAACTTCACGATCGGTAGTCGGTTCATTGTAGGTTTCTTCATTATTGATAAGGAATTGCGGCGTATTGGCGGGAGGCACGAAATTCAATTGCCGGTTTTCGTGGATGCCTTCCGCGGAGGCGAACCAGAATGCTTTGTCACGAACCATGGCGCCACCGCCGGCGAGGTCATAGTCCCAGCGCAAGAGGTAGGGCACGCTGTTTCCCGAAATGTCCGAACTGTCGAAGGCGTTGTTTCGATGGTAGGCGGAAGCCAGGCCATGAATATCGTTACTACCAGACTTGGTGATGACGTTGACGACGCCCCCGGAAGCATGGCCGAACTCGGCTTTGTAGCCAGTGGTGATGACTTGGAATTCGGCGATGGTGTCCTGATTGAATTGCGCGCCAGCACCGCCATTGAGTTCGTTCTGGTTAGACAGACCATCGATGAGGAAGCCGGTGTTGTTGGCACGCTCGCCAAGAACGGGCGTGGCGTTGTCGCTATTGAGATCGGCTTGCCGGTTGATGGCCACGCCCGGAACGAGTTGCATGAGATCAAGGTAGTTTCGTCCGTTAAGCGGCATATCAACGATCTGCTGGGGAGTGATGGTCACGCCCTCCGATGAAGAAGTCGTCTCCAGGAGCGGCGGCATAGCGGATACTTCCACTTCCTGCTGCACACTGCTGACTTCCAAGGCGACATCAAATCTAAGAGTGCGGTTCAGGGTAATCTCCAGGCTCTTGAAAGCTCTAGTGCCGAACCCGGAGTGCGAGACGGTCAGCCTGTAGGTTCCCGCCGGAACTGCCCCTAGCTGATAATGGCCGTTCCCGTCGGTCACAGTCGACTTGTCAAAACCAACCGTGTCGCCGGCAAGACGCACTTCGGCTCCGGCGACCGCCAACCCCTGGCGATCGGTGACGGTACCCTCAATCGTCGAAGTGGTTTGCGCGTGCGCCGTAGGCGTGAGCGCACCAAAGCCAAGGAACAGGCAAATAAAAGCGGAAAAGAAACGTCTCCGCAGCCTTGCAGGAGACAAGGAACTCATGACAAACCACCAGCCTGAATGTCCCATATGTAACCTCCCGGCGCGGAGTGTTCCGACTCTCTTGACGACCTGCATCACGTGTTGCGGCCCAGCATGTGTGGTAGCGTCAATGTGCAACAAGTGATGCGCAGTGACAGACTCCCTTGAATTGGCAGGACTTTAAGGAACTTCGAGGACAGTGTCAAGTCAAATTTTGGAGATACTGCGGTCCCTCGGTAATCGTGCAACAGATGTTGCAATAACATAGGTATGCTTCAGTATCGCAAGCACCAATTGTTGCGATCGTTTGACATGCCAACAGCAAATAGGATAAAAGTGCGGCCTCATGCCGAAAAAGCGCAACTCGCTGGGCTCACGGGCAAACCGGCCAGATCTCGCCAAAACCTTCGGCTTGCTCAGCCCGAAGCGCCAGGAATTGTTTAGGCCCGTGCTCGAGAATCCCCGCGACCATGTTCTTCTGAATGTCCGTGAGTTGGCGCATAAGCTAAAGGTCGATCCTGCCACGGCTCTGCGCGTGGCCATGAAAATGGGTTTTGGCAGCTATCGGGAGTTTCAACATTACTTGCATGAGCTTTCCGTTTCTCAGGCCACGTCCCTCGACACCATGGGTACGAGCAAAACGAAGGGCTCGGATCTTTCGGCGCACGTTCGCGAGGCGGTGGATGTTGACGTCCGAAATCTGCAGAGGTTTCGCAATGCGCTGAACACCGATCGAATCGCCGCAGTGGCAAAAAAGATCCATCGGGCGCGACACATCATTATCCTGGGCGGTGATCTCGCCACGAATCTGGTCGGCTTCCTTCACTATCATCTAATTTTGTTGGGATTTCCGGCGGTGACGGCAACATCGTCTGGCGAGGCGGCTCACCTGTCCAGTTCTTCGGGCAAGGGTGACTTGCTGATTGCCATGAGTTTTCGCCGCGGCTTGCGCCAGACTGTGGAAGGTCTGCGTCAGGCGCGCGCCAACGGGGCTTATTGCGTCGGCATAGCGGACACGTTGGTTTCGCCGATCGCTCGCTTTGCCAACGAGTGCTTTATTGCCTCTGTGGAGACCCCATCGTTTGGCGCCTCCTACGCCGCGCCTATGTGTCTGCTGAATGGCATTCTGACCGCTGTCGGGCATTACGACCGACGGCGCAGCATGGAACTGTTGAAAAAAGCTGCCGAGGAGCAGCGTACAGGTTTCCGCTGGTTTCGAGAGTAAGCTGGAGTAAAAAGAAGGCGCGACGCAGGCGCTTAGGCCTTTGAGTTCCGCCGCCGTCAAAAATCACGTCAACACCCGTCTCGGCCCGACGATGGGTGCGGCATATTTAATTCTGAAACGCCAGAATCAATCGGCTGATGGCAAGACGAACCCAGACCGCGAACAGGCCAATTGAGTCCAGTCGAGATCTCGGCCAGGTGGCTGACCGACTCAATCCGACACGCTGGGAAATAAGCCCTTCTCCTTGATGTTCAAGAATCCCCATAGTCTATTGCATGATGCAGAAGCTCAGAAATTCTGCAATCACCTCGATGATTACTTGGAACCGGAGTTCGCGAGCGCCAGCGATTTCTACCAAAATCCTTTGACGAACTATCTCGACACGCTCTGGGCACAGCCGGCAGTTTGGTTGCGGGCGGAGCGAACTGCAGCTATCATCTGCGCACAATGAGATCGGCCCTTTTTTGCCTTATCGTGACCCTGAGTGCGCCCGCTTGGGCACAAATTCCTCCACTGTCTAAAGAAGTCGACGCCGTATATCCCGAAGCGCATTCACTGTACTTGGATTTGCACCAAAATCCCGAACTCTCTTCACATGAGACGCAAACCGCGGCGAAACTCGCGAGCGGGCTGCGCGGTCTCGGCTACGACGTGGCGGAACATGTCGGTGGCACGGGGATTGTCGCCATGCTCAAGAACGGACCTGGCCCCACAGTCATGCTTCGCACCGAACTCGACGCGCTTCCAGTCGAAGAAAAGACCGGTCTCGCCTACGCCAGCACCGTACATACCAAAGATGACGCGGGACACGACGTTCCGGTCATGCACGCTTGCGGGCATGATCTTCACATGGCATCGATCTTAGCCACGGGTGCAATCATGGCCCACAGCAAACAGACTTGGCACGGCACTTTGATGCTGATTGGCCAGCCCGCCGAGGAAACGATCGACGGCGCGCGACGCATGATCGACGATGGACTGCTGAAACGCTTTCCCAGGCCGGATGTAGCTGTGGCTATGCATGTCGGAAATTCGCTTCCGGCGGGGAAACTAGGAATCACTCCCGGAATCTTTGATACCAACGCAGACTCCGTACGTATGACAATTTATGGCAAGGGCGGACATGGGTCTGCACCGCATACCACGATCGATCCAATCGTAATCGCCGCCAGAACGATCCTTGCTCTGCAGACGATTCCCTCTCGCGAAGTGAAGCCCGGGGAGATGGCGGTTGTCACGGTGGGATACATTCAGGCGGGCACGAAGAACAACATTATCCCCGACCAGGCCCAACTCGGGCTCACCATACGCACTTACAAACCTGAAATTCGTAAACAGACTCTCGCGGCGATCGCTCGCATAAGCAAGGCCGAGGCAGACGCTGCTGGCGCCGAGCGCGAGCCTTTGATCGAAAACTACGAAAGTACCGATGCGGTATACAACCATCCCGCGCTGGCGCAGCGGCTCAGGGGCCCGCTTGAGGCGGTGCTGGGCAAAGACAACGTGATCACAGAAGAGCCGCACACGGCGTCGGAGGACTTCTCGTATTTCATCGAGCAGGGGATTCCGGGCTTCTACTTTAGTCTCGGGGGAGCAAATCCAGAGAAGTATCGAGAGGCCAAAGCAGCCGGAACGACGCTGCCATCAAATCACTCTGCCCTCTTCGCTCCCGATGTGGACCCGGCATTGCACACGGGGATCACGGCAGAAGTGGCAGTGCTCCGCAATCTTCTAAACGGATCGGCTGAAGACCTGCACAAATCGATGCATTAGCGATCCGCCTACTGTTCGGCGAACCGGTAGCTCGCGTGGCTGTCGTAGTCGATCCCATGCTTTTTCTTCAGTTCTTGAATGTGCCTAAGCGTTGTTTGCGTATGCGGCCCGACGCCATCGTTAGTATGCAGCAGCATCTCCTCCAGACAGCTATTCACGCTCATGCGCTTGTGCTTGGCCAAATCCTCGAGTAGCGCGGCAAGACGCTTCTCCAGCCGCACCGGCACGTCCACCCGCTCGATCTTGATCGACGGGCCGGCGTTGAACAGGTGATGCCCAAAGGAAAGATAGTACCCATGCAGGTCCCTGACGACGTAGTCGCGGATTCCGTAGGGCCTATCGTCGATTGGTTCCGCGATTGTGACGTCGTTGGCCCGATGGAACTCGTAGAGCTGGTCGGCATCGCCGACGAGAAAATACACCACGCAGCCCTTAGGATCGGGCGTGCCCTTCCGGAGGAACATCTGCACCTTGTCGAGGTTCACGCCCGCGAACGTCGGCGGATCGCCCCAAGTAAACGCCAGCTTGAAGCCGAGTTTTTTCGTATAGAAGTCGATCGCGGCAGCAATGTCGGTGACGGCGAGGCCGGCGTGGATTTGCTCGCATTCGACGAAGGGAGTGGCCGCTGTGTTCATGGGCATCTCCTTAGGTGCTGGTCGAGCGCGCCGGATGGCGCCCCGAGTTTGGGCCTTGTTTCCTCTGTATCTTCTCGAACTTCTTGACCATCAACATATGGTTCAACAATGCGAAAAGGGGGGGACTCGCCTGCCATCGATGTCGCTGAAGCGATATTCACGCGCCAGTTCGCCCACATGGAACGTCTTTCCGCACAAGGGAAGGGCATAGACCCCTGCAGCACCGCCTACGTCGAGAACTACTGCCGGAGCGGGCGGAAGGGACCGGCCGAGTATCGCTTGCGTCCGAAGCCGTTCGAGCTCTCCACGGTCGCCCGATAGACGCTGCCATTCTCGGCTCTGTAAATAGTGCGTCTCGACTTCTTTGGGTATGAGCCGAATGCGCTCTTCCATATCCTGCTTATGACCCTCCCTCTCGGCCCCTCGGACTAGGAGGCTACCTCCCATCCTGTCGAAGGAGCAAGCGCGTTGCAAACTGACTTTTCAAACTGACTTTCGGCGGTTCATTTATCAGGCGAGCACCAAGTCCTGACCGCACCTGGGTTTCTTCGATGCGATGGCCAGATGCGAATTTGGGCACTTCAGGTCAGCACAACTTTCTGGCATCGGGAACGACCGCCTGGGTCTCTTGAGGATATCGTTTCAGCAACGATTCAAAGCGTTCTCATCGAAATTCGCTGGTGCGCAACCTGCTCCTCGGCACTACTTAGCAACGGTTTCACGAAGACCAAACGAATTACCTTCTGTATCGAGAAATATCGCGAACGGTCCCCACCCCATGTCCTTGGGCGGTTGTTGAAACGTCACGCCGCGCGACGACATCGCTTCATATTGTTTTTGAATGCTCTCGCATTGAAATACCACTGAAGGTTTCCGTTCTGCCCAACTCTGCATCATCGATTTCGGAAACAACACGAGACAGGTTTCCGCATCGGGACCACCTACTTCGATCCAGCTCGCGTTCTCAGACATTCGTTGTTTCCGGCGCACTACGAACCCGACCTTTTCCGTCCAGAATTTGAGAGCTTCTGGCTGGCTCTCGACATAAACTGCGGCCGTCGCAATTTTCATAAATCCGCCTTCTTGGAAGGTCTTCCGGTTCGACAACATCATTCCGCGGCACAAGGAGTCGCTGACCCCATAGACTCACCAGTCTATCCTGGCGCCCCCTTGGTATACGACCAATGGGAATGGATGATCTTCCAATTCGCGTCGATCCGGCGATAAACCTCACTGCTGTTCCAGCGAATTTGTGATCGGGGCCGTCCCACGCGGCGGCGTGCCTTGATCAACAAGGTTGAATGTCAGCACGGCGACGTCGCCGCTGCGCTGTAGCTGGGGATTGATCATCTCGTACGGATCGATCTTCACCTTGCCAGTGATCGGGGCCAGCAAGACTTTGATCGTTGCGAGCCTGTCAGTCCGGCGCTCTTGGCTCGGATCGAAATAGGTCGCCTCAGACGCCATTATTTCAAGGTATCCCTGCGGATCGCCTTTGCCCCAACGGTCAAGGGCAGCGCGCTCCATCGCGATAATCTTCTGCGATGAACGATCCCCGGAATTTTTCTGACTAAGAAAGCAGATGCCAAAAGACAAACGGCCAAAAAAAAATCTTCGCATAGTATCTTCACTCATCCAAATTCTAATTACCGCCCTTCAGCACTTTGCCCGTAAATCGCGGGGCACAGTCCAGCGCACGAATCTCGCTATCTGAACTGAACTCGCTTGGCGCCCATTGCTCCGGAGCAATATCGGCGATCGACTCCGAAAACGTCCAGCGGCGGCCGGCAAGATCCTCGACCGTGTACAGCCTCTCCCCGAAAGGCATGTCCTTCGGCGGGTCGACGATGCGCGCCCCAGATCGCTTGGCCTGTTCAAAATGCTGGTCGACATCTTCAACGTGCACGAGAACATATTGGCTGACCTCCTCCCCGTGCGGAGGCCGAAACTCCGCTCCCGACGCGCCTATCATGAGATCGCCATTACCGATCGAGAGCTGCGCGTGGGTGATCCTACCGCCGGCTCCAGATGCGCGCAGGCGCTCGCTCAGTCCAAAGGCTCGGCAGAGCCACTCGATTGCCTTGTCCACATCCTCGTAGATCAAAACAGGTACGATAGTCGCAGCGGGTGCCGACCGGTTCATTATCTTTTTCTGATGCGGTAACTCTGACGTCCCCATATTCGCCTCCTGCACTCGAGTTGCACTTCTCATTGCCCTCGTTGAACCTTTGCCTTACTGACGTTTTCGATAAACCTGG
>MNIJ01000013.1 GCA_001919715.1 Acidobacteria bacterium 13_1_20CM_58_21
ACGGAGCCAGTTGGCTGGTCGTCGAAAATCGGATTCCAGGTGTTTCCGAAATCGGTGGTCTTCCAGACACCGCCGTTGACGGCGGCCATGTAGAACACGTTGGGTTGGTGCGGCACGCCGGAGATGGCAACAGTGCGGCCTCCGCGAAACGGCCCAATGCAACGCCAGCGCATCTCGGAATAAAGCTTCTGCTCGAACTGCTGTGCGTTCGCCGAAGTGCATAGAGAAGTACAAAAAATAGCTGTGGTGACGACTCCAACGACAAACCACTTCTCGATTCGCATCCGCGTCCTCCGTGAGAAGGGAGAGGATACTCTGGCTGCGGAATCGGAGCAATGCGAGGCGGCCGTTTGCGGGCCTTGAAGAAAACGATCGCGCTCAAGGTGCGGTGTGCGGCCGCGGAGAGCGATAATAGCGAAGAGGTTCGCAGTTCGGATCGAAGTAAACACCAGGGCTGAAGATTTTGGGTGGCAACCCGCCGGAGAGCAGTCCCGAAAAATCGCCTTGGAGGTAACAAGATCGAAGGTCTTACCCCTGCACAATCTGAAGATCGCGGCACGAGGCCCGCTGCTAGTAGACCATACAGAGGGTCAGCGCCAGGTTACGGGGCTTTGGCGGCGGGGACGCCTAGGTCGGCGATGTTGTCGCCCTTTTTTAGAGAGGGGACCGCGTTGATGTGGAGGACGACGGCAGAGACTGGAGCGCGGGGCGCGGCGATAACTTTACCGACATAATCGGTGATGATGCCCAGCTTCATTCCGGCAGAGACGTAAGTACCGCGTTTGACGAGGGGATACCAGATGCCAGGGCCATCGGCGAGGACGTCCACCAATTTTTCAATCCAAACGGGATTTTCGATGGGATGCGCGTCGCCAGGGAGCATCTTCAAGGCGCGCATGGTGCTGATGGTGCCGTTGACGAGGAGGGCGACGTCGTCGGAGTCGACGGTGCCAGCGTGGCCGGCTTCGACGACGATGGAAGGTTTTCCATGGACCGAGGCGGTGTTGTCGAGGTAGCGTGTGGCCACGAGGTCGGTGGGGCGTTCGCGCCAGATGATGATGTGATCGAGACCGAAGGCGAGGACCATTTCCTTGGAGGTGCGGTCCTGGGCTTCGCGGCCGGTGGGGCCCCAGTAGGCGTAGGGGCGGAGGCTTTCGTCGAGGTCGCCACCGTGGTAGTCGATGAGGTAGTCGCAGCGGTCGACGATTTCCCTGGTGATGAGGAAAGAGGCGCGCTCGGTTTGCGTGCCATCGGGTTTGCCGGGGTAGAAACGGTTCATGCTTTTGTTGTCGACGGGATTGACGTGCGGGACTTTTTGCTCGAAGGATTGGATATTGATGAGCGGGACGAGAATGACGGTGCCAGTGACTTGCGCGGGGTCGAGATCGGCGATGAGTTTTTGGATGGCGATGATGGAGACGTATTCGGTGCCGTGGGCACCGGAGACGAGTGCGAGAATTTTGCCGGGCTTGGCCCCGTTTACGACGACGATGGGAATGCTGGTGGCGGCGTCGACACCAGCGGGAACTTCGAGGATGCCGGTGGCTTTCTCGTTGGGGACGGCAGAAGCGGTGCCGACAGTGAAGGGGGACTGGGCATGAGCCAGAAAAGGAATGAGCAGTAGGGTTGCGACAATCGGAAGGCGAATCGGCGTAAGGCACCTCCGCGAAGAGTGTGAGGATAGCGCGGGCACAACGGTTGAGGCAATCGAAAGATGGAAAAGCCCAAAGACTCAACGAAGAGGGCACTAAGTCGCGGAGAAGAAAGGGCGCAGCGGCGCAGCGCCCCCAAAGGGCCAACAGCACTAGTTGGCAGGCTTGGCGGCGGGTACAGTTCCCAGCCTGGGCTCGGGAGGACGCGCAGGGGTGGCGTCCCCTTTGACAAAATGAGCGTACCAGGCGAGGTAACGCTCGAGACGGTCCTTGATATGCGACGGAGTGGTGAACCCGTGATATTCGCCGGGATAGACAACGAGCTCGGTGGTGCGGCCGAGGCGCTTGAGTGCTTGGTAGAGTTGCTCGGAATTGATGATAGGGACGTTCCAATCAATTTCGCCGCCCATGATGAGTGTGGGGGTGGTGATGCTGGTGACCTTGTTGAACGGCGAGATCCTTTCGTAGAGAGCGCGGTTTTCCCACGGAAGACCTAGCTCGAGTTCCCAGAGTTTCTGATAGTGGTCGTGGCCATAGTTCGCGACGTAGAGAACTTCGCTGGCACCGCTGATCGCCGCCTTGAAGCGGGTGGTCTGGGTGATGATGAAGTTGGTGGAGATTCCTCCGTAGGACCAGCCGCCAACGCCAAGTCTTTCGGGATCAGCGATGCCCTGCGCGAGGGCATAGTCCACCATGGCCATATCGTCCTGGTAGTCCTTGTTCCCCCAGTCGGCAAAGATGGCTTCGCTGAATTTCTGGCCGTAGCCGGAAGAGCCGCGCGGGTTCGGTAGGAGGACGGCGTAGCCATTGGCGGCGTAGAGCTGCGCGAGGTGATAGAAAGAAGCGGAATATTGACCGACAGGACCACCGTGTGGATTGAGCAGCGTAGGCACTTTTTTGCCGGGAGTGTAGTCGACGGGTTTGTAGAGATAACCGGTGACGGGCGTGCCGTCGTTGCTTTTGAAGTGAACGTAGTCGACTTGGGCGAGATGGAGTTGCGAGATTAAGGCGTCATTTGTTTTGGTGAGGCGGGTGAGATCGTTTCCATTCGAGAGATAGATTTCGTCGGGACGATCGAGCGTGGCGATTTGTGCGCCGATGCTGCCGTCCATGCCGAGCGAATAGGAGGACACCGTGAGACGGCCAGCGATGGGGCGCGCGGCCTCACCACCGCTGACCTGAATGCGGAAGAGATTTTGCGCACCGTCATCTTCGGCGATGAAGTAGATCGAGCGGCCATCCGGGGAGAAGCGCGGGCGGCGGACGCTACGGTCAAGCGCCAGCGTCAGGACTTTCTCCTCCCCGCCAGTCGAAGGAGCGATGGCCAGGTGAGCGGTGGCGTAGTCGATGGCCTTGACGTCGGTTTGGCTGACGAAGGCGATCCACTTTCCGTCGGGTGACCAGGTGGGTGAGCGGTCCGCTCCAAGATTGGTGGTGACCTGCGCGAGATGCGCACCTTTGTCAGTGTTGTCGGCGGCGACGACCCAGATGTCCGAATTAAAATTGCGATCGGGGTCGGGTGTGCTGCGGTTACTGGTAAAGGCCAGAGATTTGCCGTCCGGCGACCAGGCAGGTTCGTTGTCATCAAAGTCGCCGGAAGTAATTTGGGTGACCCTCTTGGAGGCGATGTCAAAAAGGTAGAGGTGGGTACGGCGCCGATCCAGATAGCCAACGGTGTCTTCCTTAAACTGGAGCCGGTCGATCACGAAGGGCGGCGGAGTCTTCGGTTTTGGAGCTGGCCTATCTTTGTCCTTGTCTTTCGCGGCTTCGGCGTCCTCCGACTTGGGATCCTGGAGGACTAGGATGAGGCGCGTGCTATCTGGGGACCATTCGAAATCGGTGACACCCTGAACTGTGTCCGTGAGGCGCACGGCTTCCCCGCCGAGGCGGTTGAGCAACCATACCTGGCTCTTGCCCGCGTTGCGAGAGGAGAGAAATGCGAGGTACTTGCCGTCAGGGCTCCACCGCGGGTACGAGGAGGAGACTCCTTCCGCGGTCATGGGAATGGGATCGCCACTGTGCGTTGAGACCATCCAGAGGCGCTGCTCGTTCTTGTCGTCCTTGAGCATCCTGGTTCGAACGGAGTAGACGACCCATTGTCCATCGGGGCTCATTTCGGGTTGAGAAACATCGCGAATCTGGAAAAAATCGTCAATTGTGATGTTGCGTGGAGTAGCGGAAGCGGGCTTCGGGATCGATTCCTGGGCGGGCAGCCACAGAACTACGGCAAGAGAGGCGAACGTGATGCGGCGAATGGTTTTCATGCCCATAATTCCTCAGAACTAGGATGGAGCGCAAACCGGGGGCGTAGTTTAGCAGAGGGAGCAACGGAAAATGGTTGGAAAAATTCAGCGCGTGAACCTGCGAGAACGTTGCTTGCGACAACGAGGCGTGTTCTTGACCGGAATAGCGCGCAGGCGGACGGAATCGATCAGCTGGAGATTGCGGTGTGGGCCCCGATGGCGAGCGCGAGGGTAAGGACAGAGATAACGGGTGAAGCCGGGAGTTAGGCGAAGAAGACGGAAGGCGTGGCGAAGGTCTTGCCAGAATAAGGCCATCTCAATCCCCTGGCTGTATAAGACGAAGGGAAAACCCAAACTTCACGCAAGAAGGAAGGGCGGTCGTACTCCCGCCAGCAGGCGCACGTTTCCGATGCCGGGAAGCGGGCCCCTCCCGGATAAACAAGCCATGCCCCTTACGCTAACCGTTCAGGGCTGAGGGCGGGCAGGTTGGGGTTTGGGTAGCGGTTTGCGCGGAATCATTTCGTCGCGATTGGCCGTCAGGTACACGAAGGAGGCGACAATCACCGCCATCTGCTTCATGTCCGGCTCCTGGATGCGCTCGTAGACATCCATGTTTGAATGGTGCGTCCGCGTGTCATAGTCGAGAGGATCTTGGATAAACTGAAAACCGGGCAGCCCAACAGCATTGAAGGCAAGGTGATCGGTTCCGCCGGTGTTGCGGATGGTGAGCGTGTGCATTCCGAGGTCCCGGAAGGGCTCCATCCACGCGGAAAAGATCGGCGCCACCATTTCGTTCCCCTGCAAATAGACGCCGCGAATCTTGCCCGTTCCATTATCGACGTTATAGTAGGCGTCGAGCTTAGCGTGCTCCGGGAAGGGCTTCATTACTTCCGGATCGGCGAAATGCTGCTTTACATAGGCGCGCGAGCCGAGTAAGCCCTGCTCCTCGCCGGTCCATAAGCCGATTCGCACGGTGCGACGCATCTTTAGGCCAGTCGTCTTGAGAATCCGCATGGCCTCCAGCATCACAGCGGAACCCGCGCCATTGTCGGTCGCACCTGTTCCGCCGTGCCAGGAATCGAAGTGCGCGCCGAGCATTACGACCTCGTCGGCTTTGGCTTTGTCCGTGCCCAGTATTTCGCCGATGATGTTGAAGGAATTCAGATCATCGTCGTAGAACTTGTTCTCGATATCCACTTGCAGCGTGACGGGCACGTTCTTATCGAGCATTCGAAAAATGCGGCCGTAGTTTTCGCTGGCAACGGCGACGCGCGGAGGGGCCGGCGGATCTTTCTCCTTGTCGCGACCGCCTCCCTGCTGGACGAATACGGTTCCGTCATCGCTGCGGGAAGGCTCAATCCAAGCGGCGACACCTTCTTCGACAAGAAACTTCTGTACCTTGAGATTCAATTCGCGTTGAGCGCGGAATTGGGCGGCCCGATCTTCAGCGTCGGCCGCAGGCACCGGCTGAGTCGCGAGATCCGCTAGCTCATCATTGGTGTAGCGGTGGGCTTGCGGCTCGAAGCGTTCGGGATTCTCGGGGATGGCCGCGGTCAGGACAAACTTTCCTTTGAGCTGGCCGCGATACTTCTGAATATCTTCTTCTTTCAGGATTGGCGCGAGGACTGCAGCCGCGGTTACCGGACCGATGGTCCCGGGTGTCCAAGCCTTCGCGTAGGCAATCAGAGGAAATGGCCGCGGCGAGATCACTTGAGCGGAAAAACGTTCGTTGGACCAGCCGCGGCCGAACGGTCCCCAAGGCTCGAGACGGACGTTGGCGCACTGCCATTCCTTCATCTTGGCGATGGTCCAGGCAGCGGCCTCCTTGATGTTCGGCGAATTCGTCAGACGCGGGCCGTAGACGTCCGTCAGGTAACTCATGATTTCCATTACTTTGGAATCGTTGAAGCCCTCGTCCTTGATTTGATGGATCGCGGATAAGTCCGTCTGGCTGGGCGCCTGTGCAGCCAAAGGCAAAACCACTGTCAACGCCAGGAATACGGCTAACGCACTCGCATGCATTCGCACTATCGTCCTCCACCCGTCGTATTTACATTTCTCGCTTGCCAGGAAATCGCCGCGGAGAAGCACCCGCTTCGCATGGGACGCCGTTGGCACTGAATCGGTTTCATTGGCGATGAGGCTGCACGCCGACGGGCGGGCAAACCCCGCCTGCTCCTTGCCGCGAACTATTTAGAGTCACCTCACACACGGCCCGTCGGTAGAGCAGGCGCCTCAAAGACACTCGAATCTTGCACTACTCGCCAGATTTCGGAGTCGGCACGGGGCGAGCGGGAGTCGAGTCGCCCTTTACGAAGTGGGCATACCAGGCGAGGTAACGCT
Organism: Acidobacteria bacterium 13_1_20CM_58_21; assembly: GCA_001919715.1. Taxonomy (GTDB): domain Bacteria; phylum Acidobacteriota; class Terriglobia; order Acidiferrales; family UBA7541; genus Acidiferrum. The sequence goes on from MNIJ01000013.1 coordinate 6,239, forward strand.
CCAGGCGGTCCTTGATGTGAGATGGCTTCTTGAATTCGTGGTACTCGCCCGGGTAGACGACCAGCTCGGTGGAGCGACCGAGTCGCTTCAGGGCCTGGTACATCTGCTCGCTTCCAAGGATGGGAACGTTCCAGTCGATCGCGCCGCCCATGAAGAGAGTGGGCGTGCTTACATTGGCGACCTTGTAGAAGGGCGAGACTCTTTCCCAGACAGCTTTGTTCTCCCACGGGTGGCCTAGCTCGGCTTCGTAATCTCTTTGGTAGTGGTCATGGCCATAAAAACTGCTGAACAGGGCGCCTCCTGCGCCGGAAATGGCAGCTTTGAAGCGGTTGGTCTGCGCGATGATGAAGTCCGTGGAAATGCCCCCGTACGACCAACCGCCAACGGCGAGCTTAGCCGGGTCGGCGATTCCCTGCTCGATGGCGTAATCGACCATGGCCATGTCGTCCTGAAAATCCCTGTTGCCCCAGTCGGCCCAGATGGCTTTGGCGAAGTCCTGACCATATCCCGTTGAGCCGCGCGGATTCGGGAAGAGCACGGCATAGCCGTTGGCGGCGAGGAGTTGCGGCAGGTGATCGAACTCCGCGTAATACGCCCAAACGGGTCCACCGTGCGGACGAAGGATGGTGGGGTATTTCTTGCCCGGGACATAGTCCACGGGTTTGTAGAGGTAGCCGGAAATGATCGTGCCATCCTTGCTTTTGAAGTGGACGTACTCGCCGTAGGAGAGCTTGAGCTGGCTCATCAGGGCGTCGTTGGTGTGTGTAATCCGGGTCAGTTTGCCGTCGGGAATCGTGTAGAGCTCATCGGGGTGGTCGAGAGTGGCGATCTGTACGACGATGTCGCCGGTCTTGGCAAGCGAGTAGTCGTTGACCATCAGGCGGCCCCCGACAGGGCGAGCGACCTCGCCTCCGGTCACGGGGACGCGGCAGAGATTTTGCGTGCCATCGTCATCGGCGATGAAATAGATGAACTTCCCGTCCGGGGAAAAACGTGGGACGGTCACCATGCGATCGAGAGCAAGGGTGATGAGCTTGGCCTCTCTGCCGGTGGCGGGAGCGACGGCAAGATGTTTGGTGGCGTAGTCGAAGAGATGGGGATCCATCTGCGTCACGTAGGCGATCCACTTTCCGTCTGGGGACCAGGCGGGTGAGCCATCGGCGCCGGGATTTGTAGTGACTTGCGTCGGATGCGCACCCTTATCGGAGTTACTCGCCGGGACGACCCAGATGTTCTGGTCGTAAGTAGCGTCGGGGTCTGGCACCGAGCGATTGCTGCTGAATGCCAACCATTTGCCATCCGGAGACCACGCGGGCTCGGAGTCGTCGTAATCGCCGGAAGTGATCTGCCTTAGGGACTTCGCGGCTAAGTCGAACACATAGAGGTGCGTACGGCGGCGATCAAGGTAACCCACCTCGTCGAGTTTGAATTGCAAGCGGTCGATCACCCAGGGCTTTGGCGCTTTCCTCTTGTCCTTGGCTTCGCTTTCAGCAGCCCTCGCGCGGTCAGCAACCGCCTCGTCTTTGTTTTCCTTGGCGGCTTCCAGTTCCTCAGAACTGGCGTCGCGAAGAACGAGAACGAGCTGGCTGCTGTCTGGCGACCATGCAAAGTCCTGGACATCTTGCGGGGTGTCTGTAAGGCGCTCTGCGTCCCCGCCGAGCCGGTTGAGGAGCCAGACCTGGGTCTTGCCTTCATCGCGAGCAGAAAGAAAAGCAAGGAACTTGCCATCGGGGCGCCATCGCGCGTGAGCGGAAGAAACGCCTTCGGCGGTTAACGCGAGAGGGTCACCACCGGCGGTTGGAGCCATCCAGATGCGCTCTCCCTCCTTGTCTTCCTTGAGAAGGACGGTCTTGATGCTGTAGGCGACCCACTTCGCGTCGGGACTCATTTGGGGGTCGCGAACCTCGCGGATCTGAAAATAATCGTCGATGGTGATGGCGCGAGGAGCGGGTTGCTGAGCAAGAGCGAGAGGTGCGAGTACCAGAACTGCAGAAGGAGATGCAAGACGAAAGGCGCGCTTCATTCGCAATGACCTCTTGAGCGGTTATGAGAGTAAGCAAACAAACGGCGAAGTGTAACACAGGCCCTCCGGTACACAGCGTAGGGCAAGAATCGGGAAGTAGCCCTGAGGGGCTTGCACGACGGGCGCTCGCGTTGTCCCGAAAGTACGGCAGGGCGACAGAAAATATTTTAGCTCAGGTGTATTTTCTTCTTGCATGCAGTGACGAGTCTTGTATCCTTCGAATGCAACTCGCTTCATTTTCAGGGGTGACCGCAGGACGGTCACCGGAGCGGCGCGAGCGAGTTTCGATTAGGAGGACGAGAGTAAAAATTGAGTTCTATATCGCTTCCCGCCCAGCTACCTTCCCGCGCAATCCCAACAGCGAAAAAAAGAGTCGCCAAACTTACGCTTTGGCCGCTTGTGGCAGCCACCTTCTTCATGGTGTCTGGCGGCACGTACGGCACGGAAGAGATCATTCATGGCGCGGGTTACGGTCAAGGGATATTGATCCTGCTGCTGCTGCCGGTGCTGTGGTGCCTGCCGACGGCGTTCATGATTGGCGAGCTGTCGAGTGCGCTGCCGCAAGAAGGTGGCTACTACGCGTGGGTGCGCCGCGGCTTGGGAAATTTCTGGGGCTTCCAGGAAGCATGGCTCTCGTTGGCTGCCAGCATCTTTGACATGGCCATCTACCCCACGCTGTTTGTCTTTTACTTGAGGCAGATGTCGCCTTGGTTTGGACTCGGGAATCATGGAATATACGCCGGCCTTTTCGTGGTCGTTACCTGCGCGCTGCTAAATCTTGCGGGAATTCGCGTCGTGGGAATCACGTCGCTGTGGCTCTTCTTTCTGCTGTCGGCGCCGTTCGCGTTGATCGTGGTGATGGCGCCCCTCAAAATAGGAGCGTTGGCGCAGGTCCATAACGCGCCAGGGGCTACGGGGTTGGGATTGCTCGGCGGCGTGCTCGTAGCGATGTGGAATTACATGGGCTGGGATAACGCCTCGACCATTGCACAGGAAGTCGAGCGGCCACAAAGGACTTATCCGAAGGCTATGATTGCTGCGGTGGTTCTGGTGGCGTTGACCTACGTGCTCCCGTTCGTGGCAGTGTACCTTGCTGGTATTCCGGCTTCCACGTTCGGGAGTGATGGCGCCTGGGCTGGAGTAGCGGGTCTCGTGGGCGGAAAGTTCAAGGGATTCGAATGGCTGAGGTTTCTGATCGTCCTCGGGGGAATGATGAGCGCGTTTGGCATGTTCAACGCGCTGGTGCTGAGCTATTCGCGCCTCCCACTGGCCATGGCGGGAGACGGCATGCTCCCGAAGTTTTTTGGCAAGACGAGCGCCAGGAGTCAGGCGCCCTGGGTTGCCATCATTTTCTGCGCGACTTGCTGGGCGCTGTGCTTGGGACTGGGGTTCACGCGGCTGGTAACGCTGGACATTATGCTTTACGGCATAAGCCTCATGCTGGAGTTCGTAACGCTGGTGGCGCTGCGGATCCGCGAGCCCGAGTTGAAGCGCGAATTCCGCGTTCCTGGTGGGCTGACCGGTACGATTCTCGCCGGCGTGTTGCCTTTGCTGCTCCTCAGCCTGGCGATGCTGGAGAGCGAGCACGAGAGCGTGCTCGGGATGAATGGGCTGGCTTTCGGAACGTTGATCATTGTCGCCGGCTTCGTGGTGTACGGGGCCACCGGCAAACTGCGTAAGCGCCTGCCACAACCTCGACTGGCCGAGAACGCGGAAGCCACCTAACTCTTATTATTTGGCTGATTTCGGATGTAGCCGAATGCTGTAATCCTTGTCGCCAGGGAGACGGCTGTCGACGTGAATGATCTTCACAGATTCATCCGCTTCTGCCCCGCGCACGTACCCGATGGCCCCCGGCACGTTAAGCACGAACTTGAGCACTTCGGTGGAAGTCGCCAGTGTCTTCGGTGCCGCGTGGATTTCTCCAGTGAACATGCCCTGCAGAAAGTGTTTGTTGAAGTCTTTGTCATCCATGCGGTAAATTTGAGTGAGTACGGCTTGACGTTCCTGCTTGCCCGGCTCGAGCATTACCACGGTGATGCGACGGCCAT